>NZ_CP021081.1:360000-689583 GCF_003444775.1 Deinococcus ficus | reverse complement strand
GGGGTGTGCAGGTGCTGCCAGCCGCGCAGATTCAGGACCTCCACGCCGCGGTTGGCGAGGTCCAGCAGGGCGTCCAGCGTTTCGCGGAACACGGCGGCGGTGCCCCAGTTCAGGGCCTGCGTGCCGTCCCCGGCGGCGTCGCCGGTCAGCATGGCCTGCCGCCGGGCGTTGCCCTGCGCGGCCTGGGCAGCCCAGGCGTGCGCGGCGGGAATGCAATCCAGGGTGACGTCCACGCCCAGGCTGATGCCCTGGGCGCGCAGGTCGCGGGCCAGAGCGCTCAGGTCGTCCAGGGTGCCCAGGGCGGGGTGCACGGCGCGGTGGTCGCCGGCCTGCCCGCCCTCGTGGCCCAGAACGCCGTGCAGGTGCAGGTAGGTCACGCCCAGCTGGTGCAGGTACGCGGCGTGGCCGCGCACGTCCGCGAGGATGCCGCCCAGGCGGTGGGCGGGCGCGGCGTACCCCAGCTGGTCCGGGCGCTGCCAGTGGTCGGGGCGCAGCAGGCGGGTCTCGTCCAGGCGGCGCAGGTCGGGCAGGCGGGCGTGCGTGGCGTGCAGCAGTGATTCGATCAGGCCGTCCAGCAGTGCGGGGGCCAGGGGGCCGTACACGGCGCCGAGGTGATGGACGAGTTCCGGGCCGTGCCGGTCCAGGCGCAGCAGGAACGTCTCGGCATCTCGGTCGTCGTCGAAGGCGAGCCGCAGTTCGGTCGCCAGTTCACTGTTCAGGAGGGAGCCGGTCAGCACGCGCCCAGCATAGGTCAGGCCCCCTCGGGTGCGGCCAGCAGGGCGTGCAGGACCGGAAGGTCCAGGGCCCGCAGGGCGGCCTCGGCGCGGGCTTCCAGGTCGTGGGGCGCGCCGGGCAGGGCGGCGGCGCGCGTCAGGGCGCCTTTCTCGTTCAGCAGCCACACGCCGTGCCGCGCGCAGAGTTCCTCGGCGAGGGCGTGCACGGCGGCGTACGTGCAGCCGCGGGCGTAATGCCGGTCCCCTTTCTTCAGGCCTTTGGCGGCGGCGTCCAGCCAGAAGCCTTTCATCCAGCGGTAGTGGCTTTGCATGGCTGCCGAGAGAGCCGGCGGGTAGGTGGCGACCTGCCGCTGGAGGGCGACCAGTTGCCCGTCCGGGTCGGAGAGCAGCACGCAGCAGGCGAGTTCGGCGGCGTAGTGGTGGGCGTGGATGCCGTGCGGGTGTCCGGTCTGGGCGTGCAGGGCCACGCGGCCGGCCAGGGCGTCGTGCACGCTCTGCCGCACGCGGGGCAGGTCGCGGTAGATGACGTCCACGCGCGCGCCCTGGATGGTGAGCCACGCGCCGCCGTCCACCCAGGGCCCCCACCCGCCGACGGGGGACGGCTGGGCCTCGTGCGTGTCGTCCAGCGCGCGGCACAGCGCGCCCAGGGCGTCCAGGTCCAGGGTGCCGTCGTAGGCGACGCTCAGGTCCACGTCGGAGTGCGGGGTGGCGGTGCCGGTGGCGTGCGAGCCGCCCAGGGCGACCCCCAGCACGCCGGGCACGGCCTGGAGGCCGCGGACGACCTCCGGCAGGAAGGCGGGGAGCGGCGCGGGCATCCCGGCAGTATGCGCCGCCCCCCGGCGCTCAGCGGTTCAGGAAGGCCAGCAGAGCGCGGTTGACCTCGTCGGCGTGCGTCACGTACAGGCCGTGCGGGCCGTCCTTGATGACCTCGGTGTGGGACTGCGGCAGGAATTCGGGCATGCGGGCGCCACTCTTCTCGAAGGGCACGATCTGGTCGCTGTCGCCGTGCAGGATCAGGGTGGGCACGGTCAGGTGCGGCAGGTCGGCGCGGAAGTCCGTTTCGGAAAAGGCGTGCACGCAGGCCTGGGTCGCCACCGGGGACGCCTGGTAGATCAGGCCGGCGGTGAACGCCAGGTATTCCTCGCCGAGCAGGTCAGCGTGGCGGTCCAGGTTGAAGAAGGCCCTGGCGAACTCCCCGAAGAACTTCGGGCGGTTCTGCGCGATGCCCTGCACCATGCCCTGAATGGCGTCGGGGGTCATGGGGCCGTCCGGGTTGTCGGCGGTCTGTAGTAGCAGGGGCGGCACGGCGCCCATCATCACGGCGCTGCGCAGCCGGCCCGCGCCGTAGTGCGCAGCGTAGCGGGCGACCTCTCCCCCGCCCATGCTGAAGCCGACCAGCGTGACGTCCCGCAGGTCCAGCGTTTCCAGGAGGTCGTTCAGGTCGGCGGCGAAGGTGTCGTACTCGTACCCGGTGGGCGTCTTGCCGGACTGCCCGAAGCCGCGGCGGTCGTACGTGACGGTACGGAACCCGGCGTGACGCAGGGCGTCCACCTGCCGTTCCCACATGCGGCCCGAAAGCGGCCAGCCGTGAATGAGCACCACGGGGCGGCCCTCGCCGTACGACTCGTAGTACAGCTCGGTCTGCGGGGCCTTGAAGTGACGGGTCTGGATGGTCGGCATGGGGGAACCTCCGGGGGCGCCGGGCAGGCCCGGGCGGGAACGGGAACGTGGAGAGCGGGCTGGGCCGCCCGGAGTGTAGGGCGGCCCTCCCCCGTGCCCCACACACGCAGCGTTAATCGATATGCCTGGGGAGGGCTCAGCTCAGTTCGTGGAAGGTTTCCTCGGTGATGCGTTCCGGGAACTTGCGCAGGAAGTCCACGGTGCTCAGCGCCTGGCTGCGGTGGCAGCCGATCGCCTGCAGCTTGCGGGTCACGTACGCGGTCACGTCGTGCCGGACGGTGGGCTGCAGCCACGCCGCGCGCAGGGCCTCGTTCTCGGGCGGCGTGTCGGACGCGTAGTACCACAGCCGGGGCCGCTCACTGTCCGGCAGACTGTCCCAGGCGGCCTTCACGGCGCGGTGCGTGGTCACGTGGTCCGGGTGGCCGTTGCTGCCGTTGGGCGGGAAGGTCAGCACGATCTCCGGGTTCAGGCGCGTGATGGCCTCGCGGGCCACGCCGGCCAGGGCGTCCAGCGGCTGGTCCTGCAGGTACTTGTCGGGGAACGTGTGGTGCTCGAACACGCTGCCCGGGTCCCGGGTCAGGCCGATGGTGTCCAGCGCCGCGGCCAGTTCCACCTCACGCATCCGGGCAAGTTCCTCGGGCGTGTCGCACAGGCCCAGGGTGCGGCCGGCCTCGCCGCGCGTGAGGGTGACCAGCCCGCAGGGCTCGCCGGCATCCAGGTACGTCATCAGGGTCCCGGACGCGCCGTACACCTCGTCGTCCGGGTGGGGCACGATGATCAGCAGCTTCAGGCGGCGCTCACGGGTGGGGTCCGGCAGGCTCATGCGCCTCAGCATACGGGCGCCCGGCCGCCCGGCCCCGGCCCTCCGCCATGTTGCTCATGTGCCCGGCAGGCGGCCCGGTTCACCATGAGGGCATGACGACTGTTCCTTCCTTCACCCTTCGCGCGCCCCGCTACCCGGAGGACGCCGAGGCCCTGGCGACCGTGCTGACCGCCGCCAGCCCCGACTGGCCCACCACCGCCGAGAACCTGCTGCGCTGGCAGGCGACCCGCAATCCGGAGCTCTTTCACACCGAGGTGCTGGCCGAACGGGACGGGCAGATCCTGGGGGCGGGCGCCATCGGGCACGACGACTTCTCCTTCGAGGAATGGCGCTACTGGGGGAACCTGGGCGTGCACCCGGATTACCGGCACCAGGGGGTGGGTACGGCGCTTTTTGACGAACTGCTGCGCCGCGTAAAGGAGCGGGGCGCGCGGGAGGTGCGGACCATGGTCAGCGGCAGCGACCGTGACGCGCCCGGCCGGGCCTTCCTGGACCACCGCGGTTTCCGGGTGGCCTGGGAGCGCTTCGAGTCCGAACTGCACACCGCCAGCCTCGACCTGGGCACCTTCGATCCCCTGATGGCCCGGGTAGCCGACGCGGGCGTGCAGCTCGTGCCGCTGTCCGAGGTGCTGGGCTGGCCGGAAGGCCGCCGCTGGCTGCATGAACTCGACTGGCAGCTGTTCCAGGACGTGCCCATGGGCACGGTGCTCACCAAACGCAGCCTGGACCAGTGGGTGAAGGACGAACTGGAAGACCCGGCCCTGCAGCCGGAGCTGTCCTTCGTGGCCGTGCGGCCCGGGCAGCAGGACCCCCTGACCGGGCCGCTGGTGGGGTACAGCACGCTGGGCCTGAACCCGGGCGGGTTCTACTACATCGGCATGACCGGCGTGCTGCGCGCCGAACGCGGCCAGGGCGTCGCCAAGGCGCTGAAGATCGCGGCCATGCGCGCCCTGGACGCCCGGGGCGGCGGGCTGATCAAGACCTTCAACGACGCGCCGAACGTGGCGATGCTGACCATGAACGAGGCGCTGGGCTTCCAGCGCACGAACACCCGCTACCGCTACGAACTGCACCTGGACGGCGCATGACCCTGCACGTCCGGGACGCGACCCGCGCGGACTACCCTGCGGTGGCCGCCGTGATGCAGGCCGCCGATCCGCGCCGCCCGGTGACCGCCGAACTGCTGGAGGTCTCCGCGCAGAAGGTGCGCAGCAGCCCCCGCGGGCTGCACCTGCACCAGTGGGTGGCGGAGCGCGGCGGGGAGGTCGTGGGGTTCGCGGGCGTGGCGCAGTGGGCGGGCGCGCACCACCCGGACCGCTACCACGCGGTGATCACCGTGCCGCCCGGTCACGCGCGGCGGGGCGTGGGCACGGCGCTGGCCGGGGCCGTGCGCGCGCACCTGGAGGCCCGCGGTGCGCGAGAGGTGCGGGCCGCCGCGGCCGAGGACCAGCCGCACGCCGTGGCGTTCCTGATCGGCCGGGGTTTCCGGGAGGTGTCGCGCGAGGTGGACCACGTGCTCACGCTGGACGCCCACCCGGAGCCGGACCGGGCGCGGCTGCCGGACGGGCTGCGGCTCGTGGCCCTGCCGGACTTCATCGTCGCGCAGGGCCGGACCGCCGCGCTGGAGGCCTTCCGGGCCACCTTCAACGCGGCCCGCGCGGACGAACCGCGCACCGTGCCGGCCGCGCCCTACACCGCGGAGGAAATTGAGGAGTACCTGGCGCATCCCCTGTGCCTGCCGGAGGGGATGCTGCTGGCGGTGACCGGCGCCGGCGAGGTGGCGGGCCTGACCGAGCTGTGGCTCGACCCGGCGGAGCCGGCGCGGCTGCACACCGGCCTGACCGGCACGGCCCGCGCGTGGCGGGGCCGGGGCGTGGCGACCGCGCTGAAACGGGCGGCCCTGGAGGTCGCCCGGGCGCGCGGCACGCGGGAAATCTGGACGCAGAACGACCTGACGAACGCGCCGATGCTGGCCGTGAACGCCCGCCTGGGCTTCCGGCCGCAGCCGGCCCTCATTCAGTTCCGCCTGGGCGAGATCGGGCCCGCGGACGTGGAGGCGACATATGACGAGTGAACCCCTGAACCGGCTGGACCCGGCAGCCGTGACCGTCCGGGAGATGACTCCTGCGGACCACGCGGCGGTGGCGGCGCTGCTCACGGCCGTGAACCCCGACCACCCCATCACCGCCGAGAGCCTGGAGAACGAACTGAAGTTCCTGCGGGAGTCCAGCGTGAACCCGCACCTGTGGCACGTCCTGGCCGAGTGGCAGGGGCAGGTGCTGGGCGCGGCGTCGGTGCTGCAGTTCCCGGGGCAGTACCACCCGGACCGCTACTCGCTGGACCTGGGCGTGCACCCGGACTGGCGCGGGCACGGCCTGGGGACCCGGCTGGCCGCCGAGGTCGAGGCGCACCTGCAGGCCCGCGGCGCGCGGGAACTGTCGGCCGGGGCGTACGAGACCTGGCCGGTGTCCGTGCGGTTCCTGGAGGCGCGGGGATTCACGGAGCACATGCGCTTTTTCGACAACGTGCTGGACCTGGGCACGTTTGATATGGCCGCCTGGGAGGCCGAGCGGCACCTGCCGGAAGGTCTGCGGGCCGTGTCGTTCGCGGCTTTGCAGGAGAAGCTGGGCCGTGAGGAGGCGATGCGCGCCTTTCATGACGCGTTCGCGGAGGCGCGGGCGGACGTGCCGCGCACCGCGCCCGCCACGGAACTCACCCTGGAGGACCTCACCAAGCGGGCCGCCGAGCCCAGCGCGTGCCCGGAGGGCGTGTTCCTGGCGGTGACGGACGCGGACGAGGTGGTGGCCCTGACGGAGCTGTGGCGCTCGGACGCCGGGCCGCACCGCCTGGAGATCGGCCTGACCGGCACGCGCCGCGCGTGGCGGCGCCAGGGAGTGGCGCTGGCCCTGAAACTGCGCGGGCTGGAGTGGGCGCGGGAGCAGGGCGTCACGGAAATCTGGACGGGGAATGCCACGACCAACCGGCCGATGCTGGCGCTGAACGAGCGGCTGGGCTTCCGGCCGCGGCCGGCGTGGGTCTCGTTCCGGCGCGGCAGCGTGGACGAGGGCTGAGCGGCAGGTATCCTGCCGGGCATGGCGGGCACGCTGCTCTCGGTGGACTGGGACGCTTTCTCCGGCACGCGGGAACTGGTGTTCGACGCGCCCATCTGGGGCACCCGCGACCGGGAGTACGACCGCCTGGACGCCTGGCGGGACCGGGCGGTGAAGCGCGGCGGGCGGGACTGGTCGGTGCTGGAGGACGACTTTCCGCTGTACCCCGGCTGGGAGGCGTTGCGGGGGCTGGCGGGTGTGCCGGCGTTCGTGGCGCTCAGTCATGCGGAGGCGTGGGCGTGGCTGCAGCGCTTTCCGGGCCGGGACGTGCTGAACGTGGACAGTCACCATGATCTCGTGAGTTTCAGCGGGGACGGCACGCGGGTGCGGCCGGGCAACTGGGCGGGCCTGGGGCTGCGCGGGGGCCTGATCGGCCGGTACACCTGCCTGTACCCGGCGTGGCATGCCGGGCTGCCGGTCGCGGAGGGCTTCGACCTGGACCGCACCCAGGCGGAGCTGGCGGATCTGTTGCCGGGGGACGTGCTGGCGCGGGTCACGCTGGCTCGCTCCGGGGAAGGCTCTTGGGGGGGCCTGGAGGCGATTCTGGGGGGGGTGGAGGCGGTGCTGCTCGTGCAGTCGCCGGCCTGGACGAGTCCGGCGCACGACGGGGCGTTTTTCGAGGTGGCGGGCGCGCTGGGCGGGGAGGTGCTGTCCTCGCCGCTGCGGCGTTCTTCTGCTACGGTGGTGTGGTAAAGCTCACAAACCTGTGTGCCCTGCCCTCCCGCTTCACTGCGCCGCGTGTTCCCGCCGGGAGGTCCCCCCGGAGACCCGACCTTGCCTCTGACCGCACCCCTGCCCGACCCGACGCTCAGCGCCCCTGACCTTCCCGACGCCCGGCCGGCGGCCCCGGCGCGCCGCGTGCCGTTCGCCTCACCGCCGAACATCACCCTGACCACGCCCGCCTCCGCCCGGCCGGCCGCGGCCACGCCGGCCTCCACCACCTTCCAGGTCAGCCTGTTCGGGCTGGTGCACCACCGCGGGGCGTTCCTGCTGGTGCAGCCGCGGCGGCCGATCCTGCCGGGCGGCGCGCTGAGCCTGCCGGGCCTGACCCTGCGCGAGGAGGCCGGCGAGGCCGTCGCCGAGACGCAGCTGCGCCGCATCCTGCTGCGGCAGGTGGGCCTGGGCGTGGGTGAGCTGCGGCTGGTCGGCAGTTACGTGGGCCGCGGCAGCGAGGACGGCCGGGCCGACAGCCGCCTGTACCTCGTATTCGGCGCGGAGTACTGCTCGGGCATTCTGAACCCCAACCCGGCGGAGGTGCACGGCGCCGAGTGGGTGGCGGGCGCGGAACTGCGCGAGCGGGGCGTGCCGGAGTGGCTGCTGGCCGCCGCGCAGGCGGTCACGGCGCTCTCCCCGGCCGGGGGCGAGGCGCGGGGCACGGGGGGGCCGCTGGGCTTCCTGCGCCGCCGCTGACCCCGCCCTCCTGTGTGCCCGGCCCGCCCTGCGCGGCCGGGCACGCCGCATTGTGCCGGGGCGCCCGGCCGGGGCAGCCGGATGACGTATCCTGCGGGGCGGCCCGTGACCTGTGATGTCGCTGCGGCTGAAGACCCGTGACCTGGGAGGTCATTCATGTTGAAGTCCGACGCGCGGAACCTTGCCGTTCCGTTGCCCCTGGCCCTGATCGGCCTGTACGCGCTGAGCATCCTGCTGGCGAACCTGACCCTGAACCAGTTCATTCCGCTGCCGGTGTTCGGCCTGCTGAGCGTGGGCACCATCTTCTTCGCGGCGGTGTTCACGCTGCGCGACCGGATTCACCGGGCGGGCGGCCTGAACGCCGTGTACCTGGCGATCGCGCTGGCGCTGGCGGTGAACACGCTGGCCGCGCTGTACCTGGACACGCCCTGGCGGTTTATCGGCGCGTCCTTCCTGGCAATCCTGGTGGGCGAGCTGGCCGACACGGCCGTGTACCAGCGCCTGCTGCACCGCAGCTGGTGGACTCGGGTGCTGACCAGCAACGCGGTGAGCGTGCCGCTGGACAGCGTGATCTTCACGCTGCTGGCCTTCTACGGCGACATGAGCACGCGCGACATCCTGCAGATCATCTTCGCGGACATCATCGCCAAGTACGCCATCGCGGCCCTGTTCGCCCTGCGGGCCCGCCGCGCCGGCGCCCGGCCCGCGGATGCCTGAGGTCCCGACCCCGGCCGCGCGGCTGCGGACCATCGGGAACGCCCGCCCGGACCTGGACACGGTTGTGGAGCACGTGCTGCACCTGCCGGAACTGTGCCCCGCCACGCACAACCCGGCGCCGGGCAGCACCCTCACGCTGCGGTACCGGCCCGGCACGCAGCTGCTGGAACTGTTCAGCCTGGACGCTTATATGGACGCTTTCGTCGCGCATCCGGTGGTGCGGGACATGGAGTTCTTCGTGCAGACGGTGGCGCAGGACGCCGCGGACGCAGTCGGCGTGCCGGTCACGGCGGCCGCGCAGGTGGGCCTGCGGGGGCTGCGGCAGGAGCAGCGCGTGACGGTGGAGGCGCGGCCCAGCCCCACGCCCTGACCTTCAGGCCGTGAACACGACCTGCACGCCCGCGCCGTCCGCCTCGGCGCGGGCGCGATTCAGTTCGGCCTGCACGGCCGGGCGCAGGGCGCGTTCGGGCCGCTGCCACAGTGCCTGCGCGACCTTGCTGGCGCGGCGCACGTGCAGCGTCTCGCCGGGCTGCGCGAGGGTCACGGCAGTCAGCAGCGCCCGGGCGCTGGGCGGCATGTCCGACAGGGGATCGTCCTGCACGTGCGCGGTGACGCGTTCGGTGCGCTGCCCGTTGCTGCGGCGCAGCGTGACCCGGGCCTCGTGCTGCCCGGCCCGCTGCTCGATCAGCACCTCCGCCCCGGACACCAGAGAGGCGGGGCTGGTGCCGCGCCGGGCGTCGTTGGCGAGGTCGTGCGCGGCCCGCAGGTGCCGCCGGGTGCGAGGCACGTACCCCACGCGCAGCCCCACCTGCCGGGCGGCGGCCTCCTCATGCACCTCGCGGGCGGGGTCCTGCAGCAGTTCCGGGCCGCGGCCGCGCGCCAGGGTGGCGATCACGGCCTGGTTGTCGGTGTACACGGCCAGCAGCTCCCCGGCCGGCGCAAGCCGCACGGCTTCCAGCACGGCGCGCAGTTCGGCGGCGTTGTTGTCCGTCGAGTCCAGCTGCCCCTGGTAGCGTTCCGGCAGGTGCCCGGGGCGCAGCAGCACCAGCCCCCAGCCGCCCAGGCCGCTGCCGTCGGGCTGTTCGTTCCAGCTGGCGTCCACGAACGCGTGGTTCATGCGGGTCGTCCGGGTGGGGGGATCGGGGTGGCGGGTCGGGGACTCACGGCGGTCCGTGCATTATCGGGGATGCGCGCCGCCCGCGCGCCGAGTCCCAAGAACCGGACAACCTGCCCGGGGTAGGCTGGGGGCATGTCCCGCGCGCCCTCCCCTCCGGACCGGCCGCTGGTGGCGGTCACGCGGGCGGCCGGCACGAACGGCGACCTCGCAGAGTTGCTGAGCGTGGGAGGGGTGGAGGTGGTGGAGGTGCCGCTGATCCGCTTCACGCCCCCTGCGGACGTCGCGGCATGGCACGCCGTGGTGCAGGCGCGGCTGGCGGCGGGCGGCGAGGGGTGGCTGGCGGTGACCAGCCCGCAGGGCGCGCGGGCGTTGCGGGAGGCGCTGGCCGCCCTGGGGGCCGGGCCGAGAGCGGGCACCCTGCGGCTGGCGGTGGTGGGGGCGGGCACGGCGGCGGTGCTGGAGGCCGTGGGGCTGCGTCCGGCGTTCCAGCCGTCGCGGGCGGAGGCGAGCGTGCTGGGTGCCGAGCTGCCCGCCTGGCCCGGCGAGGTGGTGTGGCACCTGACCTCGCAGCGGTCCGAGCCGGCGCTGGGCGCGGCGCTGGCGGCGCGGGGCGTGGGGTACCGGCGCGTAGAGGCCTACCGCACGGAGCCCACCCGCCTGACGCTGGCCGAGTGCGCGGCGCTGCGCCGGGCGGACGCGGTGGTGCTGGCCTCGGGCAGCGCGGTGCGGGGGCTGGCGGCTCAGGTGGGCGTGGGCGGCACGGTGGTGGTGATGGGCGAGCCCTCGGCGCAGGTGGCGCGGGCGCTGGGTTTCGGGCAGGTGGTCGTGGCGGCGCGCCCGGGTCTTCATGAACTGGCGCAGGCGGTGTTCGGGGCCGTGCCGTCTGAGGGGACGAAATCCCGTCCAGATCAGCTTTCTGACCGTTCGGTCCGGGACGAGTGACCCGCCAGGGTCGGGTATGCTGTCTTCATGAAGTGCTGGCACGTCCCGTGGCCCCTCCCCCGCACCGGGGTCAGGCGCGTCCCGACGTCCAGGCAGGCGGACCGAGCGTGACCCTCACCTGCCCCACCGCGCGCGGCTTCCTGGCCGCCATGCCCGCCCAGCCCGCCCCCCTGGATTTCGTGGTGGTGGGCCTGAACCACCAGACCGCACCCGTGGAGGTGCGCGAGCGGGCCGCCGTGCGCGCCGGGTTCGAGGAGGTCCTGCTGGGCCGCCTCGCGGCGCACGCGCGGGAGGTGCTGCTGCTCGCCACCTGCAACCGCACCGAGGTGTACCTGGTGGGCTTGCGGACCTCGGCCACCGCCGCCTTCGAGGCCGCGTGGGGCGAGGCCTTCTCCGAGCACCTGTACGTGTACCGCGGGGAGGCGGCCGTGCAGCACCTGTACCGCGTCGCGGCGGGCCTGGACAGCCTGGTGATCGGGGAGACGCAGATCCAGGGGCAGGTCAAGCGCGCCTGGCAGGCGTCCAGCGAGTTGCGCCTGAGCGGGCCGCTGCTGAACAAGATCGCGCAGGGCGCCCTGGCCGCCGGGAAACGCGTGCGGTTCGAGACGGGGATGAGCGACCGGGTGGTCAGCGTGTCCAGCGCCGCGGTGGAACTGGCCCGCGAGGCCCTGGGGGACCTGGGGCAGCGCACCGCCCTGATCATCGGCGCGGGCGAGACGGCGGAACTCACCATGACGCACCTGCGGGCCGCCGGCGTGCAGGACGTCATCGTGGTGAACCGCACCGCGCAGCGCGCGCAGGCCCTGGCGGAGAAGCTGGGCGGCCGGGCCTGCGCGCACGAGTACCTGCAGGAGGTGCTGCCCGAGGCGGACGTGGTGATCGCCTCCAGCGCCGCGCCGCACTACGTGCTGGGCGCCACCGAGGTCGAGGCGGCCCTGGCCGGCCGGGCGCGGGGCATGTTCCTGATCGACATCAGCGTGCCCCGCATCCTGAACCCGGACATCGCGGGCGTGCCCGGCGCGCACCTGCGCAACCTGGACGACCTGCAGGACCTCGTGAGCCGCAACCTGGACTCCCGCCGCGCGGCGCTGCCGCACGCCCGCGCTATCGTGCGCGAGGCCGCCGCGGACCTGTCGCGCTGGCACCTGACCCGCGAGGCGCAGCTGGCGCCCGCCCGGCAGCCCCAGCTGGTCGGTCAGGCCTGCGACTGAGCCGACCTCGCCGGAAGGTGAGGCCCGGGACGGCCCGGCCCGCGCGCTCACGGCATACTGGCGGCATGTGGACCCGGATTCCTTCCAGCAGCCTGCGCGTGACCGGCGCGGACCGAGTGGACTTCATACACGGCCAGATGACCGGCGACCTGAAACGCGCGCCCGTGCCGGGGATGGTGCCCTGCGCCTTCCTGAACGTGCGCGGGCAGATCGAGCAGTTCGCCCGGGTGTACCGCCGCGCGGACGACATCTACGTGCACCTGGACGCGGGGCACGCCCCGGCGCTGCTGGCGCGCCTGAAACGCTACCGGATCTTTGATCAGGTGGAGCTGGAGGACCTGACGGGCACGCTGGGCACAGTGCACGTCTGGCAGGAGGCGGACCTGCCCGGCTGGGATCCGGCCGGGGCGGACGTGCAGGCGTTCGCCCTGCCCGGGGGGGGCGGCACGGTGCTGACCGCACGGGTAAACCGCACGGGTACGCCGGGCCTGGACCTGCACTTCCTGCTGGCGGACGAGCCGGCCGTCCTGGCCGCGCTGGGGGGCCGGGAGGCTCCCCTGGAGGCGCTGGAGGAGCGGCGCGTGCAGGCGGGCCTGCCGGACGTGAGCCGTGACGCCCTGGCCGGCACGCTCCCGCAGGAGATCGGCCTGGACGTGAACGGGCCCCTTCCGGCGATCAGTTACCGCAAGGGCTGCTACGTGGGGCAGGAGATCATGGCCCGGCTGGAGGCCCGCGGCAACACCCGCTACCACCTGGCCCGCCTGGACGCCGAGGGCCCGGAGGGCTGGCCGGCGGGTGCGGAAGTGACCCTGGACGGCCGGACGGTCGGGCAGGCGGGCCACTTCGCGGGGGGCCGCAGTGTGGCCCGGGTGCGCAAGGAGCTCGAGCCGGGCACGGCGGTGCTGGTGGCCGGCCGGCCCGCCATCGTGCAGGCCCGGCCGGACCCGGCGGGCGGCTGAGTGGCGCGGCGGTCCCTGATCGAGCCGCTGCTGCTGGACCTGCGGGACGGCTCTCCGGCCGCGCGGCGCCGGGCGGCGGGGCGGGCGTACCGGCTGGCGTTCGGGGTGCTGGCCGCGCCGGGCGTGGTGCTGGGCGCCGCGTACGCCCTGCTGGGTCAGCCGGCGCTTCTGCCGGTAACGGTGGTGCTAGGCCTGGCAGTGCTGGCGGCCGGGGTGGCGGGCGGGGCGCTGTGGCTGGCGGGGCGCACGGCGCGGGCCACGGACCTGCCGCCGGTGCAGGCGCAGGTGGGCGCGGCCATTCAGGCGGCGTCGGCGCCGGCGGTGCCGTTCCTGTTCGGGTGCTCGCTGCTGGCGCAGCCGCTGGCGGCGCTGGCGCTGTTCGCTCTGGCTGCGGCGTTCTTCCTGTGGGGGCAGGCGCGGCTGGACCGGTTCGCGCGCTGAGATACCAAGGAAGCGGCCCGCACGGAATCTTTCGTGCGGGCCGCCTGTGATGCGGGGTTCAGCGGGTCTTGGGGTCGAGCGCGTCGCGCAGGCCGTCGCCGAACAGGTTGAAGGCCAGGCTGAACAGGATGATGAAGGCCGCGGGGTAGGCCAGCACGTACCAGTAGTCGAACTTCAGCCAGGCGCGGGCGGCGTCGACCAGCTGGCCCCACTCGCTGTAGCCGCTCTCGAAGCCCAGGCCCAGGAAGGACAGGGCGGCGATGCCGAGGGGCACGGTGGCCAGGTTCAGCACGGCGATGGTGAACACGGAGGCCACGCTGTTGGGCACGACGTGCTTGAGGATCAGGCGCATGTCGCGTCCGCCCAGGGCGCGGGCGGCGTCCACGTACTCGAGCTGGCGGGTGCGCAGCACTTCCCCGCGGATGATGCGGGCGTACCCGGCCCAGCCGGTGATGGAGAACGCCACGATGATCGGGAAGGTCGGGTCGTACTCGGTGCCGCCGCCCATCAGGCGGGCGCGCAGGATGGTCAGGACGACCACGGTCATGATCAGGGGCGGCAGCGCGAAGATCACGTCGATGAAGCGCTGGATCAGGTTGTCCACCCAGCCGCCGTAGTAGCCGCTGATGGCGCCGACCAGGATGCCCACGATCAGGGTGATGCCCACGATCGCGAAGCCCATCTTCAGGGCGGTGCGGGCGCCCCAGATCAGGCCGTAGTAGATGTTGTAGCCGTTCACGGTGCCGAAGGGCGCGCGGGCGTCAGGCGCGCCGGGCTGCGCCTGGAAGCTCAGGCGTTCGGTCTTGTAGCAGGCCTTGGGCGGCGCGAAGATCGCCTGCAGGGCCACGCCGGGCTTGAACACCTCGTTGGGCGTGGCGATGTTCAGGTCGCGCATGCAGTCCCCGCTGGGTTTGGCGAGGAACGGCGCGAAGATCGCCATCAGCACGAACAGCAGGGTGATGATCAGGCCGGTGATGGCCAGGGGGTTGCGGCGCAGTTTGCGCATGGCGGGGCTGACCCAGAACTGCTGGAACCGGGATTTGCCGCGCAGGCGGTCAGGGGCGGCGGTCGTTGTCATCAGTCGAACCTCACGCGCGGGTCAATCACGCCGTAGAGCAGGTCCACGATGGTGCTGACCAGCACGACGATCACGGCGGAAAGCATGGCGAAGCCCAGCACGGCGGCCAGGTCGGTCTGGCGGGCGGCGTCCACGACCCACTGGCCCACGCCGGGGTACGCGAAGATGGTTTCGGTGATCAGGGACCCGCTGAGCAGGCCGATGATCAGGAACCCGCCCAGGGTCACGATGCTCAGCAGGGCGTTGCGGCGGGCGTGCTTCATGTTCACGACCCGGTCGCTCAGGCCCTTGGCGCGCGCGGTGCGCACGTAGTCGCTGGTGAGCGCCTCGAGCATGTTGTTGCGCATGACCTTCAGGATGTCGGCCGACAGCACGATGATCAGGGTCACGGCGGGCAGCACCAGGTGGCGGATCGCGTCGAGGAACAGGTCCCAGCGGCCGTTCAGCGCAGTGTCCAGGGTGAGCAGGCCGGTGTAGCGCCTGAGGTCCCCGACGGAGAATTCGTTGATGGCTTCGAGGCGCCCGGTGCCGGGCAGCCAGTTCAGGTTCGCGTAGAAGATGGCCAGCAGCACGATGCCCAGCACGAAGGTGGGCAGGCTGTACCCGAGCACCGCGAGGACGCGCACGACCTGGTCAATGAAGCGGTCCTTGTGCAGCGCGGCCAGCGTCCCGAGCCAGATGGCGATCAGCATGATCGGGATGGCGGTGACCAGCGTGAGTTCCAGGGTCGCGGGGAGGCGCTCCTTGATGGTGGCGACCACGTCCTTGCTGCTCGCGCGGGAGTACCCCAGGTCGCCGGACAGGGTCTTCTGCGCCCAGCGGGTGTACTGCACGATGAAGGGGTCGTTGAAACCGAGCTGTTCGATGATCTTGTCTTTCTGCGCGGCCTGCTGCTCGGAGCGGATGTACGGCGCGACGCGCTGGTCGGGGCTCAGCATCGTGGTCATGCCGACCACCATCATGGACAGCACCACGATGACGATCGGCACCTGGATGAGTCGCCGGAGGACGAAATTAAGCATGGGTTCCTCTGTGGCCCGGCCGGAGGGCCGGCCGGGCAGGGAATGACAGTCGGGTTGCGGTGTGCAGGATCATGGGTAACCGCCCCACAGTATCGCAGGATTCAGAGTGAACTTTAAGAACCCCGTTCGCAGAACCTGAAACGGGCGAGGTGACGGAGTGGTCACCTCGCCCGCGGTCAGTGCGGACGCTGCCCAGGGGGGCAGGTCAGTCGGGCGCTTACTTCTTGCTGAGTTCCTTCCAGAAGGTCCCCGTGAAGGCGAAGCTGATCATGGTGTTGAAGTTTGCCTTGCTCGCGCCCACCAGGTTGTCGCGGTGGAAGAGGTAGCCGACGCCGGCGGGCATCAGGATGTAGGGGGCCTGCTCGTAGGCGCGGTTGGCGACCAGGGCGTACAGGCGGTTGCGCTCGGCGGTGTTGGTGGTGCTGCGGGCCTGCTCGAGCCACTTGTCGACGCTGGCGTCCTTGAAGTTGCTGCGGGGGGAGTAGTACCCATTGCTGCTGTAGAAGGTGTACATGAAGTTGTCAGGGTCGGCGTAGTCAGGCGCCCAGCCGATGACGATCATGGCTTCCTGGCCCTTCTTGCTGGATTCCAGCATCTCGCTCCAGGGCTTGGACTGGATGTTGACGCGGAACTTGGGGTTCAGGCTCTCGATGTTCTTCTTGAGGATTTCCATGGCGGTCTGGGCGGCCTTGCTGCCGGCGCGGTAGTTCGCGGTCAGCACGAAGCCGTTCTTCCAGAGCTGGCCGCCCCAGGCTTTCTGGAAGTACGCCTTGGCCAGGTTGGTGTTCAGGGTGTACTTCTTGACGTTCGCGGCGTAGCCGGGGAAGGTGTCGGGGAGCAGCACGGTGCGCTGCATGCCCTGGCCGTCCTGCACGTCGCGGATGTAACCGGCGTAGTCGAACGCGTAGCTGAAGGCCCGGCGGACGTTCACGTCGCTGAAGAAGTTGGCGGGGATGCCCTTGCCGTCCAGCTTGCCGCTGCCGAGCAGGCCGGTGGCCTTGATGTTCTGGTTCATGAAGAACGCGCTGGCGCTGGTGTTGGGGATACCTTCAACCCACACGACGCCGGGCTTGCCCTTGACGCTGTCGGTGTCACCGGCGCGGCCGGTGCCTTCGATCAGGTCAGCGTCGCCGCGGAGGAACGCCTGGTAGCGGGCGGCAGGCTCGGGAACTTTCTGGATGATGACGTTCTTGATGGCCGGCTTCTTGCCCCAGTACGCGTCGTGCGCGGTGAACAGGGCGGCGTTGGCGTCCTTGCGGACGAGCTTGTACGCGCCGGTGCCGCTGGGCTGGCTGGCGAGCTTGCTGGCGGTCAGGTCCTTGCCCACCCAGCTCTTCCAGTCGGCTTCCTTGCCGCTCCACTCGCCGATCTTGGCGGCGTGCTTGCTGTCCACGACGCTCTGGCCGACGTAGGCGAGCTTCGCCAGGAAGGCGGGGTCGACTTTCGGCAGGTTGAAGACGAGCTGGCCGGCGTTGTTGCACTCGACGGCCTTGTCGATGCGGGCCCAGGTGATGGTCTTGTCGTCGTTGGCATTGCTGCCGGTGCCCAGCAGGCTCTCGGCGATGAACCAGTTGCCGGACTCGGCGCTGTTGGTGACCAGGTTACGCTCGAAGCTGTACTCGGCGTCGGCGCAGGTCATGGTGTTGCCGCTGTGGAACTTGACGTTCTTGCGCAGGTCGAAGGTGTAGGTCTTGCTGTTGTTGCTGATCTTCCAGGCGGTGGCCAGCAGGGGCTCGAGCTGGCTCAGGCTGGCGCCCTTGTAGGTGATCAGGGTTTCGTACATGTTTTCCACGACTTCGCCGGAGGCGGTGTCGTAGGTGACGCCAGGGTCCATGGTGGGGATGTCGGAGGACAGCTGGACGACCAGGGTGTCTTTGGGGGCGGCGGCGAGGGCCGTGGTGAGGATGAGCAGGGTGCCGAGGGCAGCAAATTTCTTCATATTCCTCCTGGGGATATGCGCAGGTCCGGGGGGCCGTTCTGACCCCTGGGTTCCTGAAACTGAGTTGGACTACGGCGCGCATCATAACCGACTGCTCATGCACGTGTGTGAAGTTCCGCAGATTTCCCCCCACCGCCCCCCCCTCAGCGCGGCTTTTCGGGGCCCGGCGGCCCGGGAGGACCAGACATCCAGACTCCGGTGCCCCCGGGTTCCGGCAGGTCCGGTTCAGGTCGTGCACAAGGGCATTTCTGCCGGGCGGGAGGCCGGGAGGGGTGTGCCATACTGCGCCGCGTGAAGAAGCGCATCCTGCTGCTGGCGGGCGGTCAGTCCGGAGAACACGAAGTGAGCCTGATGAGCGCGCGCAGCGTCCTGAACGCGCTGCCGCGCGACCAGTTCGATGTGACGCCGGTGGTGATCAGCAAGCAGGGCCGCTGGCTGCCGCCCACCGAAACGCAGCGCGCGCTGGAGACCGGGCAGGCCCAGGCGGGCGGGGACCTCGTGCTGCACCGCGCCGCCAGCGCCGAGGGGTACGACGCCGTGTTCCCGCTGCTGCACGGCCCGATGGGCGAGGACGGCACCGTGCAGGGTCTGCTGACCCTGGCCGGGATTCCGTTCGTGGGCAGCGGCGTGCTGGGCTCGGCGGCCAGCATGGACAAGGTCATGACCAAGCAGGTCCTGGCCTCCATCGGCATTCCGCAGGTGCCGTGGGCGCTGGCGGTGCGCCGCGAATGGCAGCGGGACCCGGCGGCGGTGCGTGAGCGGGTGGAGGCCCTGGGGTACCCGGTGTTCGTGAAACCCGCGAACCTGGGGTCCAGCGTGGGGATCAGCAAGGTCAAGGACGGCGCGGGCCTGGACGCGGCGCTGGACCTGGCGTTCAGCCTGGACCGGCGGGTGATCGTGGAGGCCATGACCCGCCACAAGCCCCGCGAGGTGGAGGTCGGGATTCTCGGCAACGACACGCCCATCGCCAGTCCGGTGGGGGAACTGAGCTTCGACGCGGACTTCTACGATTACGAGACGAAGTACACCGAGGGGCAGGCGCAGATGCACATTCCCGCCCGCCTGCCCGCCGAGGTCGCCGAACAGATCCGGGACCTCGCGCTGCGGGCCTTCCGGGCGCTGGACTGCGCAGGGCTGGCGCGGGTGGACTTCTTCTACGTGGCCGAGACCGGCGAGGTGCTGCTGAACGAGGTGAACACCATGCCGGGCTTCACCACGACCAGCATGTACCCGAAGCTGTTCGAGGCGGCCGGGCTCACCTACAGCGAACTCGTCACCCGCCTGATTCAGCTGGCCCTCGAGGAACGCTGAGGGATCCTCCTGGTCCCTCTTTCAGTCCAGGCCTCTGACCGCGGAAACCTAAAGGTTTGCGTCACCAGGCGCGGCGGAACCCCCACCTAAAATGAGGCACCCTCCCGGCCCTGGCGGCCAGGGCGGCAGAACGACCCTGACATCAAGGCGGGGTGGCGCGCGGCACTCGCGCGTCCCTGCGGGCCGTGAAGGAGAACGACCGGTATGGATTGGCAGAATCTTCCAGGTGGTGGCAATGTGCTGGACCGGCGGGGCGGCGGTGGCCTGCCCGGCGGCGGACTGGCGGTCGGTGGGATCGGGGGTCTGATCCTGACGCTGGTGCTGATGTTCCTCGGCATCGACCCGGGCACGGTGCTGGGCGGTGGACCCACGCAGGGTGAGCAGACGGGTCCGCAGGGCACGACCACGCCCGGGCAGCAGGACGAGGACTACCAGTTCATCGACCGCATCGCGCGCAGCAACAACGACGTGTGGAGCAGCGTCTTCCAGCAGGCCGGACGCACCTACACCCCGCCGAAGACCGTGCTGTATTCCGGCACCACCCAGAGCGGGTGCGGCACCGCAAACAGCGCCGTGGGGCCCTTCTACTGCCCGCTGGACAACGGCGTGTACATCGACACCAGCTTCTTCCAGACGATGGACCGGCGTCTGGGCGGCGGCGGGGACCTGGCGTACTCGTACGTGATCGCCCACGAGATCGGGCACCACGTACAGAACGAACTAGGCATCGCCGATCAGGTGGAACGCAAGCAGCGCAGCGCCCAGGCGCGCGGCAACGAGGCCGAGGCGAACAGCTACAGCGTGCGCCTTGAACTGCAGGCCGACTGCTTCGCGGGCGTGTGGGCCAGCCGCACCCGGCAGCAGACGAACCTGACCGAGCAGGACCTGCGGCAGGCCGTGAACACCGCCGCGGCCATCGGCGATGACAACCTGCAGAAGCAGGGGCAGGGGTACGTGGTGCCGGACTCGTTCACGCACGGCAGCAGCCAGCAGCGCGTGAACTGGTTCATGCGGGGCTTCAAGTCGGCCGACCCGAACCAGTGCGACAGCTTCACCCCGGCCTACAACCAGCTGTAAGCCACCCCTGACCCGGACGCCGACCATGAACGTCGGCGTCCGGGCTTTGCTCACTGTCTTTTCGGGGCCGGCTGCGGTTTCCTGAAAAGGCCGTGCGCCCCTCCCCTGTCCCGCCCCGCCTGTCCCTTTCCCCTGATCCCTGGGTGATCGCGGGGGTGGACGTGGTTCTGAAGCGCAGCGCGCGGCGCCGGACGGTGACGCTGCGCGTGAGCCCCGGCACGGTCACGCTGTACGCGCCGGCCCGCACGCCGGAAACGCACCTGCTGGACTTCCTGAATTCCCGGCGCGGCTGGGCGGAGGGGCACCTGGTCCGGTACGCCGCCCGGCAGGTGCCCGCCACGCTGGACCTGTCGGACGGGGCGGTGGTGCCGTTCCTGGGCGAGGGGCTGACGGTCCGGCTGGACCCGGGCGTGCGCCGCGCCCGGCGGGACGGCGCGGTGCTGCACCTGCCCACAGTGAACCCGGCGGCCGCGCTGGACGCCTGGACCCGCGCCGCCTGCCGCGCCCCCTACCGCGCGCTGGTGCAGGAGTACGCCGCGCAGCTGGGCGCGCAGGACCGCCTCACGGACGTGCGGGTCACGTCCGCCCGGACGCGCTGGGGCAGCTGCACGTCGGGCGGCGTGATCCGGCTGCACTGGAAGCTCAGCCGCGCGCCGCTGGCCGCGCTGCAGTACGTCGCCCTTCACGAGGCCGCGCACCTGCTGGAACTGAACCACTCGCCGCGCTACTGGCGGCACGTGACCCGGGTCATGCCGGACTGGCCCACGCAGCGGCGCTGGCTGCGCGACCACGGCCACACCCTGCCCTGAGGACCGGGCGATCCTCCGACCAAGGTCCATAGGCACCGCCCGGGGCGGCTGCCTACCATGAGGGCGTTCAAGGGGGAATGCCATGAAAAACACCGTGATGACCGCCCTGCTTCTCGCCTCGACCTCGGTTGTCCTCGCGCAGACCGCTGCGCCAGCCACGACCACGACGCCCGCCCAGCCGCCCGTAATCACCGCCGACGCCGCCAAGAAGCTCGTGAAGATCAGCTTCGTGGCCGGGCACGGCACGCACAACAACGGCCTGAACTACAACGGCGACGCCAAGGGCGAGAAGACCCTGACCGTGCCGCTCGGCTGGACGGTGGAGGTCAGCCTGAGTAATGCCGGACGCATGCCGCACGACATGGCCATCGTGGCCGGCACGGCCCTGCCCGCCGATCCCTTCAAGGCCCGCCTGGCCTTCCCGAACGCCGCCACCGCGGTGGTCGCTCCGTCCGGCGCGACCGCGGCGCCCACCACGTTCGTGGTGAACCGTCCCGGGTCGTACTTCGTGCTGTGCCGTGTGGGCAAGCACGCCCAGAACGGCATGTACGTGAAGCTGAACGTGGTGAACGGCGCGAAGGCCGTCACGTACAAGTAAGCCCTCATTTTGGAGGCGGGCCGTGCAGGTCCGCCTTCTCCTCTGTCCGCTAGCCGCGGTCCTGGGCTCGCTGGGCCAGCAGGGCGGCCTCCACCCGGTTGCGCACCTGAAGTTTTTGCAGCACGTTCGTCATGTAGTGCTTCACGGTCTTCTCGGTCAGATCCAGGCTGCGGGCGATCTCCTTGTTGCTGCGCCCGGCCGCCACGCCCTCCAGGATCTGCCGTTCGCGGGGCGTGAGTTCGTCCAGGCCGCTGGGCAGGGTGGGGGTGGGGGGCATGTCGCGCAGCATGCTGGCGGCCAGACCGGGCGTGACATACACCTCGCCGTCGGCCACCGAGGCCAGGATGCTGCGCAGTTCCCGCCCGGACACGCCCTTGAGGATGAAGCCGCGCGCGCCGGCCTTGAGGGTGGCGAGCACGTCGGCCTCCTCCTCGCTGACAGTGAGCATCACGATCCGCGTGACCGGGCAGGCCGCCGCGACCGTCCGGGCGCCCTGCACGCCGCCGCCGGGCAGGTGCAGGTCCAGCAGCAGCAGGTCCGGCAGCAGCGCGGTGCACAGGGTCAGGGCGTCGTCGGCGCTGGCGCCCTCCCCCACCACCTCGAAGCGCGGGTCGGCGCCCAGGGTCGCGGCGACACCCTCCCGGAACAGCGGGTGGTCGTCCACCAGCACGACGCGCACGGGGGTCACGCGGGGGCCCCGGTGAACTCGGTCAGGGGCAGTTCGGCGCGCACGGTCGTGCCGGCCGGGCCGCTGCGGACGGTGAAGTGCCCGCCCAGGCTCTCGGCGCGCTCCCGCATGCTGACCAGTCCCAGGTGGCGGTCCCCGGCCGCCGGCCGAGTGGCGTCGAAGCCGGGCCCGGTGTCCGTGACCTGCACGGTCAGCAGGCCGCCCTGCACCTGGGCGCGGACGGCCTGTCCCTGCCCGCCGGCATGTTTGAAGGCGTTGCTGAGCGCCTCGCGCACGATGCGGAAGGCGGTGATCTTCACGGGGAGCGGCGCGTCGGCAGGCAGGGCCGGCCAGTCGGTGCGGACCTCGCTGCCGGTGCGGGCGCGGTGGTCGCGGACGGCTCGGTCCAGGGTGCCTTCCAGGGTCAGGCCCTGCAGGTCGGGCAGGCGCACGCTGGCGGCCAGGTCCCGCATGGCCTGCATGGCACGGGTCAGGGAGCGTTCCAGCGCGTCCAGGTCCCGCTGGGTCTGCGCGCGGGTGGGGGCGCCCTCCTGCCCGGCGTGCAGGGCCAGGCTGTCCAGCCGCAGCAGCGCGTAGCTGACGTCCTGGGCGGGGCCGTCGTGCAGGTCGCTGGACACCCGCTCCATCACCCGTTCGTGCACCTCGGCGATGCGGGTGGCGGCGCGCTGCACCCGCTCGTGCAGCTCGGCGTTCTGGGCCAGCAGGGCCTGCTGCGCGGCAACCTGGGCGTTCAGCACCGACTGCTGCCGGGCGATGGTGTCGCTGCCGCGCCGCACCAGTCCGGCCAGCAGCAGGTAGGCGAGCAGCATCACGCTGCCCACCACCGCCCAGCTGCGCAATTGGGCCTGCCGGACGTCGCGTTCCAGCGCGGCGACGGTGTGGTAGAACTCCGCCACCGCGATGACGTGGTCGGTGCCTTCCTGGCGGATGGGCGCGTAGATTTCCAGCAGGCGGCCGTGCTGGCGTTTCAGGTGCCGGTTCTCGTCTTCGGTCAGGTTGGATATGCCGGAGGCGACCTCGCCTTTCCAGGCGCGGGCCTGCTCGTCGTCCACCTCGAAGGTCGTGCCGGCCTGATCGCCGTACACGATGCGGCCCCCGGGCGCCCAGACCTTGATGCTCACGACGTCCTGACCCAGCGGCGTGTTGGACAACAGCCAGCCCAGTTCGGCCTTCTCGGCGCCGGTCAGCCAGGGCCGGGCGGGCAGGCCCTGCAGGGGCGTGACGATGTAGTTCTCCACGAACAGCGCGGCGGCCGCGGCGGCGCGGTGGGTGACGCCCACCTCGATCTGGCGGCCCACCCACCAGCCCAGCACCAGCAGGCTGGCGAGCAGCACCAGCAGGCTCGCCAGGCTGTACTGCCGCGCAAGGGTCCAGGGCCGGGGGGACCGTGGGCTCCGGCCGGGGTCGAGGGTCATGCCCCATTATTCGCCCGCGCCAGGCGGGCCGGCCACCGACCATGGTCGGGACGGGTCGCCGGGGGCGGCGGGGCTATCCTGCGACATGTCCTCTTCTCCGTCTGGGCCGTCGCGGTTCGTGCGGCTGCTGGTGCCGCTGGTGCTCATCGTGGTGTGGTTCGCGGCGGCCGGGGTGGGCGGGCCGTACTTCGGCCGGGTGGAGGAGGTGTCCTCGAACGACCAGACGACCTTCCTGCCGGCCAGCGCGGACGCCACGCGGGTCGCCGGGCGCCTGAAGGACTTCCTGGGGGACCGGACGATTCCCGCCATCGCGGTGTTCACCGCCGACCGCGAACTGAGCGGTGAGGAGCTGGAAACGCTGGAGGCCGCTGTGGAGGCCCTGGACGGAAAGGAGGCGGTGCAGGGCGTCTCGCCGCTGATCGGGTCGGAGGACGGCCGGGCCGCGCAGGCGTTCATGCCCATCAACGCGGACGCGGACATCGCGGAGGTGGTGGCGGAGGTGCGCCGGGACCTGAAGGCCGCCGCGCCGGCCGGCGTGACCGCGTACCTGACCGGTCCGGCCGGGTTCACCGGGGACCTCACGGCGGCGTTCGGCGGCATCGACGGGCTGCTGCTGCTGGTGGCGCTGGGGGCGGTGCTGGTGATTCTGCTGGCGGTGTACCGCTCGGTGCTGCTGCCGGTGGTGGTGCTGCTGACCAGTCTGTTCGCGCTGTGCGTGGCGCTGCTGGTGAACTGGTGGCTGGCGAAGTGGGGCGTGTTCACCCTGACCGGGCAGACGCAGGGCATCCTGTTCATCCTGGTGATCGGCGCGGCCACCGATTACTCCCTGCTGTACACCGCGCGGTACGCCGAGGAACTGCGCCGCCACGCCGACAAGTACGGCGCGACGGTGGCGGCGCTGCGGGGGGCGCTGGAGCCGGTGCTGGCGTCGGGCGGCACGGTGATCGCCGGGCTGCTGTGCCTGCTGCTCAGCGACCTGGGCTCCAACCATTCGCTGGGGCCGGTGGCGGCGGTGGGCATCGTGTTCTCCATGCTGGCGGCGCTGACGCTGCTGCCGGCGCTGCTGTTCGTGCTGGGCCGCGCCGCGTACTGGCCGCAGCGGCCGGTCTACGACCCGCACCGCACCGACGAGGCGCAGAGTGCGGCCGGCGTGTACGCCCGGATCGGACGCTGGATCGCGCGCGCGCCGCGCCTGGCGTGGATCGGGGCGGCGGCGCTGCTGGCGCTGGGCGCGGCGTTCGTGCCCACCCTGCGGGCAGGGGGCGTGCCGCAGAGCGAACTGGTGCTGGGCGTCTCGGATGCCCGCGACGGGCAGCGGGCCCTGGCGCAGCACTTCCCGGGCGGGTCCGGCAGCCCGGCGTACGTGCTGACCGCGCAGGGCAACCTGGACGCGGTGGGCGCCACGCTGCTGCGGGCCCCGGGGGTGGCGGCCGTGTCGGTGCTGAGCGAGGAGTGGCCGTCCGGGTCGGCGCCGGTCACCGAGGACGGCGTGCAGGGCTTCGGCCCTCCCGGCGCGCCGCCCGCGACGCCCACCGTGCGGGGCGGGGACGTGCTGCTTCAGGCCACGCTGAAAGCCCCCGCCGACAGTGCCGAGGCGGCCGCCACCGTGCGCGGCCTGCGCGAGCAGCTGGGCGCCACCGCGAGGATCGGGGGCAGCACTGCGGTCGCCATCGACACGACGGACACGTCCATCCGGGACCGGACGCTGATCATTCCGCTGATCCTGGCGGTGATTTTCGTGATTCTGGTGCTGCTGCTGCGCAGCCTGCTGATGCCCGCGCTGCTGATGGCGACCACCGTCCTGTCGTTCGGCACGGCGCTGGGCGTGTCGGCGCTGGTGTTCAACGGGCTGCTGGACCTGCCGGGCGCGGACCCGTCCGTGCCGCTGTACGGGTTCGTGTTCCTGGTGGCGCTGGGCATCGACTACAACATCTTCCTGATGACCCGTGTGCGCGAGGAGGCGCTGCGGCTGGGCACGCGGCCCGGCATCCTGCGGGGGCTGGCGGTGACGGGGGGCGTCATCACGTCTGCGGGCATGGTGCTCGCCGCGACCTTCGCGGCGCTGGCGGTGATTCCCATCCTGTTCCTGCTGCAACTGGCGTTCATCGTGGCGTTCGGGGTGCTGCTGGACACCTTCCTGGTGCGCACGGTGCTCGTGCCGGCGCTGGCGTACGACCTGGGGCCGCGTGCGTGGTGGCCGGCGCGCCTCCCGGCCGACCGGGCGCCGTAAGCGGCGTAACGGGGCGGCCCCGCCGGGCACAGGACCGGGCGGGGCCGCTTCCTTGCGGGGTTTACAGGCTGAGGTCGTCGCGGGTGCGGCTCTGCACGTTCAGGTCGCGGGTGGCGTCCTCGGCGAGTTCGTTGCGCACGCGGTCCAGGCGGCGCTGGGCGCCGTCCACCTCGCCCTGCAGGGTGTTGATGGTGCGGCTGAAGTTGTCGAGGGCCTGGGCCTTGAAGTCGCTGATCTGGTCCAGCGCGGCGTACACGTTGTCGAAACTGGCCTTGAGCTGATCGAGGTTGATGGTGGCGCTGCCGGCCTGCTGGTGAATGGCGGCGGACTGCTCGCGCAGCATGCGGCTGGTGCCCTCGATCATGTTGCCGGTGGTGGTGTTCAGGGCGGTGACCTGGTCCAGCACGAGCTTCTGGTTCACCAGCGCCTGCGAGACGACCACGGCGGTGCGCAGGGCGCTGACGGTGGTGCTGGTGGCGCGGTCCACGCCCTTGATGAGTTCCAGGTTGTTGCGCCGCACGAGATCCAGGGCCATGTAACCCTGCACGCTCACGGCCAGCTGCGTCAGCACGTCGGTGACGCGCTGGCGCACCGCGAACAGCAGTTCTTCTTTCACCACGCGGGCCTTGTCGGGGTCGGTGGCCTCGATCTCGGCGATGCGGCGGCTCAGGGCGTCGTCCACAGCGCGGCCCACGTAGGCGTGCTGGCGCAGGCGCTGCATGGCGTTCCAGAGGTTCACCTTCTCCTGTTCGATGCTGGCGTTGTCCTTGCGCAGCTCGTCCTGGCTGCGGTACAGCGTTTCCAGGATGGCGTTCAGGTGGCCCTGCGCCGACTGGTACTTCATGAAGTAGTCGTCCACCTTGCGGCCCATGGGGATCATGCCCAGCAGCTTGCGGGGGCTCAGCGCGCCGCCCTGCCGGGAGGGGTCCAGGGCCTCGACGGTGCGGCGCAGGTCCATCAGGCCCTTGGTGACGGTGCTGTTCTCGTCGTACAGGCCGCTCTTGGTGGCCTTGATGGGCCGGTCCAGCATGCGGTTGCTGACGTTCGCGGCCGCGCGGATGTCCTGCCCGCCCAGGTTGTGCAGGGTGTCACTCTTGCGCTTGAATTCCGGGCCGTTGGGGTCGGCGGTGAGCAGGCCCTGCACGAATTCCTGCGCCATCTGGTCCAGTTTGCTGCGCTGCTCGGGCGTCAGGTGCACCATCTCGCCGGACTGCTCGGGGCTCACCTGGGGCACGGCGGCGGGCGCCTGCAGCGGCTCGGGGGGCGTGAGGGAGGGCAGATCGTTGGGGTTGGTCATTGGGGGCTTCCTCCGGGATGCGGTCGGTCGTGGGGCCGGGTGTGGTCCCCAGGGTACGCCGCACAGTAGGGGTCAGGGGACGGCGGGGGCGTCCTTCTTTGGACGTACGCCTTGCCCTGGGAGTACGCGCCCCCGGCCGGCCGGGTTCCCCACACAGCAGGGCCAGCCCGGCGGAAGGCGCGGGCTGGCAGGGGAAAAGGCCGGGGTGTGGTGGTCAGCGGACGGTGACGGTCAGGTCCGTGGCGCGGATGTAGGCCGGGCCGTTGAACACGGCGCGGAGGGTGTACGTGCCGGCGCTCACGGCGCGGCCGCTGGCATCCTTGCCGTCCCAGACGATCTTCTGCACCTCGCGGCTCTGGCCGGGGGCGACGTCGGTCATCACGATCTGCATGGTGCACAGGGTGTTCTTCGGATCGGGCCGCACCACCTGCCCGGCAGCGTTCACCACCTCGAAGCGCACGTCGCAGGCCCCATGCTGCAGGCGGATGGCCTGGGTGCCGGTGTTGCGCAGGGCGAAGCTCCAGGTGCCGCCCTCACCCGCGCGGACGCTGGTGGGGCCGGTCAGGGCCGCGGTGTGCGGCTGGGTGAGCTGCGGGCTGCGCGCGGCAGGCAGCGTCGTCACGCTCGGCCGGGCCGGCGTGGTCGTCGCGGGCGGCGTGGTGGGGGCGGTGGGCGTCTGCGTGACCGTGCCGGTGCTGCCACCGCTGGTCACGGTGCCGGTGGTGCTCGGCGCGCCGTAGTCCACGATGCCCAGCGGGAGGTTCGCGGCGCGCAGCCGCTGGATCAGCGTGAGGCGGTCCACGGCGCTCAGGCCGCCCACGACCACCCGGCCGCGGGTCTGGTCGATGGCGCTGGTCTGCAGGGTCTTGAGGCCCTCCAGCAGCGGCAGCACGGCCTGGAGCTGCTCCATGGTGTACCCGGAGTTGGTGGTGGTGGGGGCCGGCGCGGTTGCGGGCGCCGTGGTGGGCGTGGACGGGGTGGGCGAACTGGGGGGCAGGGCGGGCACGCCGCTCTGGGCCAGGGTCAGGCCAGCGCCGGCCAGGCCGAGGGTGAGCAGGGCGCCACGGGTGCGGGTCAGGAGAGACCTTGTCATGGCTCTCACCTTGCCGCGCGCTGCCTGATGCCGGGTGAGGGCAGGTAAAGAAGATCCTGCGAGATGAACAGGAACCCGTCAGCCGGTGTGGAGGGTAAGGCGGAAGCTCCGACCACCTGTCCTGGACCCAGGCACAGATCGTGAGAAAAGTGACAGTTGCAGTCGTGAATGATAGGCTGACAGGGTTGCCGGGGAGAGGCCTGACGCTGGCGTCAATGTCTGCCCGGACTGAACAGAAGTGGTATACAAACCAGGCTCGTCTTTGTATGATGGACACGTGCTCTCCCTGCAGAAAGCCTCCAACATCCTGGGTGCCTTCAGTGCCGAACAGCCTGAATGGGGGGTCCGCGCCCTCGCCACCCACCTGGGCGTGCCCCGCGCCACCGCACACGCCTACCTGGCCGGCCTCACCGAGGCCGGTTTTTTACGGCGCACCCCGGCCGGCAAGTACCGCCTGTCCTGGCACCTCGCCGAGATGGGCGCCCAGCTCACCGGCTCCCTGCCCTGGTTCGCCGACGCCCGCGCCCTGCTGACCCGCCTGGCACTGGAGGTCCGTTCCGTGGCGTTCCTGTGCGTGCTGGAAGGCGAGAACGTCGTGGCCGCCATCCGTGAACGCCACCCGGACGCCGACATCGACATGCCGCTCGACGTGTACCTGCCCGCCACCGCCACCGCCAGCGGCAAGATCCTGTACGCGCACCTGGACGTGCAGCCCAAGGACTTCACCGACTGCACCCAGAGCAGCATCACCACCCGCGACGAGTGGCGCACCGAGGTCGCCAAGGTCCTGCGCCTCGGGTACGCCTACAGCATCGAGGAATGGATTCCCGGGCAGTGCACCCTGGCCGTGCCCTACCACCACGGCGACGAGGTCGTGGCCTCCATCGGCGTGCAGATGAGCGCCCAGCGTTACCTGCGCGAAGAAAGCGCCATCCGCGAGAAGGTCATGCAGATCGTCCACGAGGCCGAGCTCCAGGGCTGAGCCCCGGCCGTCAGTTCAGCGCCTTCACGTCCGTGGTCAGCGCCTCCAGCTGCGCGCGCAGGTCCTCACCCCGGGTCCGGGCGCCCTCCAGGCGCGCCTGCTCCTGCTCGGTGAAGCGCGTGAACGGGCTGATCGCGTCCCGCAGCCGGGCGTCGGCACGCTCCTGCTCACGCTCGTACTCGCGGCGCACGATGCGTTCCAGCGCCTCGCGCAGTTCGCCCACCTTGGCGCGCAGCTGCCGGTGCGCCTGCAATCTCTTGTTCGGGAGCACGAACAGCCCCAGGCTGCCCAGCGTCAGGCCCGCCAGGATGCCCCCGGTGAAATCCAGCGCGGTCGCGCCGATCAGCGCCCCGATGCCCGCGCCGATCCCCACGCCGCCTGCCAGCCCCCCGATCACGCCCTTCATGGCGTCCTCGGCGTCCTGCGACAGCTGCCGCGCCAGCTCCTGCTGCGTGGTCAGCGCCAGGTGGTCCCGCGCGCTCCCCGCGATGCCCTCCAGCAGCGCCGACCGGTCATAACTGAACCGCGTGCGCGCCACCTCGCTCTGCGGCTGCCGGCGGATCAGGAACGCCTGTACGTCCTCCCAGAAGTGCAGGTTCGTCTCCACGAACCGGTCGATCATGTTCCCGAACTGCCGGTCGATGGCCTCCGGCAGGTCCCCCACCGCCTCCCGACGAAACTGCTCCTCCAGGTCCCGGCTGTTCATCAGGCCCCGCAGGTTCGAGAAACGCAGCTTGTCGTCGATAAAGCGGTCCGCGCGGACCTCGAACTCGCTCAGAAGCCGGCCCAGACGGTTAAGCTGCCCGTCCAGCTCCCCCTGCATGGTGCCGCGGTGATGCTCCCGCTGCGCCTCCAGGTCCGTGAGCACCCGCAGGTCCTCCGCCAGCGTTTGCCGCGCCGCCGCCGCCCGCGTCTCCTCACCGCCCAGCAACTCCGCGGCCGTGCCCAGCGGATTCTGCAGTTTCAGGCGAGTGCGCTCCGTCTCCGACAGGCGCATCTTCAGCACCGCCCGCAGGGCGTGGAACCCCGGATCTCCCCCGCGCTGCTCGCCCCGCGCGCTGATCAGCAACACCGGCGGCGTCAGGCCCAGCACGCCCCGCGCGCCCGCCTCCACGAACTCCCGCACCTGATGCCGCTGCTCCTGCGTCTCCAGCAGATCCGCCTTGTTCACCACCATGATCACGCTGCGGCCCCATTTCGCCGCCAGACTCAGGAACTGCCGCTCGGACTCCGTGAACGGCCGGTCCGCGCTCGTCAGGAACAGCACCAGGTCCGCGCGCGGCAGGAACCCCTCCGTCAGCGCCTGATGCTGCCGGATGATCGCGTTCGTGCCCGGCGTGTCCACCACCGCCACCCCGTCCAGGCTCGGCAGCGGGTACGTCAGCCGGCTCACGAACGGATCCCGGGTGGGCTCCACCTGCCCCGGCTTCTCCCCATGCACCAGCACGTAGATGCGGTCCGTGGTGGGCGTCACGCCCTCCGGAAGGACCTGCGCGCCCAGCAGCGCGTTCAGGAAACTGCTCTTCCCGGCGTTGAACTCCCCCACCACCACCATCAGGAACGCCTCGTCCAGCGCCCGCACCGCCGTCCGGGCGTGCTCCACCACCTCCGGCGGCGCGCCCTGACCCTCCAGGAACGACTGAATGTCCGCCAACAGCACGCGCTCCCGCGTGAGAAGGTCCTGCACCCGCTCCGAAACCAGCATGGCGCGAGTGTAGAGCCCGCCCCCCACCCCACACCAGCGCAGAACCCGCCCACCCACACGACGTGAACGAAGCATCAACCCCCCAGCGCGGAGGCCAGGGGGCGTCATTCTCGTCAAGATTAGGGAGAAAGCTCCTACAACTTATTCTTCGGTCCAGTCCCGTTGGCTGGGCAGGGCGGTCTGGGCGGAGAAAATCGAGGTCCCGGGGAAGAAGGGAGGAGACTTCGCACCGCTGATAAACCGCTGATCGAAGTTGAAGGCGTCTCCGTAACCGTTCTGGATGGTGACCGTGCCGTTGCTGGCAAATCCCGCCCTGCCACGTGGCGGTTCCTTACTCTCCGCAAGGCTTCCGAGCAGGTGGATGCTTCCGCGCGGGTTGCCACTATCGTAGTTGTCGACCTTGAAACCTTGTCCGTTGGCTCCAGCCAGCAAGGCGCCGTGCATGTAAAGGTCGTTAGGGGCGGACGTACCCACCCGTACGCTGCCACTGCCGGCGATCAACCCAAGGATATTGTTGGCTGACGGGGTGGTGATGGGGTTGGTCTGGTAGGTCAGGTCGCCCTGCACCACGATGTCCGTGGCAGCAGCGATGTTCAACTGGGATTCCGAGGCGATGGCGGGGGGGATCTGAGGGGGGACGGCATTGTTGGCCGGGAGCGGGTTGGGCAGGGCGCCCGTCCGGGCCGGACCCTTCAGGCTGGTGATGCTGCCCTGCACGAACAATTGGCCATTGGGAACGTAATTGCTGCGCGTTTCCGTCGTGCCGTCGGGCCGGGTCACGACCGTCGGGCCGTTCGGGTAGGCCACGGAGATGGTCGTCGTCTGGTTGCCCTGCACGATGGTGTAGATCTGATTTCCGTTCTGTACGCTCAGGCGAACCTCAGCATTGCCCTGAACGTAGATTCCGGCCTTGTTCCCGTTGGCTGGGTTGGGCAGGTACACGCCCGCGGCAGGCTGGGTGGTGGTGCAGGACGTGATGCCCAGGGCGACACACCGTTCGCTTCTCGAAGGGTTGGTCAGGACCGTGGCTGGCAGACCCAAGGAAGCACGGGCCTGAGAGAAGCTGTTCTGAGGAAGCTGAATTTCCGGTGCGTTGTACTGGAGGCCGTAACCGCCCCAGTTGGGCGTGGTGCAGTTCGTGGCCTGCTTGGCAACAGCGTCCCAGCTTGCGGTCCGGCCATTACATGTACGCATCTTCACGGTGGAGGCTGCGGTCTTGGCGCCCATGCTGAAGACGGGAGAGCCGGCGAACATCCAGTTCTTGTTGATCTGCACGGGGCCGTCGTAGTTCATGCCAGTCCCAAAGAAGTTCTCTTCCTGGCTTCCTCCGTCGTCGGCCAGCAGGAGGTACTGGTTGAGTGGGGCACGCCCCATGCTGATCCGAAGGGTGCCGTTCACTTCAACGTTGCGGTTGAACGCGCCGGACTGGCCTTGTGAGGTCACCAGGTAATCCACGTAGTACTGCTGTCCCAGCCCCTGAGGGTTGTACGAACCAGGGTCAAATCTGAAGTTACTAAAGCTGATGGTGGTGGTGAAATCTGCACCGTTGACCGTCCCGCTCTGGGAGGTGCCGGTCATGGCGTTGAGTTGAGTGATCACCGTGCCGAATTGAAGGTTCGGGATGATCTGCGTGTTGGCAGCATTCTGTCCCTGCTGCAAGAACTGCGTGGCATACGGGTTGAGGACAGCATCAATGCCAGGCACCATGGACTCACTGAGCGTAAAGGCCGCTCTGGCCTGCCCAGCTTCAGCGGCAGCCCGGGCGCGGATGAGGCCGGAGTGACCGCCGGCCTGCTGCACACCGGCGACGCTTCCGGTCAGAATAATGGACGCCAGCAGCATCAGAACGACCATCATGACGAGTGCGGTAACAACGACGTAGCCGCCGGTACGCGGTGGACGGTTGGTGGGGGGGTGCTGCTTCATGGGGCACCTACGGGGGCGGGCACCGCGATGTCCCGCATGAATACAGTGGATGAAAGGGTAAGGGCCGAGCTGCGCTGGCCGCTGCTGCGTTGGCCCGTCAGCGTGATCCGGACAGCGACAGGCTGCACGGGCGTTGCAGCGAAGGTGGCCCCGTCAGCCGAGTATTCGATCTGCATGGCGGTGATGTCGGGAGCGACGACCTGCACGTCCCCACCGGCGATCTGACGGGTCAGCGAGGCCACGCCGTCCACAGTCTGGATCGCGTAGTGAATGACGTCCACGCGGCCGAGGATCGTCTGCGGGGTGTACGGGAACGTGATGGTGGTCGCCGGGTGAAGCACGGCGGGGGTGGCGGGACTGGTGCAGGGGTTGGTGTCGTGCAGTTTGACCCAGTTCGAGGCGCTGCCGGTGGTGACCAGGGCATACTCGCCGCCGGTGAAGACATCGTCACAGTCTTTGCTGGCAGAGTTCGGGCTGATGATCCGGGTGGTGGAACTGTTGTTGTATGCGTTGCTGGTGGGGTAGCCGGGCGGAGCATCCACACGGAAGATGTTCTCCGCCGCCATCCGCGTCACGGAGAAGCTGGTGTTCCCGGAAGCGAACGTCGCCAGACCGCCGGGCAGGCTCCCTCCGGCCCGGACGACGCGGGGGCCCATGGATTCCCGCAGGTCCATGCTCATCAGTTCCAGAGAGGCTCGCATGCTCTCATCCACGCTCAGCTGCAGGGCGCTGCGGGCCTTCACGCTCCCCGTGGTGACAAGCATGTTGAGCAGGAGGCCAAGCACGATCAGGGAAAGGGCGGCAGCGACGAGCAGTTCGACCAGGGTGAAGCCCGCCTGAACCTGGGCGGGGGTAGACCTTTGGGGCTTACTGAAGGACATACGTGGCTGCCTCCAAAGTCTGCTTCCGCGCTTCGTCCCTAACCTGAACGGAGACCTGCCAGAGCTCGCGATTCGTGCCGGCCTGAAGGCGCGTGCCGGTGATCACGCTTCGAAAGGCCTGGAATCGTGCGTTCATGTCGGTGGCACTGAGGGAATGGGAGGGAATGGCGTCCGTGCCGTAATCGTGGCCTGTCGGGTAGGTGCAGCTGAAGGTGGTCGCCGTGCCCGTGCAGACGCTGCCGGTGGCCTGGAGGGGTTCCTGGTTGGCGCGGTAGCGGTCCAGCCAGCTCTCGGCGACGGAGTTCACCGTGGTCCTGCTTCGTGAGGCCGCGTCGGTGCGCATGGACGAGATGAGCAGGGTGCTCAGTGAAGTGATGACCACCAGGACGATGGTCATGGCCACGAGCACTTCCACTACCGTAAACCCCTGCTGCTGTGGCACCCGGTTCATTCGCGCCTCGCGATGCCCAGGGCCGTGACCGAGATCGTCTTGAGTCCGCTGCCCAGCAGCGCCTTGATGGTGGTCGAGGATGTTAGCTGACCGGTCTGGTTGTAGGTCTCCACGAACCCTCTGGAGGAGAAGACGTACTCGCGGGTAATCGTATTGGGGAAATCCAGGATCGGCTTGGAATAGGTGGAGGTGCGGATCACGGTCCAGGGGCCGGACTTGGTGGCGGCGGTCTCGATCACGTAGTTCCGCGCGTCCACCAGCCGGATGCGTCGCACCTGGCCGGTCGCCAGGGTTCGTGTACGTGAAACATTGAAGTCACTGGTGAGCTCAGCGAGAAAGTTGTCAGCCCGGAGCTTCTCGCGCCATCCGGCTGCCGACATGAAGCCAATCGAGAGAAGGATGCCCAGGACGGCCAGGGTGACCAGCATTTCCAGCAGCGTGAACCCCTGGGTGGACTGCGGTTGCTTCATCGGACCTCCAGGCAAGGAGCCGCCGGGACGGTTCCCCCATTCCTTGGAGCGCTCCTTCCCGACCGGTATTGCCAGACTCATATTCTCCCCATTGTGGGGGATTGATGGTGATGCGTCCAGAGTTTCTTATGGAATTTTACTTTCCCCCGAAGATTAAAGTTTCAATGTCGAACGAGTAAGGGCACCGCCTGTTTGCCCATTTCTTCAGCCGCAGGTCTGGGGACACCGGCTGCCTGCCAATGCAGACGCCTGCGCATGGGATGTGCTTGACTGGGCCATGACCGACAGCCCGGTGGTGGCCCCGGTGGCCCGTCCTGAAAGCCTGCTTGCCCTGCAGTTCCCGAGTGATCCTCAGGTGTCGCCGGATGGGCGGCGGGTGGCGTTCGTGCTGTCGCGGGTGGAGGAAGAAGAACCCTTGAAGCCGCAGAAGGACTGGGCGCGGCCCCGTTACCGTTCGCACATCTGGTTGTCGGGGGGCGGGGCGGCGCGAGCGTTCACGGCCGGGGAGGGACGGGACCATTCGCCGCGCTGGTCGCCGGACGGGCAGACGCTGGCGTTCGTGCGGGACGGCGCGGGCCGGCAGGGGCAGCTGTATCTGCTGCCGGTGGCGGGCGGCGAGGCGAGGCGCGCCACGGGGTTCCGGAACGGGGTGCAGGGGCTGCAGTGGAGTCCGGACGGGCGGTTCATCGCGTTCCTGACCCTGGCGGACGATGAGGACAAGCGGGATGAGCGGGGGGAGGCGCGGGTGATCACCCGGGCGCGGTACCGCTTCAATGGCCTGGACTGGTTGCCGGAGGTGCCGGCGCGGCTGTGGCTGTACGACGTGCAGGGGAACGAGGTGCGGGAGTGGTACGCGCCGGCGGTGGGGCTGAGTGCGTTCCAGTGGCGGCCGGATTCGAGTGGGGTGCTGCTGGTGGGCAGCCGGGATGACCTAGAGGCGAGCCAGTGGCGGAACGAGGTGTTCGAGCTGCCGCTGGACGGGGCCGCGCGGCAGCTCACGGACTGGCGGGCGTCCATTCAGGCGGTGGTGCCGCACACAGACGGCGGGTTCGTGCTGGTGGGCCGGGAGGCGGGGCAGCGGAACACCCGGTACGCGCACCTGTACCGGTTCGCGCCGGACGGTTCGTGGGCGGAGGTGGATGCCGGGCGGGATTTCCCGCTGGGGAACCTGGTGGGCGGGGACTGCCACGTGGGGACCATGCCGGATTCACCCGCGTGGCTGGATGACGGAACGCTGCTGGTGCTGGGGACCGTGCGCGGCAGCGCGGGGCTGTTCCGGATCGGCATGGACGGGGCGGTGGCGGCACAGGATCACGATCCGGAGGGCGTGATCGCGGCGTTCACGGCGCGGGGGGGCGGGGTGGCGCTGCTGCGGGAGAGCGCGTCCCGGTTCCCGGAGGTGGAGTTGAACGGCGTGCGCGTCACGGACCTGAATGCGGCGCTGCCGTTCCCGGCGCGGGTGCCGCAGCGCGTGACCTTCCCGACCGGACTCGGGGAGGGCGAGGGCTGGGTGCTGTTGCCGGACGGAGAGGGGCCGGTGCCGGCGCTGCTGAACATTCACGGCGGGCCGCACACCGATTACGGGCACGCGTTCACGCACGAGTTCCAACTGATGGTCGCGCGCGGCTACGCGGTGTGTTACAGCAATCCGCGCGGGTCGGTGGGGTACGGGCAGGCCTGGGTGGACGACATTCACGGCCGCTGGGGCACCGTGGATCAGGCGGACCTGCTGGCCTTCTTCGACCGCTGCCTGGAGGCCGCGCCGCGCCTGGACGGGGGACGCACGGGCGTGATGGGCGGCAGTTACGGCGGGTTCATGACGAACTGGATCACGGCGCACACCGACCGCTTCCAGGTGGCGGTGACGGACCGCAGCATCTGCAACCTGATCAGTTTCGGCGGGACCAGCGACATCGGGCTGCGGTTCTGGGACGACGAGCTGGGCCTGAACTTCCACCGCCGGGCGGACCAGGCGCGGCTGTGGGAGATGAGCCCGCTGCAGTATGTGGAGAACGTACGCACGCCCACGCTGATCGTGCACAGCGTGCTGGACCATCGCTGCCCGATCGAGCAGGCCGAGCAGTGGTACGCCGCCCTGACGCTGCACGGCGTGCCGGTGCGTTTCGTGCGCTTCCCGGGCGAGGACCATGAGCTGAGCCGCTCGGGCCGCCCGGACCGGCGCCTGACGCGCCTGCACGAGTACCTGAACTGGCTGGACCGCTGGCTGAACCCGAAGGAGCAGCCGGAACTGCCCGCCCGGGAGACCGCCGCGGCCTGAAAGTCCGAACCAACATGAAACAGGCCGGGATCCCCTCCCGGCCTGTTCTGTCTCAGGGCCGTGCCCCGAGCTCAATTTGGTGCTGTGGGTTATTCCTCGTCGTTGCGGCGGTTGGTCCAGCCGCGGTCGGCGCGGGCGCGGGGACGGAAACCGCCCTCGCTGCCCCCCTCACGGGCGCCCTCGGCGTTGTCGCGGGGACGGAACTCGCGGTCCCCGAAGCTCTGACGGTCGTTGCCGCGGAAACCGCCACGGTCCCCGCCACCCTGGAACCCGCCGCGGTCCTCGCGGGGACGGAAACCCCCACGGTCCCCGCCGTCACGGCCCTGGAACCCGCCGCGGTCGTTGCCGCGGAAGCCGCCACGATCCCCGCCGCCCTGGAACCCGCCGCGGTCCTCGCGGGGACGGAAGCCCCCACGGTCCCCGCCGTCACGGCCCTGGAATCCGCCGCGGTCGTTGCCGCGGAAACCGCCACGGTCCCCGCCGCCCTGGAACCCGCCGCGGTCCTCGCGGGGACGGAAGCCCCCACGGTCCCCGCCGTCACGGCCCTGGAATCCGCCACGGTCATTGCCGCGGAAGCCGCCACGGTCCCCACCCTGGCCGCCGGGGCGGAAGCCGCCGGACTGGGGCTGCGCCTGGCCCTGGCTCTCGCGGAGTTCGCGCATCTCGCGGCGCAGGCCGCGGATTTCCTTGCCCTGGGCTTCGAGCATTTCCTTCATCTCGCCCAGCAGACCCAGCAGGTCGTCGGCGTCGATGAATTCTTCCTCGTACTCCTCGTCCTGCTCACCGGTGCCGGCAGTCTGGGCGGCCTGGCCCTCGGCGGCGGCTTCCTCGGCGTCCAGGACGGCGTCCTCGTCGGGTTCGCCCTGAAGCTCGGGAATCACGGCCTGCACGTCCTGGGGGGCGTCCGCGCTGGTGTATTCGGGCTGCCCGTCCGGGCGCAGGTCATTCTGATCGGTCATGTGCTACTCCTTTTCCCGCCGTGGCGGGCGTACCCCCGAGTCTACCACCCGGGGCGTGAAGGGCCGGCGTGGCCCATGGCCCCTTCAGGATGCCGCGTGGGTGCCCGGGGTGAACTTGGGGAAAATTTGAGCTTCAGTTCAGCGGAACAGGGTGCGCAGCAGCACCCGCAGCAGCGGCTGGAGCACCACGCCGGTCAGGACGCCCCCGCCCAGGGCGAGCAGGCCGTTCCAGCCTAGGCCCAGCCACAGGGCGATGAACGTGAAGGTCCCCAGGGCCGTGGCGATCAGGGTGGCGAACCGCCGGGCGTTGTCGTCGGGCGTCCAGGAGTTCAGGTCCATATCCCTCCAGCCTGCCATGCGGGGACCGGGCAGACGCCCCGCGCCACGGTCACGTCTGGGGGCCCCAGCCTATACTCGGCCGCATGACGCGCATCAAGCCCGCTCTCCTGCTGGGGTTCGCCGTGACGTTCGCCTCGTGCGCGGGCGCGCAGACGCGGACCGTGAACATCGGCCTGGGGTACCTGCCGAACGTGCAGTTCACGCCGTTCTACGTCGCGGACCGGCTGGGGTACTTCAAGGCCGAGGGCATCACCGTGAAGTTCCAGCATGGATACGTGTCCGAGCTGATGCCGCTGTTGCTGAGCGGCAGGCTGGATTTCGTGGTCGGCGACCCCGAGGACGCCGTGTTCGCCCGGAACCAGGGGCGGGACGTGAAGTACGTGCTCGCGATGTACCAGAAAAATCCGGTGACGGTCTTCAGCACCAAGCCGCTGTCCGGGGCGGCCAGCCTGAAAGGCAAGACGCTGGGCATCCCGGGGCCGTTCGGGAGCAGCTACCACGCCGTCAAGGCGCTGCTGGACAGCGCGAAGCTGACAGAAGGCCGGGACGTGAAGCTGGCCAGCGTGGGCTTCACGCAGCTGGACGCCGTGCGGGCCGGCCGGGTGGACGCCGCCGCCGGGTACGTGAACAACGAGGTCGTGCAGCTGCGCGCCGCCGGGCAGCGGGTGTACACGCTGGACACCACCGCCGCCTACCCGATGGTGGGCGTGGGCATGATCACCCGCGACCAGAACCTGAAGTCCGACCTGGCGCGGCGGGTCGTGCGGGCCAGCCAGCGCGGCATGAAGTTCACGATCGCCTCGCCGGCGCAGGCGTTCAAGGTGGCGCAGCCGGTGTTCGGCGCGGGCGGCGGCACACTGGACATCCTGAAGGCCAGCGTGCCGCTGATGAGCAGCGCGTACACCGCCCAGAACGGCCTGGGCGCGAACAACCCGGCCGCGTGGGACAAGGCCATCGCGGCGCTGGTCAAGCAGGGCCATCTGCGGGCCGGCACGAAAGCCTCGGCGTTCTACACGAACGCCCTGATCACCCGCGCCCTGAAGTAATTCAGGCGTCCCGGGCGGCGCGCAGCAGGGCGGCTTCCTCCTGGGGGCTCAGCGCGTCCGGGTGGTCCGTTCTAAGGGCGGTGGGCGTGGTGTCGCGGATGGTCGTGAGCGGGTCGGTGAGGGTCAGGCCGGCCGCCTGGGCGCGGTCGCTGCTGACATGCATCAGGCCCGCCAGGGGGCTGCCGGCCGGGCGGAACAGCGGCAGTTTCGAGAGCGTCAACCCTGCGGCTTCCAGCCGGTCCGCGCCGATCCAGACGGGATCGGGCGCGCCGGTCAGGCCGATGAACTCCGCCCAGGGGAGGCGCGGCCCGGCCAGGTTGAACGCCCCGCCGAGGTCCTCTTCCAGCACGCGCCGCGTGAAGCGGGCAACGTCGCGCACGTCGATCACCTGCAAGTGGTCCTGGCCGGTGCCGGGCGCGAGCATCGGCCCGGGCCGCGCGGCGCGGGCCAGCCAGTACGTGTAGCGCCGGGTGGGGTCGCCGGGGCCGGTGACGACCTGTGGGCGCAGCACCGTGGCGCGCGGCCCGAAGGCGGCCTGCACCAGCCGCTCGCAACGGACCTTGAAGGGGCCGTAGGTGCGGTTGTCAAGGTCTGCCACGCGAGGCGCAGCGTCGTCGGGCACCAGGGCGCGCTGCGGGAAGGCCTCGGTGACGGGGCCGGCGGGCGGGTCGCGGTACGTGGCGACGGCACTCACGTACACGTACCGCCGGACGTCCGGCAGGGCCTCCACGCTGGCGCGCACGCTGCGGGGCAGGTATCCGCTCAGGTCCACGCAGGCGTCCCAGGTGCGCCTCCGCAAGGCGCCCACGCCGTGATCCGGGCCTTCCCGGTCACCGGTCAGGGGCTCCACGCCGTCCGGCAGGGCCGCTGGCTGGCCGCCGCGGGACAGCACGCTGACCGCGTGCCCGCACCCGTGCAGGGTCCGGGCGACGTGGGTGCCGATGAACCCGGTGCCGCCCAGGATCAGGACGTGCGTGCGTCCTCCACGCCCAGCAGGGCCAGCACTTCCGCCTCGCGCTCCGGCGTGAAGCTGTAGACGGTGTCGCGGGGCGCACTCCAGGCGCGGGTGTCCTGCGCGGTCGCGAGCGGGTCGGTGAGGGTCAGGCCGGCGGCCCGGGCGCGGTCGTTGCTGACGTCCATGATGCCGCCCTGCTCGCCGTTCGCCGGCAGGTAGATGGGCAGCTCGGTGAACTCCACGCCCGCCCGTTCCAGGGCCTCAGGGGTGGTCCAGTGAACGTCGACGGCCCCCTGCATGGTCAGGAATTCCCGCCAGCCCACGCGGGGCCCGGCCATGTTGAAAACGCCGCTGAGGTTCTCCTCGACGGCGGTGACGGCGAAGCGGGCAAGGTCGCGGGCGTCGATGACCTGCATGAAGTCCGCGTCCGCGCCGGCCGCCAGGACGGTCCCGCCGCGGGCCACGCGGTCCGGCCAGTACGGGTAGCGGGCGGTGTAGTCGCCGGGGCCGGCGACCAGCTGCGGGCGCAGGATCACACACGCCGGCCCGAAAGCCTCCTGCACGATCTGTTCGCAGCGGACCTTGAGGGGCCCGTATGTCTCGCCGGTGACCTCCGTCACGTCGTCTGCGGCGGGCGGGAACAGCGGGTCGTCCTCGCGGATGGGGTGGCGGCCCTGCTCGGCGTACACGCTGACGGTGCTGACGAACACGTACTGCTTGACCTGGCCCCGCAGCAGGCCCGTGCTGGCGTGCAGTTGCCGTGGGGTGTAGCCGCTCACGTCCACGCAGGCGTCCCAGGTGCGGCCGCGCAGGGCGGCGTGCCCGGCGTCGCCGCCGTTGCGGTCGCCGCGCAGGTGCTCTGCGCCGGGCAGGTCGCTATCCGGGGAGGTGCCGCGCGTGAACACGCTGACCGCATGCCCGGCCGCCAGGAACGCTTCCACGATGTGCCGCCCGACGAAGCGGGTACCGCCCAGTACCAGGATGTCCATGCCGGCATTCTCGGGCGCTCCGGCAGGTGCTAGGCATCCTGGCCTAGTGACGCTGCCCACATTGGCCTGCTACGGTAGGCGCACGTACCGAAAAGGAGGTGCTGCTATGACGGACATCAACACTGATACCCAGACCGCGACCCTGAGAGGACTTCTCACCGCTATCCGGAGTGACTTTGATTCCACTACCACCGAGAACGCAGCCCCTGCCGCCGGAGTTTCCCGCCTGGGCTGAGGGCCCACGGGGGCGCGTGTGAGCGCCCGCCACCACTGGGACGAGGACGACCGCGACTTCAGCGCCGTCCAGACCATCCGCCGCAAGCGGACGAAACCGCAGGGCCGCCGCCGACTGGCCGACCTGACCAACGATGACGAGAGCGGCGACGACCGCGACGACCTCATCCGCCGCCTGACCGACCTGGGCCTCCTGACCGAAGTCGTGGCGGAACTCAAGAGCGGCAAGGAAGCGACCGCCTACGTGGCCCGCACGCCGAAAGGCACCGCCCTGCTCAAGATCTACCGCGACCTCGCCGCGCGCAGCTTCAAGAACGACGCCGTGTACCGCGAGGGACAGGTGATCTTGGACGAACGCGCCAAACGCGCCATGGACAGCCGCAGCCGCCGCGGCCTGGAATTCCTGCAGCAGGACTGGGTGATGGCCGAGTACGCCCGCCTGTGGCACCTGTGGGCCGCCGGCCTGAACGTGCCCGAACCGCTGGTCGGCCCGACGCCCTTCGAGTACAGCGCCACGCCCCCCGCCGTGCTGATGCGCCTGATCGGGACCGAGGATCACCCCGCCCCGCGCCTGAGCGAGGCCCGACTGACCCCCGACGAAGCCCGGGCCGCCTGGGCGCAGGCCGTGCAGGGCATGGCCGACCTGCTGCGGCTGGGCTACGCGCACGGGGACTACAGCACCTACAACCTTCTGTGGTGGGAGAACACCGTGATCATGATCGATTTTCCACAACTCACGACCCGGCAGAACCCGAACTTCCGTGACCTGCTGCGCCGCGACGCCGAGAGCCTGGCGGTCAGCTTCCGCCGGCACGGCATTCACGAGTCCGGCGAGACCACCCTGCGCGAGGTGCAGCGCCGCGCCCTGGGCCCCGGGCCCGAGCCGCGCATGGTGCTGCCCTGAGCGCCCTGACCCCCTTCGAGGTGAGCGTGCCCGGCGCCACGTTGCGCGGCGTGCAGGGCGGCAGCGGCCCCGCGCTCCCCCTGCTGTTCCTGCATGCCGGCGTGGCCGACTCCCGCGCCTGGGAGGCGCAGCTCACGCACTTTGCCCGGGCGCGGCGGGTCGGCGCCTTCGACGCCCGCGGATACGGGCACACCACCGCCGAGCCCACGCCCTTCTCCCCCACCGCCGACATCCTGGCGGTCATGGAAGCGGCCGGCCTGGACCGGGCGGTGCTGGTGGGCAACTCGAACGGCGGGCGGCACGCGCTGGACTTCACGCTGGCCCACCCGGAGCGCGTGGCCGGCCTGGTGCTGGTCGGGCCGGCGGTGGGCGGCGCGCCGGAATTCACGGCGTGGCCGGACGCGGTCCTGCACGTGGACGCCCTGGGGGAGGCGGCCGAGGCGGCCGGCGACCTGGACCGCCTGAACGAGATCGAGGCCTGGATGTGGCTGGACGGCCCCGGCTGCCCGGAAGGCCGCGTGACGGGCCCGGTCCGGACGCTGTTTCTGGACATGAACGGCCGCGCGCTGCGCACCCCGGCGCCGCCCGCCACCCCGCCGGAGACGCCCGCCTACCCCCGGCTGGCGGAGGTGACCTGCCCGGCCCTGGTGGTGGTGGGCGATCTGGACCTGCCGCACATCCGGCAGGCCAGTGAGCACGCGGCGCAGCGGATGCCGCACGCCGCCCTGGAGGTGATGCCGGGCGTGGCGCACCTGCCGGCGCTGGAGGCTCCGGAGGCCTTCAATGCCCGGCTGGACCGGTATCTTCAGGCGCTGTGACGCCCGACGAAACTCCCCGGCCGGTCCGCGCCGTTCTCTTCGATCTGGACGGCACCCTGCACGACCGTCCCGGCACCGTGCGCCACTGGCTGGAAGGGCACACCCGCCGTTTCGGGCTGGGGGCCGGGTACGCCGCGCGCTTCCTGGAACTGGACGACTTCGGGTACCGGTCCAAGAGGCTGGTGTTCCCACAGCTGATCCGGGAATTCGGGCTGGACCTTGCCCCGGACGTGCTGTTCGCCGATTTCGACACGGCCCTGGACGACGCCCGGCCCATGCCACACGCCCACGAGGTGCTGGAGGCGTTGCGGGCGCGGGGACTGAAGGTGGGCATCGTGACGAACGGCTGGGTGGACGCCCAGACCCGCTGCCTGAACCGCTGCGACCTGACCGGGCGGGTGGACGACGTGGTCATCAGCCGCGCGGTGGGGCTGTCCAAACCGGACCCGCGCATCTACGCCCTGGCCCTGGAGCGCCTGGGGGTGCCGGCCGCGGAGACGTGGTTCGTGGGCGATTCACCCCGGAACGATGTCGCGGGGCCGCAGACGGCCAAACTGCGGGCCGCGTTCCTGCCCACCGGCCACGCCCTGAACGGGGAGCGGCCGGACGCGGTGCTCCGGGACCTGCGGGACGTCCTGTCCCTGTTCCCGGCGCCGTGACGGCCGGAGGGCCCGGAATCCATTCCGCCGGGACAGCGGCGGGCCCAGATCAGGAATCCCGTACAATCCGCCCGGAATTCCGGGGTAGACTGGGCGCATGTGGGTCTCGACGAAAGCTCAGTACGGCCTGCGGGCGCTGATCGAAATCGGCCGCCGCCCGGACGGGGCCGTTCCCCTCAAGGATGTCGCCGAGCGCCAGGGCATCAGCCAGCACTACCTGGAACAGATCGCCAGCAACCTGCGCCGCGCCGGGTTCATCAAGAGCATCCGGGGCGCGCACGGCGGCTACCGCCTCGCCCGGCCCGCGCGGGACATCAACGCCTACGACGTCGTGACCGCCATGGAAGGCAGCATCGCCCCGGTGTCCTGCGTGGAGGACAACCACGTCTGCGACCAGCAGAACGTGTGCGGCACCCAGCACCTCTGGCAGCGGGTGGACACCGCGCTGCGGGACGTCCTGGGCGGCACCACGCTTGCCGACCTGATCGAGGAAAGCGACCGCATGGAACACGCCCGGCTGGTGCAGCTGGAACCCATGTTCACCCGCGCCTGACCGTCCGGCCCCGCCGGCGGCCCGCACGCCCCACCGCCTATGCTGTGGGGCGTGTCGCCGCTCCCGCCCGCCCTGTACCGCCGCCTGGTCCGCCCGGCCCTGTTCCGCCTGGACGCCGAGGACGCCCACCACCTGACCCTGCGGGCCCTGGAACACGCCTCCGTGCTACCCGGGTGGCCGCGCCTGCTGCGCCGCGTGACGGCTCCGGCCGACCCGCGCCTCACGCAGACGCTGTGGGGCCGCACGTTCCCCGGCCCGGTGGGGCTGGCGGCCGGCCTGGACAAGAACGGCGTGGCCGTTCCGGCCTTCACGGCGCTGGGCTTCGGGTTTCTGGAGGTGGGCACGGTCACGCCCCGGCCGCAGCCCGGCAACGACCGGCCCCGGCTCTTCCGACTGCCGCCGGACGAGGCGCTGATCAACCGCATGGGCTTCAACAACGAGGGGAAGTACGCGCTGCTGTCGCGCCTGGCGGCCGTGCCGCACCGGGCCGCACCGGTGTGGGTGAACATCGGGAAGAACAAGGACACGCCGAACGAGGCCGCCGTGCAGGACTACCTGCGCTGCGTGACCGGCCTGTACGACGTGGCTGACGGCTTTGTGGTCAACGTGAGCAGCCCGAACACGCCGGGGCTGCGGGCTTTGCAGGCCGCCGGTGACCTCGCGACGCTCGTGCGGGCGGTCGTGAATGAGGTGGACGCGCAGCGGGTCCGCACCGCGCGCCGCGCGCCGCCGGTGCTGGTGAAACTCGCCCCGGACCTGCACCCGGCCGATTTCGAGGCGAGCGTGAACGCCGTGCTGGAGGCCGGCGCGGACGGGCTGATCATCAGCAACACCACCCTGAGCCGGGATGGCCTGACCCACCCGCGCCGCAGCGAGGCGGGCGGCCTGAGCGGGCGCCCCCTGACCGAGCGCTCCACGCGGCTGGTCCGGGACGCGTACCGGCTGACCGGGGGCCGCGTGCCGATCGTGGGGGTGGGCGGCATCTTCACGCCCGAGGACGCCTACGCGAAGATCCGGGCGGGCGCGTCGCTGGTCGAGGTGTACAGCGCCCTGATCTACGAGGGGCCGGGCCTGCCGGGCCGGCTGAACCGCGGGCTGTCGGCGCTGCTGGCCCGCGACGGCCTGCGCACGGTGGCGGACGCGGTGGGCGTGGACGCCTGACCTGAGCGGCACAGGACAACATACTTTACTGAGTTCAATCTGGTGGCGGAGCCTTTATCCAGATGAGGCCGCTGCCGAAGAATGCGCAACAGAAATTCTTCGGTGTCATGGCCCCTTTTCAGGCGAGGAAGGGCCAATGGACCCGTGGCTTCACCCCACGTGCTCTTTACGGTTTGCTGATAGACTCTTCATAGTTGCAGGACCCCCCGCCGTCTCCCCGGCCCCTTTCCGCGTGCAGGAGGACTCCTTGACCGCACCCACCATCCTCTTGGTTGACGACAACCCAAACGATGTGGAACTGGCCCTGGACGCCCTGGACGCCTGCGGCATCCGCGAGGGCATCGCGGTCGCGCCCGGCGGCACCGAAGCGGTCGCGCTGCTGCGCGGCGGCATCAGACCCGACCTGATCCTGCTGGACCTGAAGATGCCGAACATGGACGGTCTGGCGGTGCTGGACGCCGTGCGCAGTGACCCCCGCACCCGCATGATCCCGGTCGTGATGCTCACCACCAGCGGCGAGGAACGCGACATCGCCGACTGCTACCGGCACGGCGCGACCGCGTACGTGATCAAACCGCTGGACTTCACGCAGTTCCGCGCGACGGTGCGCACCATCACGGACTTCTGGGCGAACCTGAACCGCCGCCCCACCTGAGCCCCGGGAAAACTTCACGCCGCTTGCACTTTCGCGCCCCACCCGCACGCTAGCCTGACGGGCATGCGGGTCTACATCGGGTGTGCCGGGTACACGAACGACGACTGGGCCGAGAACGGCCTGATCTACGCCGGCGTGCGCAAGGACGAGTACCTCACGGCCTACGCCGCGCACTTCGACGCCGTGGAACTCAACAGCAGTTTCTACGGCATTCCCGGCCTGAAAGCCTTCGAGGGCATGGCCCGCAAGAGCGGGAACCGGGTGCGCTTCGCGGTGAAGCTGCACAAGGTCTTCACGCACGACCGCGCGCCCACCGACGACGACTTCGACCGCATGCTGCAGAGCCCCGAACCCCTGCGGGACGCCGGCGTGATGGGCCCCTACCTGGCGCAGTTCCCATACTCCTTTCACCGCACCGCCGAGAACCGCCGGTACCTGGCGCGCCTCACCGAGCGCTTCGCCGGGCACGAGCTCGCCGTGGAACTCCGGCACGGCGGCTGGGACCGCCCCGAGGTGCGGGACGGCATGCGTGAACTCGGCGTGATCTGGGTCAGCCCCGACTACCCCCCGGTGGGCGGGATGCCCGAACCGCAGGTGCACGTGACCGGGGACGTGGGCTACCTGCGCCTGCACGGCCGCAACAAGGGCAACTGGTGGGACGGCCAGAGCGCCAGCGAACGCCACGACTACCGCTACACCCGCGACGAGATGGACGAATGGGCCGAGAAGATCGCGCTGGTGCAGGGCGACCTGAGCGAACTGTACGTGTTCTTCGCCAACACCACCAAAGGACACGCGCTGCACAACATTCCCATGCTGCGCGCCGCCCTGAACGCCCGCGGCATTCCCGTCCAGGCGCCCGACCCGCTGGACGCCCCCGAACCCCGACTGCTGTGAGCGGCCCCTCCCCCCGGTCCGAAGTCACCGTTTCGTGACGCGCCGCTGCCTACACTGGCCGCACATGCGCTCCCGCCCTTCCCTGCTGCCTGCCCTGACCGTGCTGTTCAGCCTGGCCCTGAGCGCCTGCGCCCCCAGCCACACGCCCCTGCTGCAACCGCCCGCCCGGTCGGTGCGGCCCGCCCAGACGCCCGCCCTGGACCTCGCGGGGCCCCGCCCGGACGTGATCCTGCTGACCGTCAGCGGCCGCTGCGGCCCCCCCTGCCGTGCCCCGCGCGACAACCACGACACCCTCGGCGCGCGCGGCACCACCGACGCCCTCGCCGCCGCATTCACCAGCCAGGGCCTGAGCGTGCAGGTCGCCGCGTACGCCAGCCAGCTGCCCGCCACCACCCAGTCCCCGGCCATCCGTGAGCCGCAGCGGGGCTTCCTGGCACTGCTGGCGGACGTGCAGCGCATCCAGGCCACCTGGCCCGGACCGGACCGGCCCCGGCTGGTGCTGTTCAGCCACTCGCAGGGCGGCCCGTGGATTCACTACCTGCCGCGCGTCACCCCGCAGGTCACGTACGACCTGATGATCGACCTGGACGCCGCGTGCCTGTTCTTCCAGACGGACTTCAGTGCGGCCGTCAGCGCGAGTGCGGCCACCCTGAACACCCTGCTGGCCGGGCAGCCCGGCGTGCCCAGCGCCTGCCAGTACCAGGCGACGCCCAAAGGCCCGCGCCTGAGCAAGGACATCGTGCCCGACAACGTCACCCTGAACCTGGAGGTGCACAGCAAGTACCGCTTCGCCTCCCCCGGCCCCGGCGGCGGCCTGCCGCTGAACTACCTCGCCGACCGCACGCCCAACCTCCGCCTGGACGGCACGCGGCGCGGCCTGCACCTGTACGTCTCCCGGCAGGACGACCACAGCGCCATCAGCCAGCCGAGCAGCCAGACCATGGCCTGGGTGACCATGAACGCCGGACGAATCGCCGCGACCTGGAAGTAACCGGAGAGGAATCGGGAGGAAAAGAACCGCCTCTGCAAAGGAGGCGGTTCGTTCGATGGAGCGGATGGCTGTTCAACGTTGGGTGGCCCCATCCGCTCGCGGGCGGCCGCTCACACGACTTGATCAGGCGGCCCAGGAGGCTTCGCTCTTGGCTCTTATTCGTACCCGAGTTCCCGCAGCGCTTCCTCGTCCTCGCGCCAGCCGGGGATCACGATGACCTCCAGGCCCAGGTACACCTTCTTGCTCAGGAACACTTCCAGCTGCTTGCGGGCGGCCTGCCCGATCTCGCGCAGCTGCTTGCCGCCACTGCCGATGACCATGCCCTTGTGGGCGTTTTTCTCCACGACGATCTCGCCCTCGATGCGCTGGAGGCCGTCGTCGCGTTCCGTCCAGCGGTTCACGCGGGTGGCGACGGCGTAGGGCAGCTCGTCGCGGAGTTTTTTCATGGCTTCCTCGCGGATGATCTCGGCCGCCCACATCTCGCGGGTCTGGTCGCTGGCGGCGCCGCGCGGGTAGAAGAAGGGGTTTTCCGGCAGGGCGTCCAGGATCTGTTCGCGCAGGGTGCCCACGGCGCCCGGGTTGTTCTGCGCGGAGAGCATGGTCTCGCTGCTCTCCGACTCGCGGCCTTCCAGCAGGGCGCCGTAGAGTTTCATGGCCTCGTCCGGGTACTTGGCGGCGTCGGTCTTGTTGCCGACCAGGAACAGGGGTTTGGGCAGGTCGCGGATCTGGTTGGCGACCAGGCGGTCCTCGTCCGTGGGGGGGTGGCGCAGGTCCACCACCCAGACGATGGCGTCCACGTCGGCCAGGGCGCTCTGGACCTCGTGGTTCATGTACTTGCCGAGGGCGTCCTTGGGTTTGTGCACGCCGGGGGTGTCCACGAAAACGATCTGGTGCGTGTCGGTGGTGTAGATGCCGCGCACGTCGCGGCGGGTGGTCTGGGGGCGGGGGCTGGTGGGCGCGACCTTGGTGCCCAGGAAGCTGTTCAGGAGGGTGCTCTTGCCGACGTTCGGCTTGCCGACGATGGCGACAAACCCGCTGTGGGTCTGCGCTTCGGTCTGGTCGGGCTGGGGGGTGGGGTCCGTCATCCCCTGATTGTCTCATGAGCGCCTGTGTTGCGGGTCCGGCGGCCTTGAGGGAACGGTGACGTCCTGCCGGGCGCGCTTCAGGAGCGGGCGTCGATGGCGTCGGCGATGTCGTCGGCCATGCGCAGGGTGCGGATGATGACGGGCACGGCCAGCGCCAGGACGCTGCCGTCCAGACCGCGGGCGCGCTGCGCGTCACGGACCTCGGCAACGATGCCGATCACCACGGGAATGAATCTCAGCGTGAGGGACACGGCGAGGCTGACCTTCTCCGGGTTCACGCCCACGCGCTGCAGGGGCTGCAGGGCGCGTTCCAGGGTGGCGAGCAGGTCGCTGGTGCGGGTGGTGAGCGTGAGCAGAGAGGCGAGCAGGATCATCACGGCGAAGCGCAGGACGGTGACCACGCCGCTGTCCACGTTCACGGTCAGGGCCTGCACCGCGAAGAAGAAGGCCAGCAGGGCCAGCGTGGGCCGCAGCTGGCCCCACAGGACCCGGCCGCCCAGCCGGGCGACGCTGTACAAGCCGACCACGGCCGCCAGGACGAGCAGCAGCGGCCCCGGGCTGCGCAGTGCGAACACGCCGGCGCCGGCCAGCAGCAGCGCCAGCAGTTTCGGGCCGGGCTTCAGGGCGTGCAGCGGGGAGGGGCGCGGCACGTACAGGCCCAGCAGGCCGGCCGCCTGCCCGCGGGCCGTCACGCGGTCCCGCCCTCTCCGGTCATCAGGGCCCGGTAGTGGGCCAGCGCCTCGGGCGGGGCGGCGTCCAGGATCAGTTGCCCGCCGTCGAACACCAGCACCCGGTCGAAGTCGTGCAGGAGATCCAGGTCGTGCGTCACGGCGATCACGGTCTGCGGGAGGTCCCGGATGGCGCGCGCGACGCGGGTGCGGTTGCGCAGGTCCAGCAGGGTGGTGGGTTCGTCCAGGATCAGGTACTCGGGGCGCATGACCAGCACGCCGGACAGCGCCAGCAGCTGTTTCTGCCCGCCGCTGAGCGCGTGGCTGGGGTGCTGCCGGTACGCCTGCAGGTCGTAGCGGGCCAGCACCTCCGTGATGCGGGCCTCCTGCTCGGCCGGCGCGAGCTTCAGGGGCTTGAGCCCGAACGCGAGGTCCTCCTCCACGATGGGAAACACGATCTGGCTGTCCGGGTTCTGGAACACGAAGCCCACGCGGCGGCGCACGTCCCGGCCGTGCGTGCGGGTGTCCAGGCCGTCCACGGTGACGCGGCCGGCGGTGGGCGTGAGGAGGCCGTTCAGGAGCCGGGCGAAGGTGCTCTTGCCGCTGCCGTTGCTGCCGATCACCCCGATGCGCCGCTCGCCCAGGGTGACGGTCAGGTCTTGCAGCAGCGGGGCGCGGCCGTCGTACCCGAAGGTGACGTTCTCCAGGGAGATCACGGCGCGGCCTCCCCTGTCGGCTGGGCCTGGGGCATGGCCCTCACCTCACCGGGCGGCGGCGACGGGCGCGGGGCGGATGATCGGGTTGGCGCGCTTGACGGTCACGGCGGCGAACGCGGCGATCAGGGCCTTCAGGGCGTCGCCGGGCAGGAAGGGGCCCGAGGCGAGCAGCGCCTTGAGGAAGGGCATGTTCGCGCTGTAGCTGAGCCACGCGTTCCCGATGCTGTACATCACGACCACGCTGGTCAGGAAGATGATCCCGAAGGCGACCGGGACGGTCAGGCGCTGCCAGTAGCGTTCGGTGAGCAGGCCGATCAGGTACGCCGCGACGGGCCACGCGACCAGGAAGCCGCCGGTGGGGCCGGCGAACACGCCCGCGCCGCCGCGCCCGCCGACCAGCAGGGGCAGGCCCAGGGCGACGAGCAGCAGGAACAGCAGCATGGCCAGCCCGCCGCGCCGCGCGCCCAGGATCGCGCCGGCCAGGCCCACGCCCAGGGTCTGGGAGGTGATGGGCACGCCGGTGGCGAGGTTGATGGGCGGGATGACGGCCAGGGCCGCCATGATGGCCGCGAAGAGCGCGATGTACACGATGTCCCGGGTGGTCAGGGGGGCGGTGCGGGCGGTGTTCACGGCCGGCATTGTGGCATGGGGCGGGCGGGAAAAACTGCACTTCGTTCAGAGACCGTCCGTTTGCACTGAACGAAAGAGTGATGCAGGTTCAAATTCTCACGCGCAACCCACAGCCCCCCGGCCGCGTACTGTGGGGCATGACGAAGACCACCACGCAGGTCCAGGCCACGGTCAGCGACATGTTCGGCCAGAGCACGGCCGTGCTGGCGCAGCCCAGCCCCCACACCTTCGAACGCTTCGAACGCCGCGGCGGGACCACGCAGGCCTTCATCTACGTGGCGCTGGCCGCGCTGGTGTCCGCCGTGATCGCCGCGATCTTCGCGCCGTTCCACTCGGACGTCACCGTGGTCGGGCAGTTCCTCACGCGCCTGATCACCATCCCGCTGCAGTTCCTGATCTTCACGGGCGCCGTGTACCTGATCGGCAAGAACCTCTTCCGCGGCAGCGGGACCTACGCCGAGGTCGCCTACTCCTTCGCGCTGTTCTTCGTGCCGCTCAGCATCCTGGCCACCCTGATCGGGATCATCCCCATCCTCGGCTGGCTGGTCAGCTTCGTGATCTCGCTGGCCATGGCGTACTTCGGGTACCTGGCCGTGCAGTCCAGCATGAACCTGCGCGACCAGGGCAGCGCCATCATCACGCTGCTGCTCGCCGCCGTGGCGAACTTCCTGGTGGGCGGCGTGATCGGCACCATCATGCTGGGGATCTTCAGCCTCGGCCGCTGATCCCCGCCCCCCTGCCGACGAGGCCCCCCGCGGGGCCTCTTTTTCATGGGCGGCGCTCGCCTACACTGACGCGGATGACGCACCGTGACCCCCAGAGCGCCGGCAAGGAAATCAGCGCGCAGGACCGCGCCCGGCTCGACCAGATCTTCATGCAGGTGATCCTGGACGCCCAGGCGCAGGTTCAGCAGACCACCCCCGCCCAGCCCGGCAACCTGGCCGCCATGTTCCACAAGGAAAGCGTGTCGGACGCGTTGCAGGGCTGCGCGATGCTGATCGCCGGATGGAACCAGGGCCGCGTGGACGAACCTGGCCTGACCCGCGCCACCAAGGCCCTGCGCGCCCTGGGCCTGGGCGACCTCGCGCAGCGGCTGGAGAACCTGCGTCAGATCGACGAGAGCTGAGCAGGGCCAGACCAGGCCCAGGGAAGGCCCGCTCCGGCACATGGAGCGGGCCTTCCCTGGTTCTCGTGGGCGGTCAGCGGCGACGGCGGCCGGCCAGGAACCACGCCGCGGCCGCGGCGAGGAACCCCACGCCCGCGTACGCCCACAGGTTCGGCCCCGGCGCCGGGGCCACGGGAACGGTGGCGCCCGCCGACGTGACCACCACGTCCGGCGTGACCGCATTGGCGACGCTGCTCACCGCGGTGAAGATCAGCGCGTACTTGAGGAGGTCCGAGCCGATGCCGCGCTGCCGGTAGTAGCTCTGCGGGTAGGGGTAGTAGCGGCCGGGTTGCAGCTGGTACGCGTAGCGGCTGTCCCGCACGGCGCTGTAGGTGATCGCGTCGCGCGGCACGCCGGCCGGGAGTTTCACCTTGCTCCACTGGGACAGTTGCGTGGGCGTGACCTTCGCCGCGGCGGCGCGGTTCAGGGGGCTGGTGGCTCCGGCTGGGGGCGTGGCGGTGCGGGTGTTCGCCTTGGTCGTGTTCGGCGTGACGGGCGTGGTGGTCCGGGGGCGCGGGGCGGTGTTCACGCGCGGGGCGGGGGCGCGGTAGGTGGGCGTGCGCGGGGCGCTGTACGTGCTGCCCCGGCTGCCGCCGAACCCCCCGCCGCTGCGCCGACCGGCGTCGGCGGCACCTCCCAGCAGGGCCAGGGTGGTCAGGGTCAGGATCAGGGAGCGGTTCATCACCACCAGTACGGGCCGGGCCGCCACTGGGTTCCCACGAGGCCGGTCAGCGCAGCGAGGTGAAGTCCTCGCGGAAGGCCTGCACGAACACGTTCAGCACGTCGTCCAGCCGCCGGGTGACCTGATCAGCCGAGTACTTCGCGGGGTCTCCGCCCCAGCGGCCCACGTTCCAGATCACGGCGATCTTCAGGTCCACGCTCTCGTCGTAGGCGTTCAGGGTTTCGAGCACGAAGTCCGCGTTGTACAGGGTGGGCGCGGTGGCGTTGTCCATGTCGAAGGTGAGGCTCAGCACCCGGTCGCAGAAGCGCGCCGTGTCGAACTCGGAGGCCTTGAGCTTGAGGTCCGTGAGCAGCGCCGCGATCTTTGCCTCCGCACGTTTTTCCAGCGCGGTGTCCTGGCGGTCGTTCACGAACACGGCCGCGTCGTAGCACAGCGGCAGGGCGTCCTGCTTGAGCACCGCCAGGTTCGGGGCCAGCGCGGAGGGTTTCGCGGCCGCGCCACCCAGCAGCAGGGCCGGCGCGAGCAGCAGAAGGCGGGCAGGAACAGGCAGGCGGGCAGATCGGAACATGGTCACTCCTGGGACAAGGGGCGGAGGGGCAGGACCGGGAAAGGTCCGCCCAGCGTAGAGGGCCGGCGCGCACAGGAATGTGGCTGCATGGGCAAACGCCAGCGGCCCCCGCCAACGCCCTGGGCCGCGCGGGGCAGGTTCCCGGCGCCCGGCTTCAGCCGAGCATGGGCATCTCACCCAGGTCCGCCAGGAATTCCCGGTCCGGGTAACTCTCGTGGTCGAAGGCGGTGTCGCCCTCGGCGGGCGTGACGGACAGACTGGTGAAGTCGAACAGGTCGCGGTCCAGCAGGTGGCTGGGGGTCACGCGGGTCAGGGCGCGCAGGATGTTGTTCAGGCGGCCCGGGTGCTCCCGCTCCCAGCCTTCGAGCATCTCGCCCACCACCTTACGCTGAAGGTTCTCCTGGCTGCCGCACAGGTTGCACGGAATGATCGGGAACGCGCGGGCCTGGGCGTAGCGGATCACCTGCGTTTCGGGCACGTACGCCAGCGGGCGGATCACCACGTTCGCGCCGTCGTCCGACTGGAGTTTGGGGGGCATGGCCTTGAGGCGCGCGCCGAAGAACAGGTTCATGAACAGCGTTTCCAGGATGTCGTCGCGGTGGTGGCCGAGCGCGATCTTCGTCGCGCCGATCTCGCGGGCGTGGCGGTACAGGATGCCGCGCCGCAGGCGGCTGCACAGCGCGCAGGTGGTCTTGCCCTCGGGCGTCTTCTCCTTCACGACGCTGTAGGTGTCCTCCGTCAGGATGTCGTGCCGCACGCCCAGGGCCGTGAGGTAGCGGGGCAGGACGTCCTTCGGGAAGCCCGGCTGGCCCTGGTCGAGGTTCACGGCCACCACCTCGAAGTCCACCGGGGCCTTCTTCTGCAGGTGCAGCAGCACGTCCAGCAGCGTGTAACTGTCCTTCCCGCCGGAGAGGCAGACCATGACCCGGTCGCCGTTCTCGATCATGCGGTAGTCCCCGATGGCCTGCCCCACGCCCTTCACGATGGGCTGGAAGAGGCGGCTGAGGTCTGGGGCGGACGCGGCAGGGTCACTCATGATGGCGGCGCTCACTGTACCCGCCGGCACCGGTCCCGAACAGTGAGCGCGGGGCGGCGCCGGGCGCTCCGCCTTTGGGTGGACGTTCCCTCACATGCGCAGCCCTTATGCTCTGGGCGTATGACGCCCGCCTCCGGGAGACCCGCCGCGAAATCCACCCCACAGACCCGCCCCGCCGCCCGCACGCCGGAGCCCGGGCGGGGCGGCTGCCTGGCGTGGTTCTTCCGCCTGCTGGGCTGGGCGCTGTTCCTGGCCGTGCTGGGCGTGGCCGGGTTGTGGGTCATGTGGGGCCGGGACCTGCCGCGCGCCTCGGACCTGGACGTGCTGGAGTTCAGCGGCCAGACCCGGGTGTACGACCGCACGGGCGCGCTGGTGGGCACGCTGACGCCCAGCCTGAGCAGCGGCGGCAGCGCGAACCTGAACCTGCTGAAACTCGGGCAGATCAGCCCCTGGCTGCAGAAGGCCGTGGTGACCAGCGAGGACCGTCGGTTCTTCGCGCATCACGGCGTGGACTACATCGGCATCGCGCGCGGGGTGCTCAAGGGCCTGCTGAAAAACGACCTGGAGGGCGGCAGCTCAATCACGCAGCAGGTCGTGAAGAACACCCTGCTGGCCGACCTGGAAGGCGCCCGCACCCCGGAGCGCAAGTTCAAGGAGGCGGTGCTCGCCTACCAGGTGGACCGCAGCTTCGACAAGACCAAGATCCTCAACGCCTACCTGAACGTCATCTACTGGGGCGATGGGGGCCGCTCGGACATCGTGGGGGCGGGCACGGCCGCGCACGCCTACTTCGCGAAGAACGCCTCGGAACTGAACCTCGCCGAGAGCGTGTACCTCGCCACGATCATCCCCGCGCCGAACCGCCGCTACAAGGACTTCAAAGCGTACCGCCCGCTGATGCGCAGCCTGCTTGACCGAATGGTCGAGGACGGGCAGGTCACGAAGGCCGAGGCGGACGCCGCGTGGCGCACCCCCATCTACCCGGCCGGGTGGCGCCTGGGCTGGAACACGGACGGCACGCTGCGCAGCGCCGCCCTGGAAAACCCGGGCCGCATCCAGTCGAACATCCGCCTGATGGAGTCCGGCATGCGGGAGCGCTACCTGTACCGCCACTACCTTCAGGCGGTGGAGAAAGAACTGCTGCCGCTGGTGGGCCGCAAGGCGCTGTACGCCGGCGGGAAGATCTACACCGGCATGAACGTGCAGGCGCAGCAGGCGGCCGAGCAGGCCAGCCTGAACGCCCGCAACCTGCCGGACGGCGCCACGCTGGGCATCGCGCTGGTCAGCCCCAAGGACGGCGAGGTGCTGGCGCTGGTCGGGCAGAAACTCACCGGGGAGCGGCCCAGCGACTGGAACAACGCCGTGCAGGCCAAGCGGCAGGTGGGCAGCAGCATCAAGCCGCTGCTGTACGCCCTGGCGCTGGAAAAAGGCTGGAAGCAGAGCGACACCATCCTCGACGCGCCGATCACCGGCACGGACTACCAGCCGAAAAACTACGACGGCCGCTGGACCGGCCGCTTCGTGACCATGCGCTACTCGCTGGACCACAGCCTGAACCTGCCCACCGTGCGCATCGCGCAGGAACTCGGCGTGCCCGTCTTCGAGGACAAACTCCGCGACCTGGGCTTCGACGTGCCCAAGAACCTGGGGCTCTCGCTGAGCATCGGCACGCTGGAAGCCAGCCCGCTGCAGATGGCCGCCGCGTACGCCACCTTCGTGAACGGCGGCCTGTACCACCAGCCCACGCTGGTCCGGCGGTTCGACAACGCCAAGGGCGAGGCCGTGTACAAACGCGCCGCGCCTGAATCCCGCCGCGTGTGGGACGCGCAGACCGCGTGGCTGGGCCTGGACATGCTGCGCGGCGTGGTGAACGACCTGTCCGAAGCGCAGGGCGGGCTCGCCACCCGCGCGCGCATTCCCGGCTGGGAGGTCGGCGGGAAGACCGGCACCACCAACGACATCAAGGACCTGTGGTTCGCCGGCGTGACGCCCACCATGGCGGGCGCCGTGTGGGTCGGGAAGCAGGAGGGCGGCGTGATGCCCGCCTGGGCGTACAGCGGCACCGTGCCCACGCCCATCTGGCAGGCGGCCATGGCGGGCGCATTGAGCGGCGTGACCCCCACCCGCTTCGTGGAACCGGACGGCATCACGTACCGCGTGGTGCGGCAGGTCAGCATGGCCTTCCGCACCGCCGAGGCCGACCAGGGCCCCGTGCAGCATGACGGCCGCACGCGCCGCGAACAGGCCCGCACGCCCACCCCGCCCACCCCGGCGCCGCAGCCAGAGCCGGAACCCGAGATCATCCGCGAACCGGAACCGGCCGTGATCGCCGAGCCGACCCCCGAGGTCAGCGAGATTCCCGCCCTGCCGCCCGAGGAGGTGCCCACCGAGCCGGTCGTGACCGAGCCGGCGCCGGACCCGGCCGCGCCTGCCGAGATCGCGCCGCCCGAGCCGCTGCCCACGCCTGAACCCGCCCCCGAGCCGGAACTCGTTCCGGAAGACGAGACCACCGGGGACGTCACGTTCACGCCCGAAGACCCCGGCCTGGACAGCCTGCCGCCGCTGGACGAAGCCGCGCCGGGACAGTAAGCACCGCCCGGACACACCCCACCATCGCCCTTCAGTCCGCCGGGTAAACTGCGGAAATGGACATGAAGAAACTGATGAAGCAGATGCAGCAGGCGCAGGTGGCCGCCTCGAAAATCCAGGAGGAACTGGCCGCGAAAACCGTGGAAGGCAGCGCCAGCGGTCTGGTCACCGTGACCATGAACGGGCACGGCAAGGTGATGGGCCTGAAGATCAAGCCCGAGGCCGTGGACGCCGACGACGTGGAAGCCCTGGAGGACCTGCTGCTGGTGGCGTTGCAGGACGCCACCGCCAAGGCCGAGGACCTGCAGCAGGACGCCACGCGCGGCCTGGGCATCCCCGGATTCTGATGACCGGGCGCCTGAACCGGGGGCCGGCATGAAGTACCCGCCCTCGCTGGTCGCCCTGATCCGGGAACTGTCGCGCCTGCCCGGCATCGGCCCGAAAAGCGCGCAGCGCCTCGCCTTCCACCTGTTCGAGCAGCCCCGCGAGGACATCGAGCGCCTCGCGTCGGCGCTGCTGGAAGCCAAACGGGACCTGCACAGTTGCTCGGTGTGCTTCAACATCACCGACAGCCAGAAATGCGACGTGTGCAGTGACCCCAGCCGCGACCAGAACGTGATCTGCGTCGTGGAGGAACCCGGGGACGTGATCGCCATCGAACGCAGCGGCGAGTACCGCGGGCTGTACCACGTGCTGCACGGCGTGCTGAGCCCCATGAACGGCGTGGGCCCCGACCGGCTGCACATCAAGCCGCTGCTGCCGCGCGTGCAGGAGGGCATGGAGGTGATCCTCGCGACCGGCACCACCGTCGAGGGGGACGCCACCGCGCTGTACCTGCAGCGTCTGCTGGAGCCGCTGGGCGCGGACGTGAGCCGCATCGCGTACGGCATCCCGGCCGGCGGCACGCTGGAGTACACCGACGAGGTGACCCTGGGCCGCGCCCTGACCGGCCGGCAGCGCATCACCCGCAACTGAGCCCCAGTACCCCTGACCCCCTCCCGTGTGGAGGGGGTTTTTCCATGCACCTTACCCGGGCAGGTCGAAGACCAGGGTGGTGCCCTGCCCCGGCGCGCTCTGCACGTCCAGGTGCCCGCCGGCCAGCGCCACCCGCTCCCGCAGGCCGATCAGGCCCAGGTGACCGGCCTGCGCGCGGGCCTCGGCGTGCGCGGTGGTGAAGCCCTGCCCGTCGTCACTGATCGCCACCCGCACGCCCTCCTCCGTGAACGCCACCCGGATCGCGGCGGTGCCGGCCCGGGCGTGCTTGTCCACGTTGTTCAGGGCCTCCTGCGCCAGGCGGAACACCGTGAGTTCCACCGTGGGGTTGAGGCGGCGGTCCTGGCCGCTGACCTCCAGGCGCGTGTCCGTCTGCGCCTGCGTGGCCAGCCACTCCAGGGCCGGCAGGAGCCCCAGGTCGTCCAACACGCTGGGCCGCAGGTTCCGCGCGAAGCGCCGCACGCCCTGAATGGCGCTGTCCAGGTCGGCCAGGATGTCGTCGGCGCGCTCGCGGCGCTCTCCCTCCAGGTCGCGGGCCAGACGGGCCACGCGGCGGGACGTGGCGGTGAGCACCTGGGCGGTGTCGTCGTGCAGTTCACGGCTGATGCGGCGGCGCTCTTCTTCCTGCGCCTGCGTGAACAGCGTCAGGTACGTGCGGAGCTCCACGGTGCGGCTGGTGGCGGCCTCCAGCGCCTGCCCGCGCCGGGCGATCTCCTCGGCCAGCTGCTGCATCTCCGACAGGTCCCGCGCGACCATCAGCACGCCCTCGCCCGGCCCGGCCCCCACCGGACTCAGGCGGACTTCCAGGCGGTGCGGGCCGATCTGGATGTCGGCCCGGCCCCCGGCAAGGTGCGTGTGCGCGGCCATCCAGGCGGCGCTCAGGGCGGGGCGGGTGTCGGGCGTGGGCAGGTCCAGCAGCGGCGTGCCCACCGGTTCCAGGCCCCGGGCGTGCAGCAGCCGGGTGGCGGCCGGGTTCGCGTACGTGACCACACCCTGCCCGTCCGCGCTGAGGATCAGGTCGTGCGCGCTTTCCGACAGCTGCCGGTAGCGGGCCTCCTCGCGGGCCAGGGCGGTCAGCAGCCGCTCGCGGCTGAGGGTCAGGGCCATCTGGTCGGCGACGCTGCGGGCCAGGGCCAGCACGCGGTCGCTGGGCGGCTCGGTGCCCGGGTCGTCGGCGTACAGGAAGCCCAGCAGGCCGCCCGGCCCCGCCACGTCCGGCCCCGGCCGGGCACCCACGCCCAGGTCGGCGCCCAGGTCGGCGCGCAGCGGCACGATCAGGGCGCTGCCCGCCACCGGCAGCGCGTGCCGCCGCGTGAGCGGCCGCGGGCCACGGCCGAGCTGCCCGGCCAGGGCGTCCAGGTCCTCCGGGCTGGGGCGGTGCAGGTTGTAGGTGGCGCAGCGCGTCAGGGCGCCGGTGCTGTCGGTCAGGGCGATCAGGCCCCGCCCGGCACTGAGGGCGAGGGTCGCCAGCCGCGCCGCCTCGGTGAGGGCCGCGTCGCTCTGGTCCTCGGCGAGCAGGCGGCCGACGTTCAGCAGCACGGCCGCCTCGCGCTCGCGCCGCAGTTCCTCCTCGTACAGCCGGGCGTTTTCCAGCGCCAGGGACGCCTGCGCGGCGTACACCTCGGTCAGGGCGAGGTCGTCGGCGTCCAGCGGCAGGGCGTCTTCCCAGTACAGGGTGAGCGCCCCGAAGGTGCCCACGCGGGTCTTGAGGGGCAGCGCCACCACGCCCCGGTACGGGTAGCGGCCCTGCGCGAGCAGCTGCCGGGTGTAACGGCTGCCGCCGCCCAGGTGCGCGGTCCGCAGGTCCGGGGCGGTCACGCGCTCCCCGCTCTCCACCGCCCGGCCGGTCACGCCCGCGCCGACCTTGGCGCGCACGCGCAGCACGTACTCGCTGGGCAGGCCCACGGCGTTGCGGATCACCAGCGTGCGCCCGTCGGGCTGCAGTTCGTACACGCCGGCCGCGTCCGCGCGGAAGAGGGTGGTGGCGCGCTCCATGAGGCGGGTCAGGGTGTCGTGCAGGTGCAGGCTGCCGGCCAGGGCGGCGCCGGCCTCGCGCAGCGCCTCGGCGTTCTCGCGTTTGCGGGTCTCCTGCCCGTACAGGCGGGCGTTGTCGATGGCGAGGGACGCCTGCTCGGCCAGCGTGAGCACCAGCCAGGTGTCGTCCTCGGTCAGGCGGGCGCCGGGCTTGCGGCTGTCCACGTACAGCACGCCCAGCGGCCGTCCGCGGGCGGAGAGTGGCGCGATCAGCGCGACTTCCGGGTTCATCTCCTGCATGGAGCGCGCCATGGGCGTGCCGGCGTCCCGGACGCGGTCGTACAGGATCACCTCTCCCTGCTTCACCACCCGCCGGAACGACACGGGTCCCAGTCCGATGCCGCCCTGGAAGCCGCCGTCCCCGTCGTCCTCGAAGCCGTAGGTGAACACGTCGCCGGTGTGGGCGCGTTCCTCCTCCACCCGGCTGAACAGGCCCACGAACGCCCGCTCGAAGCCCAGCGCCAGCGCGGCGCTCTCGGCGGTGGCGGTCAGGACCTCCGCAAGGTCCAGGCTGCCGCCCAGGCGCCGCACGAGCTGCTCCACCGTCTCCGCCGCGCGGCCCCGGCCCCGCCGCGCCTCGCGGGCCTGCACGCCTTCCAGCGCCAGGGCCAGCAGGGGCCCCAAGGCGGCCAGGGCCGCGAGGCACTCCGGGTCGGCGCCCACGAATTCCAGCACCCCGCCGGCCTGCGCCGTCCCGAACGGCAGGGCGCAGAGCATGCCCTCCTCCTGCGCGCGGCCCTGCGTGAGGGCCCGGCCGGCCAGCCCCCCGTCACTCAGGCCCAGCCCGCGGCCCTCGCAGCCCACGTCCGACAGGTGCCCGTCGGCCTTGACCCACACCCGCACGCCGTGCGCCCGCGTGAACTCGCAGGCGAACGCGCACAGCGCCGCACCGAACTCCGGCACGGACTGCGCGGCCGACAGCGCGGCCGGCAGGATCGGGAAGGCAGTCGCGGAGGTATTCACCGTGCAGGGAAGCTTACCGCCTTCCCGCCGCCCACCCGGACCGGTTCACTCCTCGCTGCTGTCCCGGGCAGGCCGCGCGCGGCCGTCGTCCGGGCCGGCCCCAGGTTCCACCAGCGCGCCCGGGTTCACGATCACGCCGGGCACCGCCGTCTCGTTGATGTTCGAGATGGCCGGCACCACGACCACCCCGGCGCCCCCCTGCGCCTCGCCCTCCACGGGCGACTGGCGGACGTTGCCGCTTTCCCGCTCGATCTCCTCCACGCTTCTGCCCAGAGGATGGTCGCCGTACTTTCCGCCGGTGTCGGTCATGCCTGCAGTGTTCGCTTCACTCCGGCGGGCCGGGTGAGGGGCGGGCGGCGGGGCCTTCAGACTGGACTTGATGTTTTCCTCATGCGGCTCAGGCGCCCGCGACCCGCGAGCGCGTTCGTTATGCTGCGCGGCATGAGTGACGTATCGCAGCGGGCCGCCGGGGTGCTCCGGGCGGTGGGCCTGACCGAATCCCCCGTCTCCGCCCTGGAACGCGAGGACGCCCTGTTCGTCCTGACCCCCGACACCCTGCTGTACCAGGACGCCGGCGGCACCCGCCGCGTGACGCTGCGCGACCTGACCCGCATTCACAGCGACGCCGAAGGCATCCTGCGCGTGGAAACGCCCGCCGGTACGGCCCTGAGCGCCAGTCTGGTGGGCTTCGACCCGGCGCGGCTGCAGGGCTTTTTCAACGAGGTGCGGGACGTCACCCGCCGCGCCAAGGAGGCCGCCGCTCCGGGAGCCAGCCCGGCCCAGGCCGCTCCCCAGCGCGCCGCGCCCCCTGCCGCCGCCCCCCTGACGCAAGAACGGACGGTTCCCCGCCCGGCCCCGGTGGCGCCGCAGCCCACGCCCGCCGCCCCCCCACGGCCCGAGCCCATCGTGCTGGGCGACGACCCGGCCCCCACGGAGGCGGGCAGCACGCCCCCACCCCGCCCGCTGCACCAGCCGCGGTACGTGCCCGGACCGGCCGCCGCGGTCACCCCGGTCACGCCCACGCCGGAGCCCGAGGAGACGGACGATCTGGCGGACCTCGCCCCGACGCCGACCCGCCCGGCGCCGACGCCCGTGGCCCCGCCGGCCCCCGCACAGGCGCCGCTGCGGGAGGTGACGGTGGTGCGCACCGAGCCGGTCGTGAGCCGCCCGGCCACGCCCGGCGAGACGGCCCGGTCGCTCCTCTCCCCTGCCGCGGCGCCCTCTCCCGCCGTGGCGCCCCCTCAGCCTGACCTCGCACCAGTGGTGGGCAATGACCTCCCGGCCCCCGCCCCTGCTCCCGCCGTTCGGGCGACCGTGGCCGGCCTGGGGGGGCAGGCGGACGTGGTGGCCGGCTGGGCGGGGCGGCTGCGGGTGCTGGGCGGCGTGATGTTCCTGGCGACGCTGGCGCTGGCGGTCGTGCAGTTCACGCAGGGGGCGCCGCTGGCGGGCCTGTGGACGGCCATTGCGGGCGGCGTGGCGGGCATCGCGCTGCTGGCGGTGGCGGACCTGGCGCGGCTCCTGGCCGGCCTGACCCGCGCCCTGACGGGAGACGCGGGTGAGTGAGACGGCGCCTGCCCCGGCGCTGACGGACGCGGCGCGGCAGGACGCGCGGGCCCTGGTGACGGAGGCGGTGCGGATTCCGTCGCTGTCCGGGCAGGAGGGCGAGGTCGCGGCCTTCCTGGTGGAGTGGATGAACGCGCGGGGTTTCACCGCGCGGGTGGACGAGGCCGGGAACGCCGTGGGGGAACGCGGGCAAGGGCCCTTCACGGTGGCGCTGCTGGGGCACATGGACACGGTGCCCGGCGACCTGCCGGTGCACGTGGACGAGCGCGGCGTGCTGCACGGGCGCGGCAGCGTGGACGCGAAGGGCCCGCTGTGCGCCTTTCTCGCGGCGGTGGCGGCGCTGCCGGCCGGGGCGCTGGCCGCGGCGCGGTTCGTGGTGGTCGGCGCGACCGAGGAGGAGGCGCCCAGCAGCCGCGGCGCGCGGCACATTCGCACGGCGCTGCGCCCGGACGCGGTGCTGATCGGCGAGCCGAGCGCGTGGGAGGGCCTGACCCTGGGGTACAAGGGGCGGCTGGTGGCGCGCGTGCGCGTGCGCAAGGACAACTTCCACACGGCCGGTGAGGGCACCAGCGCCGCCGACGACCTGACCGAGGGCTGGTTCCGGGTGCGGACCTGGGCAGCCGGGGCCGGCTCGGGTGGCGGGGTGTTCGACGGCGTGCAGGCCACCATTCAGGACCTGGGGGCCCGCTCGGACGGCGTGACGCAGGAGGCCTGGGCGACGTTCGGGTTCCGCCTGCCGCCCGCCTGGAGCCCGGAGGCGGCCGAGGCCGCGGTGCGCGGCGCCCTGGCGGACCTGGCCGGCCTGGACCTGGAGTTCGTGGGGCATGAGACGGCCGTGCGGCACCCGAAGGACAATGCGCTGACCCGCGCGATGCGCGTGGCGATTCGCGCGCACGGCGGGACGCCGGTGTTCAAGGTCAAGACCGGCACGAGTGACATGAATGTGGTGGCCGGGCACTGGCCGGTCCCGACCCTGGCGTACGGCCCCGGGGACAGCGCGCTGGACCACACGCCGGAGGAGCGGCTGGATCTCGCGGAGTACGACCGCGCGGTCGCGGTGCTCACCGACGCCCTGACGCGGCTGGCGTTGGGTTCGGCCTTCCCCCGCTCCGCTGCCCCCTGAGTTCGCCGGTCCGGCCGCGCCCGACGCGGGCTGTGGCCCGGTCTGCGGGCCGCTCTGGCCTGCCCGGTTCACGCCGGCGCCCCGCCCCCTGATGTTCAAGGAGTTGTTCTGATGGACCCGGTCACCATCGTGCTGATCTTGTTTCTGCTCGCCCTGCTGCTGTTCGCCACCGAGTGGCTGCCGGTGGACGTCACTGCGCTGGGCCTGCTCTCGGCGCTGCTGGTCACCGGCCTGCTGACGCCCAAGGAGGCGTTCGCGGGGTTCGGGAGCGACACGGTGCTTACCCTGGCGGGCCTGTTCATCCTGACGCGGGTGCTGCTGCGGGCCGGGGTGATCGAGTGGATCGGCGCGGCGCTGGCCCGCCGGGCGCGGAACCCGCACGGGATGCTGCGCGGGGTGCTGGGGACGGTGGCGGGCGTGAGTGCCTTTACCAGCAACACGGCGACCACGGCGGTGTTCCTGCCGGTGGTGGCGGGGATGTCGCGCCGCGCCGGGCTGCCGGCCAGCCGGGCGCTGATGCCGCTGGCGTTCGCGAGCATCCTGGGGGGTACCGTCACCCTGATCGGCACGAGCACGAATCTGGTGGTGTCGGGCGCGCTGCCCACCACCGGTCTGCGGCCCCTGGGGTTCTTCGAGCTGGCGTGGGTGGGGATTCCCACAGCGCTGATCGGGCTGCTGTACCTGTTCTTCGTGGCGCCGCGGCTGCTGCCGGCGCGGGAGGCGCATCTGGAGGAGTCGCTGCGCGAGTACCTCGCGGACCTGACGGTCGAGCCCGGCAGCCCGCTGGACGGGCTGACGCTGCGGGAGACGGGCCTGGGCCGCGACCACGGCCTGACGGTGGTGGCGGTCCGGCGCGGCGCGGAGACGGTGTACGCGCCCCCGCCGCACTTCCTGGTGCGGGCCGGGGACACGCTGGCGGTGGAGGGGCCCACCGAGCGTATCCTGGCCGGGAAGAACACGCTGGGCGTGGTCAGCAAGAGCGAGCAGAAACTGCAGGGCGTGAGCGCCGCGTCGCCGGCCGAGGTGCGGCTGGTGGAGGCCGTGGTGATGCCGGGCAGTACCCTGCTGGGCCGCACCCTGAAGGAGTCCCGCTTCCGGGAGCGTTACGGGGTGAGCGTGCTGGCGGTGCACCGCCGACAGAAGACGCTGGAGCGCATGGCGGACCTGCGGGTGCGGGTGGGGGACGTGTTGCTGATGCAGGGGGACGCCACCCGCATCGACGGGCTGGGCGAGCACCTTGTGGTGATGGGGGACCTCACGCAGCGGCAGTCGGACCTGCGCCGGGCGCCGGCGGCGCTGATGGTGTTCGGCGGGGCGGTGGTGCTGGGCGGGCTGGGGCTGGTGCCGCTGGCGGTGGCGGTGGTGGTGGCCGTGGCGCTGAGCCTGATGCTGCGCCTGATCACGCCGGAGGAGGCGTACGGCGCGGTGGAGTGGCCGGTGATCGTTCTGGTGGCGTGCATGCTGGCGTTCGGCACGGCGTTCGAGGCGACGGGCGCCGCGAAGGTGCTCACCGGGGAGCTGTCGGGCGTGCTGGACCCGCTGGGGCCGTACGGGCTGCTGGCGGCGCTGTTTCTGGTGACGGTGGCCCTCACGCAGCCGATGAGCAACCAGGCGGCGGCGCTGGTGATGCTGCCCCTGGCGATCGGCACGGCGAAGGTGCTGGGCTACGACCCGCGGCCTTTCGTGATCGGCATCACGATCGCGGCAAGCAACTCGTTCATCACGCCGCTGGAGCCGAGCTGCATGCTGGTGTATGGCCCGGGGCGCTACACCTTCCTGGACTTCGTGCGGGTGGGCCTGGGGCTGACCGTGGTGACCTTCGTGGTGGCGATGCTGGTGATCCCGCTGGTGTGGCCGTTCCACGCCGCGCCCTGAGCGGCCTGAAGCAGACCGCCCTGGCGTATGAGGCCAGGGCGGAGATTCAGATGAACAGGGGGGTGTCGGGGTCCTCCGGCTGGAGGCGGTCCTTCCGGCCCAGGTACGCGGAGGCCGCGCCGATGCCGAGGAGTGCGCCGACGCCGATCAGGAGAAGCGCCCACGTGAGCAGGCCCTGGCTGCGGGGGGCGGTACGTCTGGAACCCATGCCCGCAGCATAGTGCATTCCCCCCGGCGGGCGCCCGTCACCCGCCCTGCACCCGGTACAGAAAACTTGTGTGCTGGACGCCTTCGCGGCACAAATGACAGGAGTCTCAGCAGTCCGTCAAGGCGCCCGGAACCGCCCTCTGCCCAGTCGCTGGGATCAGTCGGCCGGGACGGCCTGCACGGCGGGCGTGGCAGCCAGTTCGCGCGGCAGGCGGGACCACAGCAGCAGCACGCACGCCAGCCCCAGGCCGGTCAGGGTGACCAGGCCCCAGCGGGAGCCCAGCGGGAAGTCGCGGCTGATCAGTGTGCTGGCGATCAGCGCCCCGGGGGGGCCCATGCCGGCCAGCACGAAGGAGTACAGGCTCATCACGCGGCCGCGCAGGTGGTCGGGGATGGTGAGCTGCACGGTGCTGTTCGCGCTGACCAGCAGGCTCAGCATCCCGAAACCGCACAGGGCCAGGACCGGGGTGGCGACCGCCGCGTTGGGGCTGGCCGCCAGCAGTACCGCGCCGACCACCAGGATCAGCGCGCCGCGCCGCAGGTACTTCAGGGGGTTGGGGCGGCTGGCCTGCCAGAGTGCCCCGGCCATCGCCCCGATGCCGAACGCGGCCGAGAGGAGCCCGAAGCCGCCCTCACGCGCGCCGAACACCACGCGGGCGTAGTACGGGATGATCACGTTGAAGTTGATGATGGTGAGGCTCAGCGCCCCGACCAGCAGCATCACGTTGCGCACGGCGGGCGTGGCGCGCACGTAGCGCAGGCCTTCTTTCACGTCGTCGAGCATGCTGCCCCGACCCCGGATCTCCCGCGGGGGGAACGGCAGGGTGGACAGCACGTAGATCACCACGAAAAACGACGCCACGTTCAGGTAGAACGGGAAGGCCAGCCGGGAGATCTGATCGGCATTTCCGCCGGCCAGCAGGCTCACGCCCAGGGCGGCCACCACGCCGAACAGCGCCTGCCCCACGGTGCGGCTCACGTTGAACGACAGGCTGTTCAGGGCGACGGCGTTGGGCACGTCGCTGCGCGGCACGAAGTCCACGACCATGCTCTGCCGGGCCGGCATGTCGAAGGCCTGCGCCATGCCGCCGACGAAGGCCAGGACCAGCACCAGGGGCAGGCTCACGAAGCCCTGGTGCGTGGCGACGGCCAGCAGCAGGGCGGTGCACATCAGGATGACCTGGGTGGTGAGCAGCACCCGCCGTCGCGGCACGCGGTCCACGATGGCCCCCGCGAAGAGGGACAGCACCATGCTGGGCGTGAACTGCGCGACCGTGACCCAGCCCAGCGCGGCGCTGCTGCCCTGGGTGAGTTCCAGCACCAGGTACTGCTGCGCGGTGGTCTGCATCCAGCTGCCGACCAGCGAGAGCAGCTGCGAGAACCAGTACCGGCGGTACTGCGGGTGGCGCAGGGCCTGGAAGGTTCGTTCACGCCACGCGGCCGCACTTTTCCACACGCCGCCCAGCATAGGCGCGCCGGCCCGGGCGCTGTCCGTAAGCGGTCCTGCACTGGGGCAGGGACCGCATTTGGGCGCTGACGTGACCTCCCGGCCGGCTGGGACAGGGCGCGGCCCGGTTTCCGGGGGATAGGCAGGGGCGGGCCGGGGGTGTTACTGTGCGGGGGAATCCTTCATCTGGACTTTTCTCCGGCTTCATGTCCACCTCAGCTGCCCCGACTGGTGACTCCCTGATGCCCAACTCCTCTACCGCGTTCCCCCTGCGCCGCGCCCTGACCGGCCTGACCTTCACCCTCGCCCTGACCGCCCCCGTGGCCGCGCAGACGGCAGCCCCCGTCGCGGCACCTCTTCCTGCCGCACCCGGCATACCTGCGCAGGTGATCGTGCAGCCCGGCGACACCGCGTACAGCATCGCGCGGCGCGCCGGGCTCAGCGTGGACGCCCTGCTGGCCCTGAACGGCCTGCAGACGCCGGACCTGAAGGTCGGGCAGGTGCTGCTGCTGCGCGCGGCCCCGGCCAGCCACACCGTGCAGCCCGGCGAGACGCTGTACGCCCTGGCCCGCCGCTACCACGTGACCGTGGACGCCCTGCAGGCCACCAACAGCCTGACCCCGGAGCAGAAACTCGCGGTCGGGCAGGTGCTGACCCTGCCCGCCGGCGCGGTGGACGTGGGCCCGGCCCTGGTCACCGCGCCCGCAACGCCGGCCCCCTCAGCGCCGGCTGCCCTCAGCCTTCCCCTGCCCGGGGCCGCGCCCGTGACCGGCAGCCCCGCGCTGCCCACCGCCCCCCTGGCTGGCGGCGACTGGCGAGCCTCGGCGCTGTCGTTCCTGGGCACGCCGTACGTGCTGGGCGGCACCACCCGCACCGGAACGGACTGCAGCGGGCTGGTGCTGCAGGTGTTCACGCCGCTGGGCGTGAAGCTGCCGCGCGTGAGCGCCGCGCAGGCGCAGGTGGGCCTGCCGGTCACGCCGGACGCGCTGCTGCCGGGCGACCTGGTGTTCTTCGACGTGAACCAGGAGGGCCGCGTGACGCACGTGGGCATCTACCTGGGTGACGACCAGTTCGTGAGCGCGAACAGTTACCGCGGGCAGGTCACCGTGGACCGCCTGCAGGCCGACCGGTACTGGGCGCCGCGGTTCGTGGGCGCGCGCCGGGTGCTGGCGGGCGTCATGGCGGCAAAACTCTGAAGGACCGGCCCCTGCCCCTGGGCGACCTGGTGCGGCTGCGGCGGGTGCGCGACCGGATTGACCGGGAGTACGCGCAGCCGCTGGACGTCCCGGCGCTGGCGCGGAGCGTGAACATGTCGGCCGGGCACCTGAGCCGGCTGTTCCGACGGGCGTACGGCGAGTCCCCGTACGCGTACCTGATGACCCGCCGCATCGAGCGGGCGATGGCGCTGCTGCGCGCCGGCCAGCTGAGCGTGACGCAGGTGTGCTTCGAGGTGGGGTGCTCGTCGCTGGGGACCTTCAGCACGCGCTTCACGGAGCTGGTGGGCGTGCCGCCCAGCGTGTACCGGCAGCAGGTGACGAGCGGCGAGGCAGAGTTGCCGCCCTGCGTGGCGCGGCGGGTGACCCGGCCGGTCAGGAATCGAGAAGCGGAGGAGGCCGGGCGCTCCTAGACTCCGGGCATGGACCTGCAGATTCACGAGACGTTCCTGCCGCATCAGGACCCGGACGCCACGCTGGCCTTCTACCGCGACCTGCTGGGCTTCGAGGTGCGGGCCGACGTGGGGTACGCCGGCCTGCGCTGGATCACGGTGGGCCCGGCCGGGCAACCGGGCACGTCCATCGTGCTGTGCCCCCCGGCGGCCGATCCGGGCGTGACCGAAGCCGAGCGCCGCATGATCGCGGAGATGATGGCCAAGGGCACGTACGCCGGCCTGAACCTTGCCACCCCGGACCTGGACGGCGTGTTCGAGCAGCTGCGGGCGGCGGGGGCGGAGATCGTGCAGGAGCCCACCGAGCAGCCGTACGGGGTGCGGGACGGCGCGGTGCGTGACTCGGCCGGGAACCTGCTGCGCATCCAGGCGCGGCGCCCGGCGCAGCCCTGAGCACCTGGAATGCAGGGCGCCGCGCGCCCGGAGGAGGAACAGATGACGAAATCCAGGAGAACAGCCGCCCCGGGTGGGTCAGGCGGGGAAGGCTTCACGGCCGAGGAGCGCGCCGCGATGCGGGAGCGCGTGAAGGAGCAGCGGGCAGGCAAGGCCGCCGACCCGGACGCGGAGGTGCGGGCGAAGATCGCCGAACTGACCGGCGAGGACCGGGACCTGGCTGAGCGTGTGCACGCGGCCGTGAGGGCCGCGGCGCCGCAGCTCACGCCGAAACTGTGGTACGGCATGCCCGCGTACGCGCGGCAGGGCAAGGTCGTGTGTTTCTTCCAGGCGGCGGGGAAGTTCAAGGCCCGGTACGCCACGCTGGGGTTCGGGGACGCGGCCGCGCTGGATGACGGGGCGATGTGGCCCACGGCGTTCGCGCTGCGCGATTGGACGGACGCGGTGGAGGAGCGCGTCCGGGCGCTGGTGCGGCAGGCAGCCGGCTGAATTTTCCTTCCTTCAACGCAGAGCGCCGCCCAGGTTCACTGGGCGGCGTTCTCTCAGGGGCCAGGGGTCAGCTCTCGTCGGTGACGCCTTCGGTGTCGAGGAGCGCGCGGTACTGGTCGAGGTGGTCGCCCTCGCCGAGTTCCTGGGCGATCTTCTCGATGGCGAGCCGCACGACCTCGCTCTTGCTGATCAGGCGTTCAGGGCTGGACAGTTCATAGGCGGTGCGGGTCAGCAGGGCGTCCTGTTCCTCGCTGATGACCACCTGCAGGCGTTTGCGTTCCTTCTTCGGCATGCGTCTCCTGGTGCGCGTCCCGGGGGTCCGGCCGTGCCGGGAGGGGCTGAGCGTGCCCTGGCAGCGTAGCACGCGTGTGCACGGCACTCAAGAACCTCATAATGCTCCGGGGTGCCGGGCAACGCTGCGCCCCTGAGGCTCCGGCTTCATGTGCGGGCCCTTCACGGCACATGGGGGCTTTCTCCTAGACGTGCAGTGAGCAAGATGTGTAACATGCACCCACGTTGGCGTTCCGTGACGGTGCCGCTCTGCCGCCCCGCCCGGAGTCCCGGCCTCACCCTGCACCCGACCCATCCCGCGCCCGGGCTTCCGCGGCACGTTCAAAGGAATCACCCATGTTACTGACCCCACTGCACGTCCAGGGCGGCCGCCCTCTCTCCGGAGAGATCACCGTCCAGCACAGCAAGAACGCCGCGCTGCCGATCATCGTGGCCACCCTGCTGAGCCGCGAGAAGATCACCCTGCACGGCGTCCCTCGCCTGAGCGACGTGGACACCATCCTGGACCTGATGCACCACCTGGGCACGTCGCATGCGTGGGTCGGCGAGAACACCCTGGAACTCCACACCCCCGAAATCCTGAACACCGACGCCCCCTACGCGCTGGTCAGCAAGATGCGCGCCAGCTTCATCGTGCTGGGCGCCATCCTGGCCCGCGCCGGGCAGGCCACCGTGTCCATGCCCGGCGGCTGTGCCTGGGGCCCCCGCCCCGTGGACCAGCACGTCAAGGCCCTGCGCGCCCTGGGCGCCGAGGTGGTCGAGGACGGCGGGAACTTCGACGCGCGGCGCACCGGCAGCCTGAACGGCACCTTCGTGTTCGAACTGCTCACCGTGGGCGGCACGCACAACGCCATCCTGGCCGCCGTGCTGGGCGACGGCGTGGTCACCCTGGAAAACGCCAGCATCGACACGGACGTGGTGGACCTGATCGAGTTCCTGAACAGCGTCGGCGCCGACATCCAGGGCGCGGGCACCAACACCATCGTGATCCGCGGCGTGCCCGCGCTCCGCGGCGGGGCGTACACCGTCATCCCCGACCGCATTGAGGCCGGGACGTTCATGATGCTGGCCGCCGCCACGCGCAGCCGCATCACCCTGAACAACGTCCGCCCCGACCACCTGCGCGCCGTGACCGCCAAGCTCCAGGAGATGGGCGTGGACATCCTGGAATCCGGCAGCAGCATCCTGGTGGATGCCACGCGCGGCGAACTCAAGCCCGTGAACGTCACCACCCAGAGCTACCCCGGCTTCCCCACCGACGTGCAGCCGCAGATGAGCGCCCTGCTCGCCACGGTGCCCGGCACCAGCGTCGTGCAGGACCCGGTGTACCCTGATCGGCTCACCCATGTGGCCGAACTGCACCGCATGGGCGCAAACATCACCGTCAGTGGGTACACGCAGGTCATCCAGGGCAGCCGGCTGCACGCCGCGCCCGTCAAGGCCGCCGACCTGCGGGCCGGTGCGGCGCTGTTCATCGCGGGCCTGACCTGCGAGGGCGAGACCGTGATCGACGGCGTGCAGTACCTCAACCGCGGGTACGAGAAGCTCACCGAGCGCCTGCGTGGCCTGGGCGCCGACGCCCGCCAGACCGAACTCGCCATGGCGATGGACGACTGAGCCGGAGCAGAACGCACCGGAACGCCTCCAGGTCTTTCCCTTGACGCTGGGGGCGTTCTTTCAGTGCCGGCGTGAAAAGCCCGACCTCCTGCCCCTTACAGCAGGCGGGTTTCCATAGCCTTGAGCACGGCGCGGGTGCGGTCACGCACACCCATCTTGGTGAGGATGTTCGAGACGTAGCCCTTGATGGTGCCCTCGGTGGTGGTGGTCATGCGGGCGATCTCGCGGTTGCTGAACCCGCCGGCCATCAGGCGCAGGACCTCCTGCTCCCGCTGCGTGAGAGACACGGGGTCATCCGGGGTAGGGGGGCGGCCCTGCTGCGCGGCGCGGGTGGTGCGGGTCGTCAGGGCCGGCTGCCACCAGCGGCCCCCGCCGGCCAGCGTGCGGATCGCCTGAAGCAGCACGTCCAGCGACACGTCCTTGAGCAGGTAGCCGCGGGCGCCGGCCTGAACGCTGTCGAGCAGCAGGTCGTCGTCGCTGAACGTGGTGAGGACCAGCGTGGGCGGCAGGGCCTGCCGTTCGCCCAGCCGGCGCAGCACGCCCAGGCCGTCCAGGTGCGGCATCTGGTGGTCGAGCAGCAGGACGTCCGGGCGGGCCTGCGGCACCACGGTCAGCGCCTGCAGGCCGTCCTCGGCCTCGGCGGTGACCTCGATGTCGTCCGCGAGGGACAGCATGCTGCGCAGGCCCTGGCGGACCAGCATCTGGTCCTCCACGAGGCACACCCGGATCACGTGCCCTCCTGCGCGGGGAGGCTCAGGAGATACCGCACGCCCTGGCCGGGGGGCGAGTCCACGTGCAGCTGCCCACCCACGCAGCCCAGGCGTTCACGCATGCCCAGCAGCCCGCACCCGAAGCGCAGGTCCGGGGCGCCGCGCCCGTCGTCGTGCGCCTGCACGCGGATGCCCTGGGCGCCCTGCGTGAACGTGAACCACAGGTGCGCGGCGCGGGCGTGCCGCAGGGTATTCGTCATGATCTCCTGCACGCAGCGGCGCAGCACCAGGGACGTGACCGGGCAGGTCACGGTGAAGCCGGGGCTGAACGCCAGCTGGACGCTGAGGGCGTCGGTGGCGGTCAGGCGGCGGACCTCCGGCACGAAATCGCAGGTGGCCGAGGCGCGCATGCCGCGCACGGTGGTGCGCACGTCGTCCAGCAGTTGCTGTCCCACGGCCTGCGCGGTCTGCACGTGCGGCCGCGCCGCGTGCTCCGGGGGCAGGTGGTGCAGCCCGACCTGCAGGTGCATGCCCAGCGCGGTGAGCTGGTGGCCCAGCACGTCGTGCAGTTCGCGGGAGATGTGCAGGCGCTCGGCCTGCCGGCTGGCCTCGCTGAGCAGTTCGCGGGTGGCGCGGAGTTCCTCGACGACCACGGACAGCTGGCGGCGCGCCTGCACCTCGCGCATGGCGGTGCGCACGCTGGACGCCGCGAGCAGCTGGATGCACACGTACCCGGTGCTGAAGGCCCAGGCGTCCAGGCTCTGCCAGTTCGTGTGCAGGATCCACAGCAGGCCCAGGCTCTGCCCGGCGATCCACACCAGCACCTGCCGGAAGGGCCACAGCAGGCTGACCTGCGCGGCCACCACGACCAGCAGCCCGGCCTGGATGCTGCTGCCGTTCAGGAAGGCGTTCCCGGTGAGCAGCAGCGCCGACTGGCCCAGCAACGCGGCCAGGGCCGCCGGGGGGGACAGGCGGTTCAGGTGCCGCAGGGTGAGCAGCAGCGTGCCCAGGAACACCAGGTTCAGCGTGCCCCAGGTCAGGACCGCGCCGCGCGACAGCTGGTCCCGGACGGGTTCGATCATCAGGGAGTGCAGGGACAGCACCGCCCAGATGGGCAGGCTGGTCTGCAGAAGCGTGCGGCGCACCTCGCCCGCCGCCTCCTGGACGGCCGCGGCGGGCGGGGCGTGAGAGGTTCGCGTGGACTCGGGCAGCAGGGGCAGCGACACGGTCATGGTTCGTTCCTCGGCAGGGCGGAGCGGCAGGAATAAGCGCCGGGAGGGTCGCGGCGGGCGGCCCGGAGCGTGAATGCGGCAGGTGACCGCTCCAGCCTACACCGGCCCCACCGGAATGCCGGAGACCCGGAGAGCCGCTGGGCGTCCGGGTCCGAGGTCAGGGGGCGGGGCTCAGAGGTCGAGTTTGTTGAACCCGCCCAGCGTCACGGCCTTCTCGAAGGCGTACGACACGGCGTAGCACTTCACGCGGGAAAAGTAGTTGGACACCCCGGCGCACACGCGGTCCATATTGCGCCCGAAGGCCTGATCCACCAGCAGGCGGTAGCCCTGGCCGACCGCCCAGTTGGACGTGATGGCCGAGGCGTTGCGGTACCCGAAGTCGTGCACGATGCACGGCTGGTGGAACTTGGCCTTGTACGTGCGGGCCGTTTCGCTGCGGTCCAGGATCCACTGGGGCACGCTGCACCCGTCGTACCCCCAGTTCAGGCCGCTGTAGTTGGGCGCGGCGCGTTCGTTCCAGTAGTAGCTGACGCTGCCGGTGGCAACGCCGTACGTGTACAGCGCGCGGCCGCTCAGGCCCTGGGCCTGCAGGGCGGGCCCTTCGGTGGGGCGCTTGCCCTGCAGGCGTTCCAGGAGGGCGGCGTCGTCGGCGTTGTCGCGCAGGATGCGCTGGATGTCCGGGTCCTGCAGTTCCGGCTGCTGGGCGAGGTCCAGGATCTGGCTGCGCACGCTCACGGCCGGGGCCGTGCTGGCCTGGTCCGGCGTGGCGGCCTGCTCGGGGGCGGCGGGCGCCTGGGAGCAGGAGGCGAGGAAGGCGGCGCTGCAGAGGGTGACGGTGAGCAGGTGGGCGGTGCGCTTCATGGGGGACCTCCGGGGACGCGGGATGAGGGCGGCGGGCTGGGTTGATTGAGCTGCGTTGAGCTTAGGCAATGCACCCAGGGCCGGCCACTGCCGAAAGACAGCGCCGCGAGTGAAGTTCCGTTAACCCGGCACTCATGTGCCTGAGGCGTGGCGTGAGGAGACGGAAGCCACTCACAAAGCCTGAAATCCAAGCAGCGGCGCCTAAACCGTGGGAGGTTTGGCCGGTGGCGTCACCGGGGCGGGTTCAGGGTCCAGGTCGGCGGCCTGGGCCGTCTGCTGCCGGAACTGCAGTTCGTACAGGTCGCGGTACAGGCCCCCGGCGGCGAGGAGTTGCGCGTGCGTGCCGTCCTGCACGATCTGCCCGGCGTCCATCACGAGAATCCGGTCAGCGTTCCGCACGGTGCTGAGGCGGTGGGCGATCACGAAGGTCGTGCGGCCCTGCATCAATCGTTCCAGGGCCGCCTGGACCAGGGCCTCGGATTCGTTGTCCAGGGCGCTGGTGGCCTCGTCCAGGATCAGGATGCGGGGGTCTTTCAGCAGCGCCCGGGCAATCGCGATGCGCTGGCGCTGGCCACCGGACAGCTTCACGCCGCGCTCCCCCACGACCGTGTCGTACCCGAGGTCGAAGGCGGTGATGAACTCGTGGGCGTTCGCGGCGCGGGCGGCGGCCTCCACCTCGGCCGGCGTGGCGTCGGGGCGGCCATAGCGGATGTTCTCGCCCACCGTGCCGGAGAACAGCAGGGTTTCCTGCGGCACCAGGCCCACCTGGGCGCGCAGGTCCCGCAGGGCGAAGTCGCGCAGGTCGGTGCCGTCCAGGCGGAGCGTGCCGGCGCTCACGTCCCAGAAGCGGGGAATCAGGCTGACCAAGGTGGTCTTCCCTGCCCCGCTGGGCCCGACCAGGGCGACGATCTGCCCGGCGGGGACATCCAGCGTCAGGTCGCGCAGGACCGCGTGGCCCTCGTAGGCGAAGGTGACGGCCTCGAAGGTCACGCGGCCCTCCGCGCGGGTCAGCGGGGCGGGCGCGGACGGCTCGGGCAGGTCGCTGTGCTCGTCGAGCAGTTCGAAGATGCGTCCGGAGGCGCCCAGCGCTTCCTGGAACTGGTTGTACAGGCCGGTCAGCTGCGCGACCGTGCCGCCCACCTGGAAGGCGTAGAAGAGGAACGTGACGAGCGTGCCCGGGGACAGCGCGCCGCTCATGACCTGCCGCCCGCCGAACCACAGGATCACGGCCAGGCCACCGAAGGTGAAAAAGCCCATCAGGCCGGTCATCCAGGCCTGCCAGCGGGCCCGGCCGATGGCGGCGTCGAAGGCCGCCTGCACGCCCACCCCGAAGCGCTTTCGTTCGGCGTGTTCGGCGGTGAAGCTCTGGACCACGCGCACGCCGCTGATCGCCTCGCTGGCGCTGGCGTTCGCGTCGGCCAGGGCGTCCTGCACGGCGCGGCTGGCCCGGCGGATGCGCAGGCCGATGGTCACGGCGGTGCCGATCACCAGGGGAATCACGGCCAGGGTCAGCAGGCTGAGTTTCCAGCTGGTGAGCACCAGCAGGCTCAGCGATCCGACCAGCGTGACGATCTGCGCGAGCAGCTGCGCCAGTGCCACGCTGGTGACGCTGTACACGGTGCCCACGTCCGCGGTGAGGCGGCTGGTGAGGTCCCCGACCTTGTGGTTCCCGAAAAAGCGCGGGGAGAGCGTGAGCAGGTGCGCGAACAGGGTGCGCCGCAGGTCCGCGACCACGCTGGTCCCCACCCGCGCCAGCAGGAAGGACTGGGCCGCCCCGAACAGGGAGGACACGGCGAACACGCCCAGCAGCAGCAGCACCGTGCGGTCCAGCTGCGTGGTGTCGCGGCTGCCGACCTTCAGGAAGGAAGCGTCGATCAATTGCCCGAACAGCAGCGGAAACACCAGCCCCAGCCCGCTGGACAGCAGGGTCGCCACCCCCCCCAGCGCGAACGCCGCCCGGTACGGCCGGGCGAAGGCCAGCAGCCGCAGCAGCTGCCGGGGGTCCTTCTGGCGGCGGGCAGGGTTGGGGGCAGGGGTGAGCGCGGGGCGGGCCGTCATCGGCTGCAGGCTAGCGCGCGCCCGGCGGGACACAGGCCGGACACGGGAAAGCCCCCGCCGGCAGGGGCGGGGGCAGGAGGACGCGCCTCACTCGGGCACGGTTCACTCAGGTGCGGTGGGGCTCAGGCCAGGACGGACACAGCCTCGGTGTACGGCATGTCGAAGGCCTCGGCCACGCCGGGGTAGGTGACCTTGCCCTGGCAGGTGTTCAGGCCCAGGCGCAGCGCCTCGCTCTTCTTCAGCGCGGCCACGCCCTGGTCGGCCAGCATCAGCGCGTACGGCAGGGTCTGGTTGGTCAGGGCGAAGGTGCTGGTGCGGGGCACGGCGCCGGGCATGTTCGCCACGCCGTAGTGCACGATGCCGTCCACGACGTAGGTGGGGTCGTCGTGCGTGGTGGCGTGGATGGTCTCCACGCAGCCGCCCTGGTCCACGGCAACGTCCACGATGACGCTGCCTTCAGGCATCAGCTTCAGCATGTCGCGCGTGACGAGGTGCGGGGCCTTCGCGCCGGGGATCAGCACGCCGCCGATCAGCAGGTCCGTGTCCGGCAGCAGGGCGCGCAGGTTCGCCTCGCTGCTCATCATGGTGGTGATCTTGCCGAAGAACACGTCGTCCAGGTACGCGAGGCGGCGCTGGCTGACGTCCAGGATGGTGACCTTGGCGCCCAGGCCCATGGCCATCTTCGCGGCGTTGGTGCCCACGACCCCGCCGCCGATGATGGTGACGTGACCGGGCTGCACGCCGGGCACGCCGCCCAGCAGCACGCCGCGCCCGCCGACGGGTTTCTGCAGGTGGTAGGCGCCGGCCTGCACGCTCAGGCGCCCGGCAACCTCGCTCATGGGGGTCAGCAGGGGCAGGCTGCCGTCCTCAGCCTGCACGGTCTCGTAGGCGATGCCGGTGGTGCCGGCCTGAATGAGCGCCTCGGTGAGGGGCTTGTCGGCGGCAAGGTGCAGGTACGTGAACAGCAGCAGGTCGGGGCGCAGGAAGCCGTACTCGCTGGCGACGGGTTCCTTGACCTTCACGACCATCTCAGCCGCCCAGGCTTCGGCGGCGGTGTCCACCATCTTCGCGCCGGCCTGTTCGTACTCGGTGTCCTGAATGCCGCTGCCGACGCCGGCGGTGCGCTGCACGCTGACGGTGTGACCGCGGCGGACCAGGGTGGCGACCCCGCCGGGGGTGAGGGCCACGCGGTTTTCCTTGACCTTGATTTCCTTGGGCAGTCCGATATGCATAGTTCTCCTTGACCTCACCTGACCAGCACCGCGCGGCAGGGCCAGCCCAGAAGCGGGGCACCCCGGCGACGCAACCGGATGACGGCGAAGTTCGTACGGCGCAATGGTAACAGGAATCCAGCGGGACAGGATTGCCGCAGCACCCCACGTGTCTGGGATTGCTGGCAACAAGGTTGCGGGAAAGTGCTAGATTGCCGGTGTTTATGTCGCAAGCGCAGCTGGACGCCATCGATCGTCACATCCTGAGCATCCTGCAACGGGACGCGCGCATCGCCAACACCGAACTCGCCGACGAGATCGGCCTGACGCCCGCCCCCACCCTGCGCCGCGTGCGCCGCCTGGAAGAAGAAGGCATCATCCAGCGGTACGTGGCCCTGCTCGACCAGAAACAGGTGGGCCGCGACCTGATGGTCCTCGTCCGCGTGTCCCTGGACAAGCAGACCAAACAGGGCTTCGAGGACTTCGCCGCCAAGATGCAGGACCGCCCCGAGGTGCTCGAATGCTTCCTGTGCCTGGGCGACATCGACTACCTGCTCAAGGTGGTCGTCCCGGACCTCGACGCCTACCAGCACTTCCTGGTGAACACCCTGGCCGCCATTCCCGGCGTGCGCAACACCGCCAGCACCATCGTGGTCAAGCAGGAGAAGTACACCACCAGCCTCTCCCTGGAAAGCTGAGCAGGCTGAACCCCAACGCCCGGTCAAGGCCCCTCCGGCCGCCGCGCCCGGCGCATGCGGAATACTGGGGGGCATGCCTGCCACCCTGAAACTCCTCCCGGCCGCGCTGCTGGCCTCCGCCCTGAGTGCCTGCACGCCCACCCAGTCGCCGACCACCGGGGCCAGCACGGGCACGTCCCTCCTGAGCGGGTACGCGCAGCTCACGCCACTGAGCAGCACCCCGGTGCGGCAGTTCACGGCCGCGCAGCAGGTCACCGACCCCACCAAGACCTACCGCGCCGTGATGACCACCAGCAAGGGCGCGGTCGTGCTGGACCTGAACCCACAGGCCGCGCCGGTCGCCGTGAACAACTTCGTGTTCCTCGCCCTGAATCACTTCTACGACGGCACCCGCTTCCACCGCGTGATCGAGGGCTTCATGGCGCAGGGCGGCGACCCCCTCAGCCTGAACCCCGCCGCGCAGGACCGCTGGGGCACCGGCGGCCCCGGGTACCAGTTCATGGCCGAGCACCTCAACGGCCTGAAATTCGACCGGCCCGGCGTGCTCGCCATGGCCCGCGCCTCGGCCTACACCACGCAGGGCAGCCAGTTCTTCATCACCCTGGCCCCCACCCCCAGCCTGAACGGCGAGTACACCGCGTTCGGGCAGGTGGTGGCCGGCATGAACGTCGTCCACGCCCTCACCAAGAACTACAGCAACTACGGCCCCATCCCCGGCGCGGGCGCCGACACGCTGAACAGCGTACAGATCTACGTGAAGCAGTGAATGCGGTTTAGGCGCGGTTCAGATAAACGTATAACTGCGCGTCATCACTCGCCTCACGGTCCTGCCAGTGGAAGTCCACCTGGACAGGGAGATGAGGGAAATCCCGCCTGAGTTTGGCTTCCCACATCTCGCGCAGCACTGAGCCCAGAAATTCCACCTGTTCCTGGGTGGCCTCTTCCGGATCGTTCAGGAAGAGGTCAGTCACGTGACGGTGATTCATCACCGACTCGACGGTCGTCCGGTTCCGTCCGGTGCTCTCCATCCAACTTTCATAGCTGTCAAGGCTAAAGTCGGCCCAGAGCAGGCAGCCGTCATGCTCCTTAAACACGGGCCAGAACAGCGGAGTCAGCATCAAAGCGTCGCGCCGACGGCCGAACATGTTCAGCCAAGCGCCCGCTGTGATGCCTCTACCATCATCCCAACTCCGCAGGTCAGGGAACAGTCGGGTGATGTCATCTTCAGTGGGCGACATACAACCTTTACCTCACGTACGCGAGGATGAGTTCGGCGGTGTCGCGCAGGGCGTCCATGTGGGTGCGTTCGTAGGCGTGGCTGGCCTCCACGCCCGGGCCGATCAGGGCCACGGGGTAGTTCCCGCCGGCACGCCAGGCGGCGCTGCCGTCGCTGCCGTAGTAGGGGTAGATGTCGGTGCGCAGGTCCAGGCCGGCCTGTTTCGCCGCGGCGCGCAGGCGGTTGCCGAGGTCATGGTCGTAGGGGCCGCTGCTGTCGGCGACGCACAGGGTGCAGCGGTGCTCGCTGCCGGTCTGGCCGTCCCCGACGACGGCCATGTCCACGGCGATGAGTTCGTCGGTGTGGGCGGGAATGCCGGTGGCGGCGCCGTGCCCGACTTCCTCGTAGGTGGTGATGTGGAAGGCCACGGTGTGCGTGGGTTTTTTCTTCAGCAGTTCCTGCGTGACGCCCAGGAACAGGGCGACGGCGGCCTTGTTGTCCAGGTGACGGCTCTTGAGGTACCCGGCGGGCGTGAGCTGGGCGCGCGGGTCGAAGCTGATGAAGTCCCCGACCTGGATGCCCAGGGCCAGGGTGTCCTGGGCGCTGAAGGTGGGTTCGTCCAGGCGGATTTCCATGACGGGCTGCTCGCGCCTCAGTTCACGCAGGGCGGGGCCGTGCACGTGGGTGCTCTGGCGGATGTTCACGACGGTGCCGGTCACGACCCGGCCGGTCTGGGTATGGACCTGCACGTACTCGCCCTCGATGGTGGCCCAGTCGTACCCGCCGAGCATGTGCAGGGTGACGCGCCCGCTGGGTTTGATGGCCTTGACCATGGCGCCCAGGGTGTCCACGTGGCCGCTGAAGGTGACGTGCTTCCCGCTTTTCTTCCCGGGGATCTCCCAGGTGAGCGCGCCTTTCTTGGTGCGTTCGTGTTTCACGCCCAGGGCGTCCAGGTCGGCCTGAATGGCGCGGACGGCGCGGTCGGTGAACCCGGTGGGGCTGGGGGTGTTCAGGAGGTTCAGGAGGCGGTCAGTGATGTACGCCAGGTCGCAGGCCATGACGGGATGATACGGGCGGGCCGGGACGGGCGTTCAGTCTGCCCGAGCGGCGGTGAGGGCGGCGGGCACGTCCCCGATCAGGCCGTGCACGCCCAGGGCGCCCAGGCGGCGGGCATCGGCGGGGTCGTTCACGGTCCAGGCGTTGACCTGCCAGCCGCGCCGGCGGGCCTGGGCCATCAGGGCGGGCGTGACCAGGGGGTGGGCGGGGTGCAGGGCGGCGCTGCCGGTCCAGGCCATCACCGCCTGGATCAGCGCGGGCGGGTAGGCGCGGTGGATGAGCAGCCCGCGGGGGATCTCGGGCACGGCGCGGCGGGCGGCGCGCAGGAAGGTGGGCATGAAGGAACTGACGATCACGCGCCGGGTCAGGCCGTGGGTGCGGATGGCGTCCAGGGTGCGGGGCACGCGGTCGTCCGGGCGGGCGGTCTCGTGCTTGAGTTCCACGTTCACGAAGGCCCCGGTGTCCGCGGCCCAGGTGAGGCCGTCGTGCAGGGTGGGCAGGTGTTTCGGCCACTCGTCGCGGGTGAGGTGGGTCAGCAGTTCGCCGCTGCTCAGGGTGTCGTCGTGGTGGAGGACCAGCGTGCCGTCCGCGAGGCGGCGCACGTCCCATTCCACGCCGTCCAGCCCGGCGTCCAGCGCCGCCTGGAAGCCGGGCAGGGTGTTCTCCGGGTGCCGGGCAGGCACGCCGCGGTGGCCGAGCAGCAGGGGGCGGGACATGGGTACAGCCTAAGCGCCCGCGGGGGCGTGAACGGTACGCTGGGGCATGAGCCTGCAAGCGACCCTGGGCATGACCGTGCTGGAAGCGACCCCCTCCCTGACCCGCGTGGAGATGACCGTGACGGACGCCGGCCTGAACATGCACGGCACCGCGCACGGCGGCGTGATCTTCAGCCTGGCGGACGAGGCGTTCGCGGTGATCAGCAACCTGGAGGCGCAGGCGGTGGCGGTGGACACGCACCTGAGTTTCTTCCGGGCGGCGCGGGCCGGGGACCGGCTGGTGGCGGTGGCCACGCCGGAGCGGGTGGGCCGCACGCTGGCGACGTACCGCGTGGAGGTGCAGCGCCTGGGCGCGGAGCCGGAAAAGGTGGCGCTGTTCACGGGCACGGTGTCCCGGCGGGACCGGCCGGCCGGGACGTCCCCGCGTCCGTGACAGGCGGGGTCGGCCTACACTGGGGTGCTATGACCAACACGCGGAAAGAGTCGGACACGATGGGCACGCTGGACGTGGACGCCAGCCGGTACTGGGGCGCGCAGACCGAGCGCAGCATTCACAACTTCCCAATTGGCCGGGACACGTTCGTGTGGGGCCGGCCCGTCATCCGGGCGCTGGGCATCCTGAAAAAGGGTGCGGCGCAGGCGAACGCGGACCTGGGCGAGCTGCCCCGCGACATCGCGGACCTGATCGTGCAGGCGGCCGACGAGGTGATCGCCGGGAAACTGGACGACCACTTCCCGCTGGTGGTGTTCCAGACCGGGTCGGGCACGCAGAGCAACATGAACAGCAACGAGGTGATCTCCAACCGCGCCATCGAGATCGCGGGCGGCGAGATGGGCAGCAAGGCGCCGGTGCACCCCAACGATCACGTCAACCGCGGGCAGAGCAGCAACGACACCTTCCCCACCGCCATGCACATCGCGGTGGTGCTGGAACTGAACGAGCGGCTGTACGGCAGCGTGGGCAAGCTGCGCGACACCCTGGACGCCAAGGCCAAGGAGTACGCGGGGCTGGTGAAGGTGGGCCGCACGCACCTGCAGGACGCCACGCCCATCACCCTGGGGCAGGAGATCGGCGGGTGGGTCGCGCAGCTGAACTACGCCCTGGCGGAAGTGAAGCATGCCGGCGAGGGCCTGTTGGAACTGGCGATCGGCGGCACGGCGGTCGGCACCGGCCTGAACGCCCACCCGCAGTTCGGCGACCTGGCCGCGCGGAAATTCAGTGAGGAGACGGGCTTCGCGTTCCGCAGCGCGGAGAACAAGTTCGCGGCGCTGAGCGCGCACGACGCCCTGGTGCAGACCAGCGCGGCGCTGCGCACGCTGGCGGGCGCGCTGATGAAGATGGCGAACGACGTGCGCTGGCTGGCTTCCGGGCCCCGCAACGGCATCGGCGAGATCAACATTCCGGAAAACGAGCCGGGCAGCAGCATCATGCCCGGCAAGGTGAACCCCACCCAGTCCGAGGCCATGACCATGGTCGCCACCCGCGTGTTCGGGAACGACGCGACCGTGGCCTTCGCGGGCTCGCAGGGCAACTTCCAGCTCAACGTGTTCAAGCCCGTGATGGTGCACGCCGTGCTGGAAAGCATCCGCCTGATCAGCGACGCCTGCTTGGCCTTCAACGACAACTGCGCCGTGGGCATCGAGCCGAACGAGGCGAAGATCAAGGAGAACCTCGACAAGAACCTGATGCAGGTCACCGCCCTGAACAAGCACATCGGGTACGACAAGGCCGCTGCCATCGCCAAGAACGCCCACAAGAAAGGCATCAGCCTGAAAGAAAGCGCGCTGGAACTCGGGCACGTCACCGAAGACGAGTTTGCGCAGTGGGTCGTGCCGCTGGACATGACCCACAGCTGAGCGCCGGCCAGGACGCGCGCCCACGCCGCAGCGGCGTGGGCTGTCCAGCCACCCGCCCCCGCCCTGGCCGCACGGCCGGGGCATTTCGCTGTACCCTGGCACAGCGTCACAATTCCCTGTCCCGTTCCGCGGGCCCCCGGCCCGCCTGTCCTGTGCCTCCGCCCCAAGTTCCTGTAAGGAGACTGTCTTTTGGGTAGTTACCTGCTCCGCCGCCTGATGCGGACCCTGCTGGTGCTGATCGGCATCAGCGTGGTGGTGTTCGTGTTCGTCCGCTCCATTCCCGGTGATCCGGCCACCGCCATGCTCGGTGAGCGCGCCACGCCCGAGGCGGCCGCCGCCCTGCGCGAGCAGCTGGGCCTGAACAAACCCTGGTTCCTCAACCCCGCCAATCCCCTCGACGCGCAGTACCCCAAGTACGTGGGCGCGCTGCTGCAGGGTGACCTGGGCAGCGGCATCAAGAGCAACATTCCCATCCGCGACGACCTGGGCGCGCGCTTCCCGGCCACGCTGGAACTCAGCCTCGCGGCGCTGTTCTTCGCGCTGCTGGTGGGCCTGCCGGCCGGCATCCTGGCGGCGCTGCGCCGCAACAGCGTGTGGGACAACCTGGCGACCACCATCAGTCTGGTGGGCGTGAGCATGCCGATCTTCTGGCTGGGCCTGCTGCTGTCGTACTTCTTCGCCGTGAAGCTCGGGTGGCTGCCACCTAGCGCCCGCCTGGGCAACGAGACGCAGCTGGAACCCGTGACCGGCCTGTACGTGCTGGACGGCCTGCTGCGCGGAAACCTCGCGGCGGCGTGGGACGCGGCCAAGCACCTCGTGCTGCCGGCCATCGCGCTGGGCAGCATTCCGCTGGCGATCATCGCGCGCATCACCCGCAGCAGCCTGCTGGAGGTGCTCGGGCAGGATTACGTGCGCACCGCCCGCGCCAAGGGCCTGAGCAGCCGCAACGTGACCCTCAAGCACGCCATGCGCAACGCGCTGCTGCCCATCGTGACCGTGATCGGCCTGCAGATGGGCACGCTGCTGGGCGGCGCGGTCCTCACCGAGACGATCTTCAACTGGCCGGGCCTGGGCTCCTGGCTGTACGACGCGATCAGCCAGCGGGACTACCCGGTCATCCAGGGCGGCGTGATCTTCGCGGCGCTGGTGGTCAGCCTGGTGAACCTGCTGGTGGACGTCAGTTACGCCACGCTGGACCCCCGCATTCATTACCGGTGAAGGCCGGCAAAGCAGGTGACGACCGTGAATGACTCTCCCCGTAACTTCCGCCCCGTGCAGGTGCGCGCATGACGACCACCACCCCCGCCGCCGTGAAGGCCCGCCGGGGCTCCCAGAGCCTGTTCTGGCGCCGGTTCCGCCGCAGCGGCCCCGGGAAGCTGGGCGCCGTGATCGTGCTGGTGTTCCTGCTGATGGCGCTGCTGGCGCCCCTGATGCGCCCGTACGACCCGACCACCGACCGCGACTACCGCATGAACCTCAAACCCCCCAGCGTGGCCGCGCTGTGGGACAAGAGCGTCGCCGAGACGTACACCGACCCGCTGACCGGCAGGGTGAACGCCTGGAAGGCCCCGTTCGGCACGGACAACCTGGGCCGCGACATCGCCACGCGCGTGCTGCACGGCGCCCGGATCAGCCTGAAGGTCGGCGTGGTGAGCACCGTGCTGGCCCTGGTGGTCGGGTCGCTGCTGGGCGTGTTCGCCGGGTACTTCGGCGGCTGGGTGGACAGCGTGCTCGGGTACTTCAGCGACGTGATGCTGGCCTTCCCCAGCATCCTGCTGGCGATCGGGTTCGCCAGCATCTTCAGCAGTGACAATCCGCCCGTGGCGATCCGGGCGCTGGACACGCTGTTCCAGCTGAACAGTCCGCAACTGGTGACCGCCATGCTGGCCGTGTCGCTGGTGCAGGTGCCGGTGTACATGCGGCTGGCGCGGTCGGTGGTGCTGTCCATCCGCGAGCGGGAGTTCGTGCAGGCGGCCGGGGCGCTGGGCGCCTCGCAGGGCCGCATGATCTTCCGGCACGTGCTGCCCAACAGCCTCTCGCCGCTGATCGTGCAGGGCGCGCTGAGCATCGCCACGGCGACCATCGAGGTGGCGGCGCTGGGCTTCCTGGGCATCGGGGCGCAGCCGCCGCTGCCGGAGTGGGGCACCATGATCAGCGACTCCCGGCAGTACTACATCGACGCGCCGTGGACCATGATCTTCCCGGGCCTGGCGATCTTCCTGAGCGTGCTGGGGTTCAACCTGCTCGGGGACGGCCTGCGGGACGTGCTGGACCCGCGCAGCACGCAGTAACGGCGCCCTTCCCTGACCGCCCCCTCGCCTGCCCGGCGGGGGGGCGGCTCTGTTAGGGTCGGTGCGTGCCTGCCGACCCGCCCCCCGAGGCCCTGCACTTCACCACCGAACCCATGAGCGTGATCCTGCCGGCGCTTCGGGCCGCGCTGGAGGCCGCGCCGACCGTGCACTTCACGGCGCCGGACCCGGACCTGGGCCTGGGCCACTACGCCGGTGAGGTCACCCCCGCCGGCCGGCACCGCGCCTGGGGCACCTGGGTGGACCTCGCGGACCTGCTGGGCGCGCACCTGCTCACGCCCGTTTCCCTGCCGGGCGGCCGGGTGCGGCTGGGCCTGCGCCGCTGGGCGCAGGCGCCCGACCCGGACGCGGGCGGCTACGGCCCGGAGGGCGGGTGGGGCCGGGTGGACAAGCTGGAGGACCCGGTGTTCCTGTTCACGCTGCAGGAGGCGCTGCGCCGCGTGGCCCCGCCGCCGGGCGGTCGGGTGCTGGCGCTGGGCGTGAACGCCGGGCGGGAACTGGACGCCTTGGCGCTGACCTTCCCGGACCGGGCGCTGCACGTGACCGGCCTGGACCTCGATCCGGACGCGGTGGCGGCCGCGCGGGCCCGGCATCCGGGCGGGCATTTCGACGTGCGGGATGTGCGCGCTCTGCCGGACGAGACGCTGGGCCGCTTCGATCTGGTGCTGGCGCTGAGCCTGCTTCAGAGCCCCGGCATCCGGCAGGACGTGCTGATCAGCGCGTTGGTGCGGGGGCACCTGACGGTGGGCGGGGGCCTGATCCTGGGCTTCCCGAACGCCCGGTACCGGGACGGCACCCTGTCGTACGGCGCCCGGACGCGGAACTACCGCCGGCCGGACCTGAGCCTGATCACGGCGGACGTCACGGACGCCCGGCGGCGATTGCACAAGCACGGCTTCCGGGTGTTCGTGACCGGGAAGTACGAGCTGCTGGTGACGGCCTCGCGCGCCTGAGCCGCCCGGGTGTCCCGCGATGCTGGGGGTAAGCCGCCGCGCGGGGTTCCGCTTCCCAGGGAGGGGGTCTAGGCTGAGCCCATGCTGAGACCAGCCGCGTTCGCCGTGGCTCTCGTCGGCCTGCTGAGCGGCCCGAGCCTAGCCCTCACTCCTCAACAGAAGGTGGCGACCGACCTGCTCCGGGCGGTGGGCGCCACGGCCGCGCCGTGCGTGCAGGTCATCCCGCAGGCGGAGTACCGGACCCTGAAGGCCGAGGACCGGGCCGGGCGGGTGGTGTGCGGCCGTTACCCCGGCAGCGTGCGGGCCGCGCGGGAGCGCTGCACCGCGCAGTTCCCGGCGCAGGTGGTCACGCCCTGGGCCACGCAGCGCAACCGCATGACCGGGGTGTTCCGGCAGGCCGGGTACGAGTACCGCGTGACCCTGACCTGCACGGATAGCCGCATGGTGGTGCAGATCCTCCAACTGAAGTGACCCCGGGAGCGGGCAGGGCCGCCCAGACGGCGGGGCGGGCCCCCGGCGGCGGGGTGCTAGCCTTCGCGGCATGTCCCCGCTGCCTCCGCCCGTGCTCACGCCAATCCTGGGGTCGCTGCATGCCGTGCAGGTGCCGATCCCGTACCCGATGAAGACGGTCACGGTCCTGATCGACGCGCCGGGCGGCCGCGCGCACGGGCCGGTCACGCTGGTGGACACCTCCCTGAACACGCCTGAGGCCCGGCAGACGCTGGAGGACGCCCTGGCCGGCCTGGGCCTGCACTGGCCGGACGTGGACCGCGTGATCGTCACGCATCACCACCCGGACCATTACGGGCTGGCGGGCGTGCTGGAAGAACGCGCGGGCGCGGCGGTGCACATGCTGGACGTGGAGATCGGGCGGGGCGAGCGGTACTGGCACATGCTCGCCGAGTGGCTGCCCGGGCACCGCAAGCACATGCTGGACCACGGCCTGCCGGGAGAACTGCTGGAAGGCCTGCACCCCATGAACCCGCTGGTGGTGCCCGCCACCCGCGTGCAGCCGCTGCGCGAAGGCCAGACGCTGGAGCTGGCCGGCGTGACGTGGGAGGTGCTGTGGCTGCCCGGGCACGCGGACGGGCACCTGGGCCTGTGGCACCCGGAGAGCGGCACCCTGATCGCCGGGGACGCCATCCTGCCGCGCATCACGCCGAACATCGGGCTGTACGCGTACACGCGCCCGGACCCGCTGGGCGACTACCTGCAGACGCTGGGGAAACTGGAGGCGCTGAACCCGGCGCGGGCGGTGGTGGGGCACCACGGGCCGGTCATGGAGGGCGTGAAGGCCCGCGCGCGGGCGCTGCGTGACCATCACCACGAGCGGCTGGATTTCATGCGGGTGGAGGCCGGCCGGGAGCCGCGCACAGCCTTTGCGCTGAGCCGCGCGATGTTCCCCCGGGACCTGAATGTCAGCGGGCACCGCTTCGCGCTGGCCGAGACGCTGGCGCACCTGGAGCACCTGCGGCTGCTGGGGCAGCTGTACCGCACCTGGGACGAGGCGGCCGGGGTGTGGACCTACCACGCCTGAGGCCGGCATGAGGGCCGGCGTCAGGGTTCATGCGGGTCACTCCGTCATCTGGCCGACGCTGCGGCCCCCGGGCCTCCCCCTATACTTGCGCGCATGACGGGCCAGCAGGCGGAGTTGCAGCAGATCATGACGGCCCTTTCCGAGCGAGGTCTGACCGTGGAGGCCGTGGAGGACGGCGCGCTCGTGCAGGACGGCGAGTCCCGCGTGGCGCTGTTCGTCGAGGCGGACCACCGCGGCGGCGTGATCGTCCGGTTGCACCTGGACCTCGACCTGTACGTGGAGGAGGACAGCCTGCCGGAGATCCTGATGGGCATGAACCTGCTCAACCAGGGCATGGATTACGGCGCCCTGAGCCTGGACCCGGTGGACCCGGACGACCTGGAAGAGGACCAGGAGGTGGCGTTCGCGGTGCTGGGCCGCAGCGTGCTGTGGCTGCGGGACCTGAACGCCGGGGAACTGGACCGGCTGCGGGAGCACCTGCGGCGTTTCGAGGGCGAGGTCACGGAGGCCGTGGAGCGCACCCTGCACGGCAGCAAGGGCCTGAGCGCCTGAGCGCTCAGTTGCCGGGCCCGGTCAGGGCCTGGGCGACCGCCAGGGTGGCGTCCGCCGTTCCGCGCACCAGGGCCGGGTCGAGAATCACGTCGCCGGGCTGGTGGTAGTTGCGGTCGATGCCGCGGTGGAAGAACAGGGTGGGCACGCCGGCTTGATCGAAGGGCACGTGGTCGCTGCCGCTCTCCCGGCCCTCCACGGCCGTCACGCCGGGCAGGGCGCGGGTCAGGGCGGTCAGGGTGGGGTGGCCGGTGGCGGTGAGGGGCGCGGCGTTCACGCCGACCATGTCGAGATTCAGCATGCCTTTCAGGCCGCGCACGAGTTCCGGGTTGGTCTTCACGAAGTCCCGGGCGCCCAGCAGGCCGTCTTCCTCGCCGTCGAACAGCACGAAGTACGCCCGGGCGGAGAGGGGCGTGTTCACGGCGCGGCGGGCGACGTCCACCACGGCCAGCGTGCCGGACAGGTTGTCGTTCGCGCCGGGGGCACCCTGCACGCTGTCCAGGTGCGCGCCGATCAGCACGGTCGGCGCGGTCCCGGCCCGGAAGGCGATCAGGTTCTGGGCCAGCACCTCGCCCTGGCGCACGCGGACGTTCAGGGTGACGGTCGCGCCCGGGCGGAGGGCCGAGTCGTGGCCGGCGCGCACGGCCAGCACCGGCAGCGGCTCCGGGTCGCCCAGCGTGCCGCGCAGCTCACGGTCCTCGGTGTTCACGATGATCAGTCCGGCCGCGCCGGCGACGCGGGCCTGGCGGGCCTTCTCGGCGAAGGCAGTCACGCCGCGTCTCACCACCGCGATCTTCCCGGTCACGTTCAGGCCCCGGTAGTCCTCGGCGGTGCCGGCGCCGGGCACGCGCACCAGGGCGGCCGTGACGGTGCCGCCCGCCGAGCCCTGCAGCGCCGCGCCCGCCAGGCTCTGGCCGGCCACCTGCACGCCGGAACCCAGGTCGTCGAAGCGGGGGTACGTGAAGGTCTGCCGCTGCGTCTGGTAGCCCAGCGCCCGCAACTGCGTTTCCAGGAACGCGCGGGCCTGTTCGTTGGCGGGGCTGCCGGTGACGCGCGGCCCGAAGGCCAGCACCGCGCGGGCGTTCGCCTCGATGCTGCCCGCCTCGGCGGCGGTCTGGGTGGTCTGCGCGGCGCTGCCGCCGGCCCCGACGGCCGGGATCAACAGCAGCGCGCTCAGCAGGGGGCGCAAGGTGGGCCGGCGGTGTGGGGTGGGCATGCGTCAGCAGAGCACAGCCGGGCCGCAGGGACCATGCCGGGCGCCACGGTCCGGGGTCCGGGCGGGCAACGGCAAGGAGAGGGACCGGCGGGGTCCCTCTCCTGATGAGTGCTGGCGGTTACTTGCGGTCTTTCAGGTCCACGTAGCGGGCGTTTTTCTGGCCGATGTAGTACGCGTCGGGGCGCAGCAGGCGGTTGTTCTTGCTGTACTCGATGACGCTGGCGCACCAGCCGCTGATGCGGGCCAGGGCGAAGATGGGCGTGAAGTACTCCTTCTTGATGCCCAGGTCGGCGTACACGGTGCCGCTGTAGAAGTCCACGTTGGGGTAGATGCCGCGGTCACCGATGCGGTCCACGACCGTCTTCTCGATGGTTTCGAGAATCTGGTAGTAGTTGCTCTTGCCTTCCTTGCCGGCCACGTGGGCGGCGTAGTCGCGCAGGACGCGGCTGCGGGGGTCGAAGTTCTTGTACACGCGGTGCCCGACGCCCATGATCTTTTCCTTGCGGTTGAGCTTGTCGGTGATGTAGTCCACGGCGTTCTCGGGGCTGCCCACCTCGTCCAGCATGACCATGACCTGCTCGTTGGCGCCGCCGTGCAGCGGGCCCTTGAGGGCGCCGATGGCGCTGACGATGCAGGAGTACATGTCGCTGATGGTGCTGCTCGTGGCGATGGCGGTGAAGGTGCTGGCATTCATGCCGTGGTCGGCGTGCAGGATCAGTGCGATGTCGAAGAGCCGGGCCTGTTCGGCCGTGGGCTCCTTGCCGTTGAGCATGTACAGGTAGTTGCCGGCGTGGGTCAGGTCGGCGCGGGGGGCGACGATGTCCTGGCCTTCCTGCACGCGGTTGATCGCGGCGATGATGGTGGCGAACTGCGCGATCAGGCGGATGCTGATGGCGCGGCGGGCTTCGGGGGTGACGTCCTCGGACTCCGCGTCGGTCAGGCCCAGGTAGGACACGGCGGTGCGCAGGGCCTGCATGGGGTTCACGCCCTTGGGCATGTTGCGGATCAGGTCCTCGACCTCGCGGGGGATGGCGCGGTTGGCCTTGAGTTCCGCATCGAACCTGGCGAGTTCCTCGGCGGTGGGGAGTTCGGCGTCGAGGAGCGCCAGGGAGAGTTCCTCGAAGGTGCTCTTCTCCGCCCATTCCTGGATCGGGATGCCCAGGTGCGTCAGGACGCCCTCGGCCCCGTTGATGAACGTGAGTTTGCTCTCGGTGAACAGGACGCCTTCAAGGCCCTTGGCGATCATCGTCATAGTTCAAACACGATACCACCGGGGGGAAGAGGCGCAGGAGCCGGTCACGTTCCCGGCAGGGTGACAGGGCAGGCCGGTCTGGCGCGGCGCCGGGCCGCTCCGGGCCGGTGGGTGCGCCGTGGCCGGCACACTAGAATGCCCGGCGATGACCGCCGCCCAAGCCCCTGTTGTCCTCGCGCTGGATACAGCCACCCCGTTCCTGACCCTGGCCCTGGCCTGGCCGGGCGGGGAGCGGCAGGTGTCCCTGGAGGTGGGCCGCGCGCACGCCGAACGGCTGGCCGGCGCGACGCGCGAGCTGTTCGCGGGGGCGGGCCTGCCCTTCCGCGCGGACCGGATCGTGATCGGCACGGGGCCCGGGTCGTACACGGGCGTGCGGGTGGGCGCAAGTTACGCGCTGGGCCTGGGGCGGGTGTGGGGCGCGCCGGTGGTGGGCGTGCCCACGCTGGAGGCCCTGGTGCGCGGGGAGGGCCGGCAGGTGGTGTCGCTGGACGCGCGCAAGGGCAACGTGTACGCCGCGACGTACGAGGTGCGCGGCGGCGTGGTGACCGGCGTGGTGCAGCCGCCCGCGAAGCAGGCCCTGGACGCGCTGGAGGCCGGCCGGGGGGAGTTGCCCCACCTGGATCACGGAGTGCCAGACGGCCTGGCGCTGCTGCGAGCCGGGGTGGACCACGGCGCGGCCGACTGGGCGCTGCACTACCTGTAATCAGGGTCCGGGAATGGTCGAGGGGAGAGGGCCACGCGCCGCTCTCCCCTGCCTCATGCGCCGGCCGCGCTCAGTCGGCGGCGTCGCCCTGGGCGTACTGCAGCTGGTTGAGTTTGGCGTAGTAGCCGCCCCGGGCGAGCAGTTCGGCGTGGGTGCCCTGTTCCACGATGCGGCCCTTGCGCATGACGATGATGCGGTCGCAGTGCTCGATGGTGCTGAGGCGGTGGGCGATGATGATGCTGGTGCGGCCTTCCATGACTTTTTTCAGGGCGTCCTGGATGCGCAGTTCGGTTTCGGTGTCCACGTTGGCGGTGGCCTCGTCGAGCACCAGCAGGATGTCCGGGTTCTGGATCAGCGCGCGGGCGAAGGCCAGCAGTTGCTTCTGCCCGGTACTGAGGGTGGCGCCGCGTTCACGGACCTCGGTCTGGTAGCCCTGCTCGAGGCCCAGGATGTACTCGTGCACGCCGACGTACTTGCAGGCCTCCACCACGCGTTCATGGGGGATGTTGGGGTTGTTCAGGGTGAGGTTGCTTTCGATGGTCCCGGCGAACAGGAACACGTCCTGAAGGACCAGGCCGATGTGCTTGCGCAGGCTGTGCTGGTCGTAGTCGCGGACATCCACGCCGTCCACCTTCACGGCGCCGCGCTGCACGTCGTAGAAGCGGCTGACCAGGGCGGTCACGCTGGTCTTGCCGGCGCCGGTCGCGCCGACCAGGGCGACGCTCTCACCCGGCTGGATGTGCAGGTCGAAGTCCCGCAGGATCCAGCGGTCGTCGGTGTCGGAGGCGTCGGCGGTGACGGCGCCGTCGTAAGCGAACCACACGCCGTCGAAGTCTACGCGGCCCTCGAAGTGCTGGATTTCCCGGGCGCCTTCCTTGTCCTGGATGTCCTCGTGGGTGTCGAGCACCCCGAAGATGCGTTCGCTGCTGGCCATGGCGGCCTGGAGGTTGTTGAACACGTCCGCGAGGTCCTGGATGGGCTGGAACAGCTGCGTGGTCCACTGCACGAAGGCGTACAGGGTGCCCACCGTGAGGGCGGCGCCCACGCCGGTGCCGACGGCGTTCTCGCCGAGGATCAGGCGGGCGCCGAAGTACAGCACGAGCGCGATGCTGACCTGTCCGAGCACGGCCACGGCCGGCATGAACAGCGAGAACCACTTCACGCCGTTGCTGTTGGCGGTCAGCAGCGCGCGGTTGCTGTGGTCGAAGTCCAGGGCGCTGCGGCGCTGGCGGCCGAACAGCTGCACGGTCTGCATGCCGGTGATGTTCTCGTTGAGTTTGGTGTTCACGATCGCCTGCTGCAGGCGGTTCTCGCGGAAGGTTTCGCGCATCTTCTGCCGGAAGAAGTTCGTGACGACGAACAGCACCGGCAGGACCGTGAAGGCGATCAGGGCGAGTTTCCAGTTGATGCTGAGCATCACGCCCATGTACACGATGATGAGGAAGGTGCTGGTGATCATGCTGATCAGGCCGCCGGTGATGAACTGGTTGATGGCGTCCACGTCGCTGGTCACGCGGGTGATGAGGCGCCCGACCGGGTTGGCGTCGAAGTACGCCAGCGGCAGGCGCTGGAGTTTCGTGAACACGTTTGCGCGGATGTCGCGCAGCACGTTCTGGCCCAGGTACCCGATGGTGAGGGTGCTGGCGTAGGTCAGGCCGAACTCGGTGGCCTGCACAAGCACGTACCCGATCACGATCAGGCCCAGCAGGCGGGTCAGGGCCGCGGCGTCCGTGTTCTCGCCGTTCACGAAGGGCGTCAGGGCATTGTCGATGGCGTAGCCCTGCAGGAATGCGGGGACCGGTTGCAGCGCGGCGGTGAACAGGGCGAGCAGCACGCCGCCCACGGCGAGTTTCATATACGGCCGGACGTAGCGCAGGATGCGTTTGGTCAGGTCCAGGTCGAAGCCCTTGTTGAGCGCGTCGTCGGGTTGGGTCATTTCGTCACCTGCTCGGGTTCCGGGAGAAGGTCGGCCTGGACCACGCCGGGCCGGGCCGGTTCGGGCAGGTCGCGGCCGGCCTGCGCGGTGGCGATGGTGGCGGCGGCGCGCACGGTCTCGTTCTCGGCGGGGCTGCGGCCGGGCTGCACGTCACCGTCGTCGTTGTCGAGGTCACTGGCGAGGCGCTGCAGGCGTTCAAGTTCGGCGTAGTGGCGGCCCAGGGCGAGCAGGTCGTCGTGGCTGCCCTGCTCGGTGATGCGGCCGTCCTCCAGCACGACGATGTGGTCGGCGTGCCGCAGGGTGCTGACGCGGTGCGCCACGAGAATCACGGTGCGGCCCTGCGCGACCTCGCGCACGCCGTCGATGATCTTGCGTTCGGTCTCGGTGTCCACGGCGCTGAGGCTGTCGTCCATGATCAGGATGGCGGGGTCGCGGACGATCGCGCGGGCGATGGCGGTGCGCTGGCGCTGCCCGCCGCTGAGGGTCACGCCGCGCTCGCCGAGCATGGTGTCGTAGCCTTTCGGGAAGTCGTTGATGTCGCTGGCGAGCCCGGCCAGGGCGGCGGCGCGCTGCACGCGGGCCGGGTCGGGCTGCTGCGGTATCTCGGGCGGCATGGGCAGCCCGACGACGCTCACGCCGGTGGGCACAGGCGGCAGGCCGGCGTTGTTCAGCCCGAAGCCGATGTTGTTGGCGATGGTGTCACTGAACAGGAAGGGCTCCTGCGGCACCACGCTGATGTGCTCGCGCAGCACCTGCAGGGGAATGAAGCGGATGTCGTGCCCGTCGAGCTTCACCACGCCGCTGCTGGGGTCCATGCTGCGGGTGATCAGCTGCGTGAGGACCGTCTTGCCGCTGCCGGTGGGGCCGGTCAGGCCCAGGAACGTGCCGGCCGGCACGTGCAGGTTGATGTCCTGCAGCACCGGCGTGCGGCCGTACTGGAGGGTCACGTTCTGGAAGGTGATGTCGCCGCGCAGGGTCTTGATGGTGGGGTCGGTGCGGCCGGGGTCGTCGTACACGTGCGGGCGGGCGTCGAGCATCTCGCGCAGGCGCACCCAGGACGCCAGGCCGCGCTGCACCACGCCGGTGATCCAGCCGACCATCATCATCGGCCAGGCGAGGCGCCCGAGCATCAGCAGGAACTGCACCAGCATCCCGATCGTGAAGGTCCGGTCGCCGCCCAGCACCATGCGCCCGCCGGTCCACAGCACCACCGCGAAGGCCACGCCGATCAGCAGGGTGGTGAAGGACCGCAGCGGGCCGTCCACCTTGGTCAGGGCGATGTTGCGCCGCAGCAGCTCGAGGTTCATGGCGCGGTAGTCGGCGATCTCGCGGTCCTCGATGGCGTAGCCCTTCACGACGCGCGCGCCGCTGAAGTTCTCCTGGGCTTTGGCGGCGATCAGGCTGTTCTGCTCCTGCGCGGCCTTGTGGCGGGCGTTGATGAGCCGCGCCATGTAGCCCAGGATGCCCACGATCACCGGGATGAGCAGCAGCACGATCAATGTGAGTTTCCAGCTGAGGCTGAACATGACGGTCAGCGCCGTGCTGAACGACGCGACGATGTTCACGACCTGCCAGCCGCCGAAGCCCATCATCTCGCGCACGGCGCCCAGGTCGCCGGTCAGGCGGTTCATCAGGTCGCCGGTGCGGGCGCGGTCGTAGTAGTTCTTGTCCAGCGTCTGCAGGTGGGCAAAGATGTCGCGCCGGATCTCGTACTCCATCTGCCGGGACGCCACGACGATCTGCCGGCGCATCAGCAGCATGAAACCCCCGGCGACCAGGGCGGCCAGCACGGTGCCGCCCGCGTACAGCAGGGCCTGGTCCAGCGTGATGCCGGCCGTGGCCGCCCGGGCGTCGGTCTGGCCGGTGAGGCCGTCGATGGTCTTGCGGATGAAGTACGCCGGGAGCAGGTTGGCGGCGTTGGCGATAATCACGGCGACGATGCCGATCACGTACTGCCTCAGGTGCAGCCTGAGGTACGGGAGAAGCGTGCGGAAACTGTCCAAGGAAAACCTCGTGGGCGGTCCAACGGGCCGGGAATGCAGGGCGGAAACCGGTCAGGAAAAGCGGCGGGAGAGGACGTGAGGAAAGGCGCAGGAAGGGCGGGCAGGCGGCGGCCCACCCCGGGCGAATGGGGAGGAAGGCAGGGGCGGGCCGCGAGTGGGGTCAGCATACGCCGCTTTGCTCAGGGGGCCCATGCGCTAAATGGCGCACTCCGGAGCCCATTGGAGGGGGTGAAGGCGCGGGCAAGGTGGGGCGTTTGACACCCTTGGGGGTGGGTGCTACTATTCGCAGCCGGAAGTGACCGCGAGAGCGCGAAACTTCCGACGCTTAAGAGGCGACCCCAGCCTTAGTTTCCGCCTCAGATCGGTGCCACCCTAGCTCAACTGGTAGAGCACCCGACTTGTAATCGGAAGGTTGGGAGTTCGATTCTCCTGGGTGGCTCCACATGTTCTTTGCGGAATGTGACAACTGGGTAGGTGGCCGAGTGGTTAAAGGCGACAGACTGTAAATCTGTTCTCGTAAGAGTACGGCGGTTCGAATCCGCCCCTGCCCACCACGATTCACGCGGGAATAGCTCAGTTGGTAGAGCGTCAGCTTCCCAAGCTGAATGTCGCGAGTTCAAGTCTCGTTTCCCGCTCCAAGTCGCTTCTGTAGCTCAGTGGTAGAGCACTCCCTTGGTAAGGGAGAGGTCGTCGGTTCAATCCCGACCAGAAGCTCCACACCGAAACCCGCAGCCCGCCCCGTGCAGGCTGCGGGTTCTCTCAAGGCCACGTGAGTGGCCCACGCCTGCCTGCACAGCGCGGCAGCTCTAGCCGTACGCGGCGCAGGCGAGTAAACTGGCAAGGCTTGCCTGAACAGGCCACGAGGCCCAGGCAGTTCCACACTCAGGAGGAAAGCATCATGGCTAAAGGAACGTTTGAGCGCACGAAGCCGCACGTGAACGTGGGGACCATCGGACACGTCGACCACGGGAAGACCACGCTGACCGCCGCGATCACCTTCACGGCCGCCGCCGCCGACCCCACCATCGAAACGCTGGCCTACGACCAGATCGACAAGGCGCCCGAAGAAAAAGCCCGCGGCATCACCATCAACACCGCGCACGTCGAATACCAGACCCCCGCGCGCCACTACAGCCACGTGGACTGCCCCGGCCACGCCGACTACGTCAAGAACATGATCACCGGCGCCGCGCAGATGGACGGCGCGATCCTGGTGGTGTCCAGCGCCGACGGCCCCATGCCCCAGACCCGCGAGCACATCCTGCTCGCCCGCCAGGTGGGCGTGCCCTACATCATCGTGTTCATGAACAAAGTGGACATGGTCGACGACGAAGAACTGCTCGAACTCGTCGAAATGGAAGTGCGCGAACTGCTCAGCAAGTACGAATTCCCCGGCGATGACCTGCCGGTCGTCAAGGGCAGCGCCCTGCAGGCCCTCGAAGCCCTGCAGGCCAACCCCAAAATGGCCCGCGGCGAAAACCAGTGGGTGGACAAGATCTGGGAACTGCTCGACGCGCTCGACAGCTACATCCCCACCCCCGAACGCGACACCGACAAGCAGTTCCTGATGCCCGTCGAAGACGTGTTCACCATCACCGGCCGCGGCACCGTGGCGACCGGCCGCGTGGAGCGCGGGATCGTCAAGGTGCAGGACGAAGTGGAAATCATCGGCCTGCGCGACACCAAGAAGACCACCGTGACCGGCGTGGAAATGCACCGCAAACTGCTGGACAGCGGCATGGCCGGCGACAACGTGGGCGTGCTGCTGCGCGGCGTGGCCCGTGACGACGTGGAGCGCGGTCAGGTGCTGGCCAAGCCCGGCAGCATCAAGCCGCACACCAAGTTCGAAGCCAGCGTGTACATCCTGAGCAAGGACGAAGGTGGCCGTCACAGCGCGTTCTTCGGTGGGTACCGCCCGCAGTTCTACTTCCGCACGACGGACGTGACGGGGATCGTGGAACTGGCCGAAGGCGTGGAAATGGTGATGCCCGGTGACAACGTGACCTTCACGGTGGAACTGATCAAGCCGATCGCCATGGAAGAAGGCCTGCGCTTCGCCATCCGCGAAGGGGGCCGCACCGTCGGCGCCGGCGTCGTCGCCAAAGTTCTCGAATAACGCTGACGTTCTCAGCGAGAAAGGAGGCCGTGAGGCCTCCTTTCTCATTGGAAAGAGTCAGTTGATGGCGGAGGCTGTCTCCCCTGCCACAGGCCAGCCAGCCGTTCTGTGATCTGGCTGGGCGGAGTCCAGTGGCCTCACGTGGTGAACCCCGCTGAACGCGGCCTGCATCGGGAGAGGAATGGCGGCGGAAGCGCGCGAATCCCGGCTGAAGTCCTGTCTGTGGTGGACACCTGGGGCCTGGGCCCGTATACTTCGAATGTTGCCCGCCAGACGGCGGGCTTTTACCAGCGTTCTTCAACCCACTGAAGCACCGGAAGTGGGCGCTGGGAGCAGGCGCGGCACGCCCCCAGGGGGCAGGCACCCTGCGTAAAGGAGCACCGATCATGGCGAAAGACGGCCCCCGCATCATCGTGAAAATGGAAAGCAGCGCCGGCACCGGCTTCTACTACACGACCACCAAGAACCGCCGCAACACGCAGGCCAAGATGGAACTGCGCAAGTACGACCCCGTGGCGAAAAAGCACGTGGTCTTCAAGGAGAAGAAGGTCTGATTCCGCCCGCGGCCCCCGGGTTCCGGGCGGCTGCGACTGGCGGTAACATCGGCCCTCGCCTCTCTTCGAAGGTGACCACATGAACTTAACGCAGTACTTGCGGGACTCCCGTGCGGAACTCTCCCGCGTTTCGTGGCCCACGCGGCAGCAGGTCATCGAAGGCACGCAGGCTGTGCTGATCTTCGTGATCGGCCTGACCCTGATCATCTTCGCGCTTGACTTCCTGTTCGGCTCGGCGATCAAGGCGGTGCTCTCGTGAGCATCGAGTGGTACGCCGTGCACACCTACGTGGGTCAGGAAGACCGCGTGCAGCAGCACCTGATGGAACGCGCCACCAAGCTCGGCATGCGCGGCACCAAGATCTTCCAGGTGCTTCAGCCCAAGGAAAAAGCTGTCGAGCTGCGCGAGGGCGGCAAGAAGGAAGAGGTCGAGCGCCTGCTCTTCCCCGGGTACGTCTTCGTGCAGATGGACGTCGAAGACGACGACGCGCCCGGTGAACTGGGCGAGTCGTGGGAAGTGGTGCGCGGCACCAGCGGCGTGACCGGCTTCGTCGGCACCGCCACGCGTCCCGTGCCCCTCTCCCCGGAGGAAGTGGAGCGCCTGCTCGCGTCGGTGGGCGTGGCCCGCCAGCCCGTGCAGGAAGAGGTCAGCGCGCCGCGCGTGAAGATCGACCTGAAGGCCGGCGACATGGTCCGCGTGACCAGCGGGCCCTTCGCGGACTTCAGCGGCGTGGTCAGCGAGGTGAACATTCCGCAGGCGAAGGTCAAGGTGCTGGTCAGCATCTTCGGCCGTGAAACGCCGGTGGAACTGGACTTCTCGCAGGTCAGCAAGTAAGCCTTTCCCCCTCCTCTTGGCAGGAGGGGGCGGGTGAAGTAAAGTAGAAAAGTTGCTGTCACCCCGGGGCCGACCCGGGACAACGACGGAACTTAGCGCCAGCACCCCAGACCACCTGAGATTGACCGGCTGGGGGAGCTAAGGAGGCACACGCATGAAGAAAGTCATGGGAATTGTCAAGCTGCAACTCCCGGCAGGGAAGGCCACGCCGGCCCCCCCCGTCGGTCCCGCCCTCGGTCAGTACGGCGCGAACATCATGGAGTTCACCAAGGCGTTCAACGCCCAGACCGCCGACAAGGGCGACGCGATCATCCCGGTGGAAATCACCATCTTCGCGGACCGCAGCTTCACGTTCATCACCAAAACCCCCCCCATGAGCTACCTGATCCGCAAGGCCGCCGGCCTGCAGAAGGGCAGCGCGACCCCCAACAAGGCCAAGGTCGGCAAGCTCAACTGGGACCAGGTTCTGGAAATCGCCAAGACCAAGATGCCCGACCTGAACGCCGGCAGCGTTGAAGCCGCCGCGAACACGGTCGCCGGCACCGCCCGCAGCATGGGCGTGACCATCGAGGGGGCCCCGAATGCCTAAGCACGGCAAGCGTTACAAGGCCCTGGTGGGCAAGGTCGACCGCGACAAGCAGTACACCATTGACGAAGCCGCTGCGCTGGTCAAGGAGATCGCCACGGCGAAGTTCGACGAGACCGTCGAAGTGCACTTCCGCCTCGGCATCGATCCCCGCAAGAGCGACCAGAACGTGCGCGGCACCGTCGCGCTGCCCCACGGCACCGGCCGCACCGTGCGCGTCGCCGTGATCACCAAGGGTGAGAACGTGCAGGCCGCCGAGGCCGCTGGCGCCGACGTGGTCGGCAGCGAGGACCTGATCGAGCGCATCGCCGGCGGGTTCATGGACTTCGACGCCGTCGTGGCGACCCCTGACATGATGGCCCAGATCGGCCAGAAGCTCGCCCGTCTGCTCGGGCCGCGCGGCCTGCTGCCCAACCCCAAGAGCGGCACCGTGGGTCCCGACGTGAGCGGCATGGTCAAGGGCCTCAAGGCCGGCCGGATCGAGTTCCGCAACGACAAGACCGGCGTCGTGCACGCCCCCATCGGCAAGGCCAGCTTCGACGCAGGCAACCTCAGCGCGAACTTCGGTGCGCTGCTGAGCGCCCTGGAAGCCGCCAAACCCGGCAGCGCCAAGGGCACCTTCCTGCGCAGCGCGTACCTGACCACCACCATGGGCCCCAGCATTCCGCTGACCCTGAGCAGCGGCGCCCAGGCGTAAGCCTGAGCCCACTATGGTGACCCCGGGGGAGGGCCCGCCTCTCCCCCACCCCGAACTTCGGCACCCCGGTGCAGTCGCACCTTTCCAATAAGCCCTTTCATTCCGGCACCCAAGACAGCGGGGACCCTTGCCAGGTTTAAACATCCCGCCGAGTTGCCAGGCTGCGACCCTGCACCTGGACTTGTTCACCACCAAGGAGGTACTGCGTGGCGAACGAAAAGAACCAGCAGACCCTCAGCAGCCTCAAAGGCAGCCTCACGGGCATCGACACGTTCTACGTGGTCGACTACCAGGGCCTGACCGCCGGACAGCTGAGCAAACTGCGTAAGGACATCCGCGAGAAGGGCGGGCAGCTCATCGTTGCCAAGAACACCCTGATCAACCTCGCCCTGCAAGACGGCGGCAAGGACTTCACCGGCGAACTCAAGGGCCCCAGCGCTCTGGTGCTCGCCCAGGAAGACCCCGCCGGCGTCGCCAAGGCCCTGTCTGACGCGGCCAAAGGCAACGACAAGGGCATCCCCGCCGTCAAGGGCGGGTTCGTGGAAGGCAACAAGGTTGACGTGAAGGTCGTCGAACGCCTCGCCAGCCTCGGCAGCAAGCAGCAGCTTCAGGCCGAACTGGTCGGCGTGCTCAGCGCGCACCTCAGCAACTTCGTGGGCATCCTCGAAGCGTACAAAGACAAACTCGAAGGCGAAGGCCAGAGCGCCTAACCGGCCCGGCCTCACCTTCCAGCGCACCACACCAATCCAATCCCGGAGGAACACAACATGGCTTACGACAAACAGGCTCTGATCGACCAGCTCGGCACCCTCACCATCATGGAACTCGCGGACCTCATCGACGGTCTGAAGGAAACCTGGGGCGTGACCGCCGCCGTCGCCGCCGGCCCCGCCGCCGGTGCCGCCGCTCCCGCTGCCGAAGAGAAGACTGAATTCGACGTCGTTCTCGTCGACGCCGGCGCCAGCAAGATCAACGTCATTAAGGAAATCCGCGCCATCACCGGCCTGGGCCTCAAGGAAGCCAAGGACATGAGCGAGAAGGGCGGCGTTCTGAAAGAAGGCGTGACCAAGGACGAAGCCGAGAAGATGAAAGCCCAGCTCGAAGGCGCTGGCGCCAAGGTCGAACTCAAGTAACTCGTCTCCCACCGGAGTGCACCCCCAGCCGCAGGGCTGGGGGTTTTTCGTTGCAGCGGAAGGGAATCAGTGCAAGAAATCAGGTGCCGGGCCGGCTGACCGGCTGACCCTCCTGCGCCCAAGCGCGGATCCCGCCGTCCAGGTGCGCGACCCGGCTGTACCCCAGCTGCCGCAGCGTGTCGGCCGCCAGCGCCGAGCGCCCCCCGGACGCGCAGTGCAGGATCACGCGGCGGTCCGGGCTGAACTCACTGCGGTGGTAAGGGCTGCTGGGATCCGCCCAGAATTCCAGCATGCCGCGCGGCGCGGCGATCGCCCCCGGAATCACGCCTTCCTTCTGGTCCTCCCCGGGCTCCCGGATATCGACCAGCAGGGCACCGTCCTCCTGCATCTCCCGGGCCACCTGGGCCACAGTGAGATTCTCGACGCGTTGCCTGGCTTCCTGCACCATCTGAGCGGCGGTCTTCGCGGTCATAGTCTCCTCCAGGGCAAACGAAGCGGCGCGTGGTCCCCACCCGGATGGTCGAGGAGCGGCGTCCCCTTCTGCTTTCAGTGTAGGCCGCCGCATGAGGCGCGGCTCAGCCCGGCCGCCGGGACGCGCTGGGCGCGCCCAGGGTCTGGCGCATCACCTGCTGCACCAGCCGTGAGGGGTCGCTCAGCAGGGCCGCGACGCTGCGTTCGGGCAGGTCCGGGCGGGACGCGGCCGCGAGGCGCACCCCGTAATCTGGGTCGTGCGCGAAGGCGTCCAGCAGGTCCGGGGGCGTGTCCGGCCGCGCGGCGATGCGGGCGCGGACCAGCCACGCCGGGTGCGCGGCCAGTTGCGCGCGCTCCGCGGCGGTCAGGGCCGGGTGCGAGGCAACCGCCACCTGGTACTCGGTGCGGGGATGGGTCAGGGCCAGGGCGCGCAGCCAGGCGGGCGCGTCCGGGTGGCGCACCAGGGCGATCAGGCCCGCCTGCGGCCAGCCGGTCATGAAGCGCGGGTTCGCGAGGCGCAGCAGTGGCAGGGCCGGGTTGCGCAGCACCTCGGCCGGGAAGTCCGCGGCGAGGGTGCCCAGGATGTACGGCGTGGTGTTGGGGTGCACGGCCACCGCGGCCCGCACGGCGGGGTCGGCGCTGAGGGACAGGCTGGCGAGTTCGTCCGCGGTGGACCGCGCGGTCAGTACTGGAGGCCGGGGGGAATGTTCAGTTTCTCCTGCCATAGGCTCAGCAGCTCCTTGAGGTCGTCCACGGGTTCCTCGCCGGGGGTGGTCGGGGTGATGTCGTCCAGCACCTCGAAGGTGAAACTGTCCGGGCCGGTGGCCTGCCAGTCGCGCTGCATGGCCCGGTTCGCGTGCGAGCCGTGCGTCAGCTGGAAGCGGAAGCGGTTGAGCAGGCCTTCCACGTGCGTGCTGTGGCCCAGCAGGGTGCGGCCGCTGGGCACGTGCGTGACGCGGTACACGCCCATCCGCGGCGTGAAGCCCTTGTAGGCGCGGGTCATGCGTCGTCCTCGAACGCGCCGGCGGACAGGTGCAGGGCGTGCTGGCGGATGTCGTCCGGCCAGCCCTGCACCAGCCGGCGGAAGGTGGGGCCGTCCCCCTGGTACAGGGCGCGGCTGGCGTCCTCCGCGCCGGGCAGGTCGCCGCCCATCACCGTGAGGAAGCGGTCGGTGGGCAGGGTGGCCTGCCGGCGGCGCTCACCCGCCGGATCGGCCTTGCGGGCCTCGTCGATCAGGCGGCGCAGCGCGGCGGACGCGCCGTTCGGGTGGCTTTCCAGCCATTCCCAGTGGCGGGGAAGCAGGGAGACCTCGCGGGACACCACGCCCAGTTTCGGGCGGCCGGGGCCGGTGCGGGGCAGCGGCGCCTCGCGGTCCAGGACCTGCTGGAGGGTGCCGTTCAGGTTGAAGTCCGCGACCCGTCCGGTCTGGTCGTTGAAGATCAGCAGCAGGTGGTTGGGGTTGCGCTGCCCGGAATCCACCAGTGTTTTGAGGTGGGTGAGCACGTCGCGCAGGGGGCCGGTGATCAGCCGCTGCTGGCCCTGGAAGGCGGTGTAGGTGGGGTCGGGGGTCATGGGTAAATAGTACCCGGGCGAAATCCCTGGGTCAATATCTCCCGGGTAATATGAATAGCCTACCTCGCCAGCCCGGAACGCCCACAGCGCTCCCCACGTACCGGAGGCACCATGCGTTCCCGCTCTCCCCTGCTGCCCGCCGCCGCCCTCGCCGCCCTTCTGCTGATCACCCTGGCCGGCACCCTCGGCAGCGCCCAGAGCCGCCCGGAACTCATTCAGAAGACTGGTGTGGACGCCTGCCCCCGCGTCGGCGAGGCCCCCATGCCCATCGCCTGCATGCCTCTGAAGCGCTGACCGACGCCACTGCCTCCCCAGTCTCCCGGGCGACCTGATATCTGGGCTCTTCAGGCCGCCTCCATGCTCCCGGCCATAGGAGTGCCGCTGTGCACTTCGCTTACGGTGCTCATGGCCGGGCGTGCGATAATGGAGGTTATGAGTGTGATTCCCTACGTGATTGAGCAGACCGGGCGCGGCGAGCGGATGTACGACATCTACTCGCGGCTGCTGAAGGACCGGATTATTTTCGTGGGGACGCCCATCGAGTCGCAGATGGCGAACACCATCGTGGCTCAGCTGCTGCTGCTCGACAGCCAGAACCCCGAGCAGGAGATCCAGATGTACATCAACTGCCCCGGCGGGGAGGTGTACGCCGGCCTGGCGATCTACGACACCATGCGTTACATCAAGGCGCCGGTGAGCACCATCTGCGTGGGGATCGCCATGAGCATGGGCAGCGTGCTGCTGATGGCCGGGGACAAGGGCAAGCGCATGGCGCTGCCGAACAGCCGCATCATGATTCACCAGGGTTCGGCCGGGTTCCGCGGGAACACCCCGGACCTGGAGGTGCAGGCCAAGGAAGTGCTGCACCTGCGGGACAAGCTGGTGGAGATCTACCACAAGCACACCGACATTCCGCACGAGAAGCTGCTGCGGGACATGGAGCGGGATTACTTCATGTCGCCCGCCGAGGCGCAGAAGTACGGGTTGATTGACAGCGTGATCGAGAACACGCGGGAACTGGGGGGCGAAGGATGACGAAAGGAGGGGACCGCTGCTCGTTCTGCGGACGGCAGCATCCGCAGATCGCGCAGCTGATCGAGGCGCCGGGCCGCGCGGCGTTCATCTGCAACGAGTGCACGGAGCGCGCCAGTGAGCTGGTCAAGCAGAACAAGAAGGCCGGGAGTGAGTTCCGGCTGGAGGAACTGCCCAGCCCGAAGGACATCAAGGCGTACCTGGACGAGTTCGTGATCGGGCAGGACGAGGCGAAGAAGGCGCTGGCGGTGGCGGTCGTGAGCCATTACCAGCGGCTGGCGCACCCGGACGTGAACCTGCAGAAGAGCAACATCCTGCTGATCGGGCCGACCGGGACCGGGAAGACACTGCTGGCGCAGTCGCTGGCGGAGATGCTGGAGGTGCCGTTCGCGATTGCCGACGCGACCACGCTGACCGAAGCCGGCTACGTGGGCGACGACGTGGAGAACGTGATCGTGCGTCTGCTGCAGGCGGCCGAGTACGACGTGGCGGCCGCCGAGCGCGGGATCATCTACATCGACGAGATCGACAAGATCGCCCGCAAGTCCGAGGGGACAAGCATCACCCGGGACGTGAGCGGTGAGGGCGTGCAGCAGGCGCTGCTGAAGATCATCGAGGGCACGGTCGCGCAGGTGCCGCCGCAGGGGGGCCGCAAGCACCCGCAGCAGGAACTGGTGCAGGTGAACACGAAGAACATCCTGTTCATCGTGGGCGGGGCGTTCGAGAGCATGGCCGAGATCGCCCGGGCGCGCACGAACGTGCGCAGCGTGGGTTTCGGCGCCGAGCACAAGGGCGAGGAGAAGGACGAGCTGCGTTTCCTCCCGGAGGACCTCGTGAAGTTCGGGCTGATTCCGGAGTTCGTGGGCCGCCTGCCGCTGGTCGTGCAGCTCCAAGATCTGGACGAGGACGCGCTGGTGCGGATCCTGACCGAGCCGCAGGGCGCGATCGTGAAACAGTACCAGGCGCTGTTCGGGTTCCAGGACGTGAACCTGAAGTTCACGGAGGGCGCGCTGCGCGAGGTGGCGCACCGGGCCAAGGAACGCCGGACCGGCGCACGTGGCCTGCGGGCGGTGCTGGAGAAGGCCATGACGGACCTGCTGTTCGAGCTGCCGGTGGAGGGCCTGGAGGAACTGGTCTTCGACGCGGAGAACATCGACCAGCCCATGACACTGCTTGAGTCGAAGGGACTCAAGAAGTCTGCCTGATAGCAGCGTAGATTACAGCACTGTCCCGCCCAGGCTCCTAGAATCACCGGACACCCTGGGCGGGGGTGCCGTTTGTGTTATCCCGCCCGTGCCACACTCTCGTATCTCCCCTGCGCCCCGGCGCAGTCACAAGAGCCTCAAGGAGCAAGCATGATCTGGGAACTTCCCGTACTCGCACTGAGAAACGAAGTGATCCTGCCCGGGGTCACCAAGAACATCGACGTGGGCCGTCCCAAGAGCAAACGCGCCGTGGACGAGGCCCAGGCCGCCGACCGCCGCGTGCTGCTGCTCACCCAGCGCGACGCCCGCACCGACGACCCCACCCTCGGCGAACTGTACGACATGGGCGTGCTCGGCGTGATCAAGCAGGTCGTGCGCATGCCCGACAACACCTACCAGGTGCTCGTCGAAGCGCAGGAACGCGCCAAGGTCGAAGGTGAGGTGCCCAGCGCCTACCTGCGCGTGCGCGCCGAAACGCAGCCGGCCGCGCAGGACGACAGCCGCGAGGTGGTCGTGCTCGCCGGCGAGATCAAGGCCGCGTTCGAGGAATACCAGCGCCAGAACAAGAACCTGCGCCTGGACAACTACCAGCTCGAAAACCTCAAGGCCCTGACCGACGCCGGCGCCCTGAGTGACCAGGTCGCCCACCACGCCACCTGGACCACCGAGGAAAAGCAGGAAGTCCTGTCGGCCGCCACGCTGCGCGCCCGCCTGGAAGCCGTGCTGAAGCTCCTCACCCGCGACACCGAGCGCTTCAACATGGACAAGAAGATCGCCGGGCGCGTCAAAGAGCAGATGGACGCCAACCAGCGCGAGTACTACCTGCGCGAGCAGATGAAGGCCATCGGCAAGGAACTCGGCGGCGGCGAGGACAGCCCCGCCGAGGTCGAGGCCCTGCGCGAGAAGATCGAGGCGGCCGGCATGCCCGAGAGCATCAAGGAAAAGGCCCTCAAGGAACTGCAGCGCCTGGAACGCACGCCCGGCGGCAGCCCCGAGAGCACCGTGGTGCGCAACTACATCGACTGGCTGGTGGATGTCCCCTGGAGCAAACGCGACGAGGAGATCCTGGACATCGGCCGCACCCGCGAGATCCTGGACGCCGACCATTACGCCCTCGGGGACGTGAAGGACCGCATCCTGGAATTCCTGGCTGTGCGCCAGCTCACGCACCGCCCCGAGGAGACCGAGGAGCAGCGCCAGGAACGCACCGCCGAGGAACGCACCGACGACGCCGAACTGCGCGCGCCGATCCTGTGCCTCGTCGGCCCTCCCGGGGTCGGCAAGACCAGCCTGGGTAAGAGCATCGCCCGTTCACTGAACCGCAAGTTCGTGCGCATGGCCCTCGGCGGCGTGCGCGACGAGAGCGAGATCCGCGGCCACCGCCGCACCTACATCGGCAGCATGCCCGGCCGGATCATCCAGGGCATGAAGACCGCCGGCGTCGTGAACCCCGTCGTGCTGCTCGACGAGATCGACAAGATGAGCAGCGACTGGCGCGGCGACCCCAGCAGCGCCATGCTGGAAGTGCTGGACCCCGAACAGAACCACACCTTCCAGGACCACTACCTGGAAGTGCCCTACGACCTGTCGCAGGTCATGTTCATCACCACCGCCAACAGCCTCCAGACCATCCCCCGCCCGCTGCTGGACCGCATGGAAGTCATCCAGATTCCCGGCTACACCCAGCCGGAGAAGGTGGAGATCGCCAAGCGCTACCGCGTGCCCCGGCAGATCAAGTCGCACGGCCTGGTCGGGCGCCTGGAGATCACGGACGCCGCCCTGAACCGCATCGTGGAGGAGTACACCGCCGAGAGCGGCGTACGCAACCTCGACCGGCAGATCAGCAAGCTGGCCCGCAAGGCTGCCCGTGAACTGCTCGAGACCCCCTGGGAAGGCGTGAAGGTCATCGACGCCGCCCAGATTCCGGACTTCCTGGGCGTGCCGCTGCACAAGCCCGACCGCATGGAGAAAGAACCGCAGGTCGGTGTGGCCCAGGGCCTCGCGTGGACCAGTGTGGGCGGTACGATGCTGCTCGTCGAGGCGCTCGCCACCCCCGGCACCGGCAAGATCAACATGACTGGCAGCCTGGGCGACGTGATGAAGGAAAGTGTGGCCGCGGCCATCGCGTATCTGCGCGCCCACGCGCACGAGTACGGCGCGGACCCCGACTTCCACAAGACGCTGGACCTGCACGTGCACTTCCCGGACGGCGCCACCCCGAAAGACGGCCCCAGCGCCGGCATCACCATCGCCACGGCCGTGATCAGCGCCATCACCGGACGCCCGGTGCGCCTGGACGTCGCCATGACCGGCGAGATCAGCCTGCGCGGCCGCGTGCTGCCCATCGGCGGCGTGAAGGAAAAGCTCCTCGCCGCGCACCAGGGCGGCATCCGCGAGGTCATCATCCCGAAGGACAACGAACCGCACCTTCAGGACGTGCCCGACAGCATCCGCGGCGACCTCACCATCCATGCCGTCGAGCGCGTGGGTCAGGTGCTGGACCTGCTGCTGCTGCCCCGCCCCGCGCAGGACGCACCGGCCACCATTCCCCCGGCCGTTACGAAAGTCACCCAGCCCGGCGCGTAAGGACCGAGCACATGAAACGCCCCCGCACTTGGCGGGGGCGTTTGCTTTGATGATCCTGGCTGCTCAGCGGCGGCCGAAGGGATTCCCGCCGGCGGGCGCGGGCGTGGCCGAGTTGCGGCCCGTCTCGTTCACCGGCCGCACGGTCAGGCCCGGGTCGGTGGCGTAGGCGCTGGCGGGGGTGGACCCGCGCGCTCCGCTGGGGGTGTTCACGCTCAGGCCCGCCTGCGCGGCGTTCGAGGCGCTGCCCAGGGTGGGCATGGGCGCGTTCGGGTCGTTCGCGAGGCGCGCGAACTCCTTGGCGTCCACGGCGCGGTCCGCGCCGATGTCGAAGCTGATCAGGCGGCGGCGGTACAGGTTCGCGAGGTACGCGTCCATGGTGATCATGCCCTCGCGCGCGCCGGTCTGCATGACGCTGGTGATCTGGTACGTCTTGCCCTCGCGGATCAGGGCGCGCACGGCCGGGTTGGCGATCAGCAGCTCGTACGCCAGGATGCGTCCGGCGCCGTCCAGGCGGGGCAGCAGCTGCTGGGTCATGATGCCCACCAGGTTGTTCGCGAGCTGCACGCGAATCTGCGCCTGCTGCTCTTCCGGGAAGACGTCCACGATACGGTCGATGGATTCGGGCGCGCTGTTGGTGTGCAGGGTGCCCATCACCAGGTGCCCGGTTTCGGCGGCGGTCACGGCGGCCTTGATGGTCTCGTAGTCACGCATTTCGCCCACCAGGATCACGTCCGGCGCCTGACGCAGCACGGCGCGCAGCGCCTCGTTGAAGCCCAGGGTGTCGGAGCCGATCTCGCGCTGGTTCACGATGCAGCCCTTGTGCTGGTGCATGAACTCGATCGGGTCCTCGATGGTCACGATGTGCAGCTTCTTCGTGATGTTGATGTGGTCGATCATCGCGGCCAGCGTGGTGCTTTTCCCCGACCCGGTGGGCCCGGTCACGAGCACCAGCCCGCGCGGGGCGTTCGCGAGGTCCACCACCTGGCTGGGCAGGCCCATCTCCCCCACCGTCTTGACCTGGGTGGGAATCAGGCGCATCACGCCGCCCACGTGGCCGCGCTGCATGAAGGCGTTCACGCGGAAGCGGGCGCGTTCCCCGAGGGCGAAACTGAAGTCCAGTTCGCGTTTTTCCTCGAAGGTGCGCTGCTGCTTTTCGTTCATCATGCTGTACATGAGTTTCCGGGTGTCGGTCGGGCCGATTTCCGGGAAGCCCTGCGAGTCGTAGGTGCCGTGCAGTTTGAACTGCGGGGCCAGACCGGCGGTCAGGATGACGTCGGAGGCGCCCTTCTCGGCGGCGAACTTCAGGATGTCGGTGATGTCGGCGGTGGGCTGGGTCATGCGGGGGTCCTCGCTGGGGTGGGGCGCCGGGGGAGCGCCGGGGTGAGGGGGCTACGCGCAGTGTAGGGGGTGCGGCGGGGCGGACCTGTGATGAACTCCCGGTGAGGGCCGGGCGAGCGGGGCGGGCTCAGTTGCTGGTGACGGCCAGGACCTCTTCCAGGGTGGTGCGGCCCTCCAGGGCCTTCTCGATGCCGTCCTGCCGGAGGGTCTTCATGCCGCTCTGCGTGAGGGCGACCTCCTTGATCTCGCTGGCGGTCTTCCCAGACCCGATGGCGTGGCGCAGGGGCTCGTCGATCACCATCAGTTCGTGGATGCCCATGCGGCCCTTGTACCCGGTGCCGCCGCAGCGGGGGCAGCCGGCGCCGCGCATCAGGTGCGCGCCCTGGATGTCCTTTTCCGTGATGCCCAGGCGGCGCAGGACGTCCGGGTCGGCGTTGGTGGGCTGTTTGCACTCCTGGCACACGCGGCGCACCAGGCGCTGAGCGAGCACCCCCACCACGGACGCGCTGATGTTGAAGGGCTCCACGCCCATCTCGTCCAGGCGGATGATCGCGCCGGGCGCGTCGTTGGTGTGCAGCGTGGCGAGCACCAGGTGGCCGGTCAGGGCCGCTTCCACGGCGATCTTCGCGGTTTCCTGGTCGCGGATTTCCCCCACGAAGATGATGTCCGGGTCCTGACGCAGGAAGGCGCGCAGCGCGCGGGCGAAGGTGAGGCCGGCGGTGTTGTTCACCTGCGACTGGATGATCCCGGGAATCTCGTACTCGACGGGGTCCTCGATGGTGGTGGTGTTCTTCTCCGGCACCGCGATGCGCTTGAGGGTCGAGAAGGACGTGAAGGACTTCCCGGACCCGGTGGGGCCGGTCACCAGGAAGATCCCGTTGGGTTTCTGGATCACGTCGCTGTAGCGCTGCATGTTGTAATCGCTGAATCCCAGCTGTTCCACCTCGGGAATGTTGCTGGCCTTCTGCAGCAGGCGCATCACGGCCTTCTCGCCGTACACCGTGGGCAGCGTGGACAGGCGCAGGTCGATGTCGATGCTGCCTTTCTTGAAGCGCACGCGGCCGTCCTGCGGGACGCGGCGCTCACTGATGTCCAGGTGCCCCAGGATCTTGATGCGGGCCAGCACGCTGGCCGCACTGGCCTTCGGGAGGGGCGGCTGCTCGCGCAGCACGCCGTCGATGCGGTAGCGGACGCGCACGGCCGTCTCGCTCGGCTCGATGTGAATGTCGCTGACGTCCTGCAGCGCCGCCTCGCGGATCAGGCTGTCCACCACGCGCACGACCGCATTGTCGTCCAGGCCGGCGGAGAGGTCCACCTCCTCGGCCGCTTCCTTCTTCCCGCCCTGGCTGAGCTGCTCGTTCAGGGCGGCCATGTCGTTGCTGCCGTAGTACCGCTCGATCAGGCGGGTGATGTCCTTCTCGGCCATCACGGCCGGGATCACCTCGCGCCCGGTCAGGAGTTTCAGGTCGTCCAGCGCGAACACGTTGCGCGGGTCCTTCATGGCGATCACGATCGCGTTGCCCTGGTAGCGCACCGGGATCACCGAGTAGCGCCGCGCGGTCTGCTCGGGAATCTCCTTGATCACCCCGGCGTCCGGCGGGTTCTGGATGGGGTCCAGGAAATCGTAGCCGAGCTGCGCGGCCAGCGAGCGGGCCAGCATCTCCGGGCTGAGCTTCCCGGACTGCACCAGCGTGTCCTCCAGGCGGCCCCCGCCGGAGTTCTGTTTTTCCAGCGCGGAGCTGATCTCGCCTTCCTCGGCGAAGCCGAGTTCCATGATCACCTCGCCCAGCGGCTTGACCTTGCCCTCGCGGGCCTGCACCTGCAGCGCCTCGCGCAGCTGCTCGCGGGAGAGCACACCCTCGTTCACCATCGCCTCGCCCAGCCGGCCGCGCTGCGGGTACAGGCGCTCGATCATGTTCTCCAGGTCGCGCGGGCGGGTCAGCACCAGGCTCACCGGGCGGCCCACCACGGCCTGAATGTCGTCCTTCTTGGTGGGGTCGCTGGTCACGACCGTCACGGACAGCACCGAGTCGTCCACCGGCACGGCGTTCAGGCGCAGCGCGTCGGCGCGGAGCATGCAGCCCAGCACCTCCTGCGACGGGTTGAAGTCCCGGGGGTTGTGCACGAACGGGTACCCGTACTGCTCGGCCAGGGACTCGTACAGCTGCTCCTCGGTGATGGCCTTCTGCGACACCAGCGTGACGCCCAGCAGGTCCCCGGTCTGCGCCTGCACGTCCAGCGCCGCCTGCAACTGCTCTTTCGTGATCAGGCCGCGGGAGACCAGCCGGTCCCCCATGCGTTCCTCCACCGGGGAGCCGCCCAGCGCCTCGTCCGCCTCGGGGACCGGCAGGTTCAGTTCGGGGTAGTGCGTGGCGATCGCCCACTGGATCTGGCTGCGCAGCGCCTGGTACACCTCGATGTCCATGTTGCTGTCGTCTTCCAGCGCCTCGATGCTCACGGTGGAGAGCGGATCCACCAGGGCCACGCGCAGCTTCCCGGCCTCCACCGCGAACGGGAAGGCGTGGTGGGTGCTGGCCGTCTCGGCGCGCACGCGCTTGAGGGCCTCCACGTCCGGGTTCACGATGGTGAGGTTCACCAGCGGAATCCCCAGCGCTTCCTCCACCGCCCGCGCGATGCGTTTCTCGGCGACGAGGCCGGTGTCGATCAGGACGTCCGCGAGGCGGCCCCCCACCTCGGCGTGCCGGGACAGGGCTTTTTGCAGGTCCGTGTCGTTGATGTACCCCTGTTCGAGCAGGATGGCGCCCAGGCGCCGGTCACCGATAGAAAGAGCCATGATCGTGTTCCTCCAGGAAAGTCAGGGGAGTGGGTGAGCAGGAAAGCGTGGGGGGCCAGCAGGGTAAGGCGCGGCCGGGAGGCGCCACGCCGGGAAGCAGGGGGGCACTCACGGCCGCTCCCAGTTGTTCCAGGCATGCCCGTAGCGGCGCAGCACCAGGCCTTCGAGGACCCGGGCGGCGCGGGTGTGCGGCAGCGCGTTGTCGGCCAGCGGACGGACGAGGATGGTGTGCAACCCGGCCAGATTACCGCCCAGCACGTCCGTGAACACCTGATCGCCCACCATGCCCACCTGCTCGGGCCGCAGCCCGAGTTTCCCCACGGCGCGGCGGTACGCGCGCGGGTGGGGTTTGCCGGCCATGCCGACCCCGTCGAAGCCGAGCCGGGACAGCCACAGGTCCGCGCGGCGGGACGTGGCGTTGCTCAGCAGGTACAGGCGGATGCCGGCGGCGCGCAGGTCGTGCGTCCAGGCGGCCATGTCGTGCTCGTCGGCGTAACTGCCGTACGGCACCAGGGTGTTGTCCAGGTCCAGCAGCAGGCCCCGCAGGCCCCGCGCAGCCAGGAATTCCGGCGTGATGTCCGAAAAGTGCGCCAGCACGTCGCCCGGCTTCAGGAGGCTCACGGCGCTCCCCCGGCGCTCCGGGCGGGCAGGCCGATCACGGCCCACATCCGGCCGGTCGTGCCGGCGTCCCGGCGGTACGAGTAGAAGTCCGGCTCGGTGGAGCAGCGGCCCGACACCCACACCTGTGCGTCCGGCAGGCCCGCGCGCCGCAGCACGGCGCGGTTCGCTCCGGCGAGATCCAGGTGCGTGCGGCCGCCGACGTTCAGCACGAAGTCCCCCAGGTCCGCCTCGCGGAACTGCCGGGCGACGTCCGCGCCGACCTCGTACCGCTCTCCGCAGATGCCCGGCCCGACCGCCGCGCGGATGTTCGCCGGTTCGGCGCCCAGAATCGTCATGGCCTCTACGGTCTGCGCCGCGATGAGCCCCACTGTGCCCTTCCAGCCCGCGTGCGCCGCGCCCACCACGCCCGCCACCGGGTCCTCCAGCAGCAGCGGGTAGCAGTCGGCCGTGCCGATCGCCAGCAGCACGCCCGGCGTGGCCGTCACCAGCGCGTCGCCCTCCCACACGCCGGGCGCCGTGACGGCTTGCACCTGTGTGCCGTGCACCTGGTTCAGCCGCGCGAAAGCGCCCTCGGGGAAGTCCAGGGCCTGAGCGAGCCGCCGGCGGTTTTCCTGCACGGCGGCCGGGTCGTCCGCCCGGTCGTCCAGGTTCAGCCCCGCGAACGCCCCGGCCGACACGCCGCCCGCCCGGGTGGTGAAGGCGTGCCGGGCCGACAGGTGGGGGGCATGCAGCATCAGAAGCTCAGTATTTCCAGCCATCTCTCACCACATTCTGACGCCCCGCGGCCCGCCGCGCCGCCCGGGAACTTCACACGCGCCCCGATCGGAAACCTGCACCCGCATCAACGCCCCCCCGGCGGGGTTGCTACATTCAGCGCAGATGAGCATCACACTCGACCTGTCCGGCAAGACCGCCCTGGTGATGGGCGTCGCCAACTCCCGCAGCCTCGGCTGGGCCATCGCGCAGCAGCTTCTCGCTGCCGGCTGCCGCGTGGGCTTCAGCTACCAGGGTGAGCGCCTGCGGGGCGAACTGGAAAAACTCACCGCGCCCCACCCCGGCACGTGGATCCAGCAGGCCGACGCCACCAGCGAAGACGACATGACCGCCCTGTTCGAGCGCGTGAGCACCGAGTTCGGCACGCTGGACGTCCTGGTGCACAGCATCGCGTTCGCGCCCCGCACCGCCATGGAAGGCCGCTTCCTGCACACCACCGCCGACGACTGGAACACGGCCCTGAACGTCAGCGCCTACACCCTGGTGTCCGCCGCCCGGCACGCCGAACCCCTGATGCCGAACGGCGGCAGCATCATCAGCCTCACCTACCACGCCTCCCGGCAGGTCGTGCCCAAGTACAACGTCATGGGCGTCGCGAAAGCCGCGCTGGAAGCCGCCACCCGCTACCTCGCCGCCGACCTCGGCGACCGCGAGATCCGCGTGAACACCATCAGCGCCGGCCCCATGCGCACCATCGCCGCGCGCAGCATCCCCGGCTTCGGCGGCCTGTACGACAAGGGCGCCCGCAACGCCGCCTTCGGCCGCAACGCCACCCCCGAGGAAGTGGGCAAACTGGCCCTGTTCCTGCTCTCCGACCTGAGCACCGGCGTGACCGGCCAGACCATCTACGTGGACGCCGGCCTGAGCATCATGACCGTCAAGGAAGGCAGCCCCGAAAGCAAGGACTGAACTGGTGAGCGGGTCCCTGACCCGGGAGGAGGTGCAGGCCTACGAGACGCAGGTCAGGCACCTCCTTGGCCGTCTGGCGCAAACCTATGGACCGGTCACGCTGGACCGCATCTGGAACGATGAGCTGCCCCAGTCCGGGCAGGTCGGGGACATCCGATTCTGGTTTCATGGGACCGGGGGAACGGCCCGTATGGGCACGGTGAGCATCTCCTGGGACTGGCAGGAGGACCAGCGTACGCTTGAACTTGATCCGTGGAAGGTGCGGCAGACCCTCCAGAGTTTCCGCGCACCAGATGTTCCGGGTGCGGAGGAGTAGGCCGGGCATCACAGCCTGCCCCTCGTATACTCCGGGGCATGATTGATGTGGCGGAGCTGGATCATTTGGCAGCGCTGGCGCGGCTGCACCTGAACCCGGGGGAGCGGGAGGCCATGACGGCCGACCTGAACAAGGTCCTGGGGTACTTCGAGCAGCTGTCCAGTGTGGACACGGACGGCGTGGCGGAAATGCAGCGGCCGGTGACGCTGGTGAACGTGCTGCGCGAGGATGAGCCCGGCGAGGTGTTCCCGCAGGCGGTGGCGCTGTCCCTGGCGGCCGAGACGCAGGACGGCCAGATTCGCGTGCCGCGCACGGTGGAGGCGGACTGATGCTGGACCTCCGTTTCATTCGTGAGAACCCGGACGCGGTGCGCCGCGCCATTCAGGTCAAGGGCACGCCGCTGGACCTGGATGAGGTGCTGACCCTGGACCGTGACCTGACGGCCCTGAAGCAGCGGGTGGAGTCCCTGCAGGCCGAGCGCAACGCGAACGCGAAGCTGGTCCCGAAGGCCAGTGCCGAGGACCGCCCGGCGCTGATTCAGAAGGGCAAGGACCTGGGCGAGGAGCTCAAGGGTCTGGAACCGGCCCTGCGGGCGCATGAGGACCAGTTGCGGCAGCTACTGCTGCGCGTGCCTCAGGTTCCGCACGCGGACGTGCCGGTCGGCGCGGACGACTCGGAGAACGTGGAGCTGCGCCGTGAGGGGACGCTGCCCGAGTTCAACTTCCAGCCGTGGGATCAGGTGGAGTTGCTTGAAAAGCAGGGCTGGGCGGACTTCGAGCGGGTGGCGCGGGTGTCCGGCAGCCGCAGCTACCTGCTGAAAGGGGACGCGGCGCTGCTGGAAATGGCGATTCAGATGTTCGCCATGCAGTTCCTGGCCGCGCGGGGCTTCACGCCGCTGAGCACCACGGCCCTGGTGCGCCCGGAGACGCTGGTGAACAGTGGGCATTTCCCCGGCGACGAGGAGTCCGTGTACAAGATGGAAGGCGACGAGCTGATGCTGGCCGGCACGGCGGAAGTGCCCGTGAACAGCCTGTACGCCGGGGAGCAGCTCTCGCACGAGCAGCTGCCGCTGACGTTCGCGGCGATCAGCGGCGCGTTCCGTCGCGAGGCCGGGAGTGCCGGCCGGGACGTGCGGGGCCTGATCCGCGTGCACGAGTTCCGCAAGGTCGAGCAGTACGTGCTGTGCCGCGCCGACGAGCAGGAGGGCATGCAGTGGTTCCAGACGCTGCTCGGCAACGCCGAGGCGCTGCTGCAGGCGCTGGAACTGCCGTACCGCGTGATTCAGAACTGCACGGGCGACATGGGGGCCGGGAAGGTCCTCATGTACGACATCGAGACCTGGGTGCCCAGCGAGGAGAAGTACCGCGAGACGCACAGCTGCTCGTACCTGGGCGACTGGCAGGCGCGCCGGACGGGCCTGCGTTACCGCGATGAGGACGGCAAACTCGTGTACGCGCACACCCTGAACAATACCGGGATCGCCACGCCTCGCATCCTGGTGCCGTTCCTGGAAAACCACCAGCAGGCCGACGGCACCATCCGCATCCCGGCGGCGCTGCAGCCGCTGATGGGCGGCCGGGCCGTGATCGGTCAACCCGTCCGCTGACCTGATCGTCACTCCAGCCCGCCTGCATGGTCTTCATGGCATGCAGGCGAACTGTTTCTGCAGTCTCTCCTGGCATTGAAGCGCTTGCGCAGCAGAGGCGCATTAAGTTTTGCACTTACTCAAATCCTCTTCTTACGTCCATACCTGACTGCTAGGGTGAGTGAATGGACATTCCCCCTGAGGTGCTGACCGCCACGCAGGCCCGTTTCGTCCGCCGCGACCCGCAGCGGACGGTGAATCTGGAGCGCCTGACCGCGGGCGGGCCACTGGCGGCCGAGGCGCCGGCGCGGGTGGAAGCGCGCCTGACGCGGGTGGGCGTGCCGCTGGGGGACGCGCAGGCGCTGGTCGAGGGACAGGAGGACTTGCCGGCAGTGGCGGCGCGGCTGCCGGAGGACGTCCGGCACCGGCTGGAACGGGTGCTGGGCGCGAACGATCTGGTGAACGTGGCGTACCTGGATCTGGCGCGGACGGCGGCGCGGGCGGTGGGGCGGATCGTGCTGCGGGACAGCCGGGGCCGCACGGTGGGGTTCGGGACGGGCTGGCTGTGCAGCGCGCGGACCATCCTGACGAACCATCACGTGCTGGACAGCATGGCGGCCGCGCAGTTCAGCGTGATCGAGTTCGATTACGAGCTGAAGCCGGACGGGACCCTGCGTGAACGGACGACGTTCGAGCTGGACCCGCAGGCGCTGTTCGTGACGTCCGCGCCGCTGGATTACTCGCTGGTGGCGGTGAAGGGGGACGCGGGGGCGTTCGGGTGGCTGCCCTGCTTCGGCAGTGCGGACAAGCACGTGCTGGGCGAGGCGCTGAGCATCGTGCAGCACCCGAGCGGCAAGCCAAAACAGGTGGCGCTGCGGGAGAACCGGCTGGTGGACCGCCTGCCGGACTTCCTGCATTACGAGACGGACACGGCGCCCGGCAGCAGCGGCAGCCCGGTCTTCAACGACGCCTGGGAGGTCGTGGCGCTGCACCACAGCGGCGTGCCGCGAACGGACGCGCAGGGCCGCCCGCTGCGGCGCGACGGCACCCCGCTGAAACCCGGGGACGCCGACACGGACATCGACTGGATCGCGAACGAGGGCGTGCGGGTGAGCCGCATCCTGGAGGACCTGCGTTCGCGGGCGGACCTGCAGGGAAACGCCCTGGTGGCGGGCGTGCTGAGCGGCACGCTGCCCCCGGTGACGGAGGCGGCGCGGGCCTCCGGCGTGGTGCTGGACCTGGGCGCGGTGACGCCCGGCGTTGACGGCCGGGTGACGCTGCCGGTGACGGTGCAGTTGCGCGTGCCGGTGGCCGGCCCGGCACCCACGCCGGTTCCGGCCCCGGGCGCGTACCTGGACCCGCGGGACGCGGAGGTCGCGGAGGCGTACTACACGGGCGTGGACGCGCAGGCGGACCCGGAGGCGCTGTTTGCGGCCCTGTCGGCGCTGCTCGTGCGGACGCATGAGCGCCGGCCGGCGTACGATCCGGCGCGGCGGCTGTACCCGGTGGTGGACGTCTGGCCGGACGGGAAACTGCGGAGCCTGTACAGCGGCCGGGAGCACGCGCCGCAGGAATTCATCGCCGCGGACCTGCTCACGGAGGGCCGGCGGGTGGCGCTGGCCGCGCGGGAGAACCTGAACGTGGAGGCGCTGGAGGAGGCGCTGCCGTACAACTGCGAGCACGTGGTCCCGCAGAGCTGGTTCGGGAAGCAGGAGCCGATGCGCGGTGACCTGCACCACCTGTTCGCGTGTGAGCCCGGCTGCAACAGTTTCCGGGGAAACACGCCGTACGCGGACTTCGCGGATTACGGCGAGGTGGTGCGCGGCGACTGCGGCAAGCGGGAGCCGGGGCAGTTCGAACCGGCGCGCGGGAAGGGCGCGGCGGCGCGCGCGACGCTGTATTTCCTGCTGCGGTACCCGGGGGTGGTCCGGCAGTACGGCCCGGAGGAGCTGGGCACGCTGCTGGCGTGGCATGCGGCGGACCCGCCGGGCGACTGGGAGCGGCACCGCAACGCGGCGATTCACGCGGCGCAGGGGAACCGCAACCCGCTGATCGACCGGCCCGGTTGGGCGGCGCGGGTGGGGTTCGCGGCAGGACTGGCCCGCTGAAATGGTGGGGCCGCGCGGGGCGGCCCCTGTACACTGCCCTGCATGACGAAACCTCTGCAGGACCCGGGCGTGCTCCGGGCGATGGGTGAGACGCCGGACGACGTGCGCGCCGGGCTGGTGCGGGAACTGGACGCGCTGGAAGCCCACCTGCGCACCCGGCAGGCCGACTGGACCCGGGTGCAGCCGGGCCGGGAGTGGAGCCCGGCGCAGGAGCTGGAGCACGTGATGAAGATCGGGGACAGCATCGTGCCGCTGTTCCGGCTGCTGACGTCCGACCGGGAACTGCGGCCCACGCCCCAGACGCCCGGGGTGCTGAAAGACGGCCGGCGTCAGGCCCCGGCGCCCTCCCTGCCCTCGGAGGACGGGGTCGCGTGGGCGGACTGGGAGGCGCGCTGGGCGGCGCACCGCGAGGCGCTGGTGGCGGGGGCAGCCGGGGTGTGTGAAACGCCGGGCCGGACGTACTGGCATCCCTTCTACGGCGAGCTGGACGCGCTGGACTGGCTGCGCATGGTGTCCGGGCACATCCGGGGCCACCGGGAGCTGCTGGAACGCAGCGCGGCGGCGGAGCCCACGCCGTCATGAGCGAGAAGGGCGTCCGTGGGTTCGAGCTGGACGTGCACGTGACCTTCAGCCGCCCGCTGACGGTCGCGGAGGCCACGGCGGCGCTGCTGGCACTGGAGGGTTTCACGGTGGAGCTGTACCGCCCGCACCCGGCGGCGCTGGTGCGCGGCACGGAGGGCGAGGTGCCGGACGCGGTGCCGGGCGCGCGCCTGACCGGGCCACTACGGGACCCGGAAGCGGTCCGGGCGGGGCTGGCGGCGCTGCTGCAGGGGCCGGCGCGGACGGTGGAGGTGGGGCAGCGCGGGTTCCTGCGCTCGGCAGACGGCCGCACGGAGTGGATGCCGTGGCGGCGGAACGTCGTGAAGTCCCGCCAGGACACCGCCGCCCTGACCTTTGAGGAGGGCGTCCGGACCGTGCTGGAGTAGGCCCACGGGGGCGGGACAGCTGCCCGGGGGTGCGGGCGTAGCCTCAGCGTGATCCGCCTTCCGTCCCGGTGCCGGCCGGACTGTCCGGCTGGCCTGCCCGGGGGAGGGACGGGTGCTGGAGGCCGGCGATGAGGGTGCAGGACAAGGTCATCGTGGTGACGGGCGCGGCGTCGGGGATGGGGCTGGCGATGGCGCAGCGCTTCACGCAGGAGGGCGCGCGGGTGGTCGCGGCGGATCTGAATGCCGGGCGGCTGGACGCGGCGGTGCGGGGCATCCAGGCGGCGGGCGGGGCGGTGGTGCCGTTTCAGGGCAGCATGGCCGAGCAGGCGGTCGCTGAGGGTGTGATCGACGTGGCGGTGCGGGAGTTCGGGCGGCTGGACGCGCTGGTGAACAACGCCGGAATCATGGATTACATGGCGGCCGTGGGGGACGTCACGAACGAGGTGTGGGAGCGGGTGCTGGCCGTGAACCTGCACGGGCCGATGTACGCGATGCGCCGCGCGGTGCAGCAGATGCTCTCGCAGGAGACGCCGGGGGGCAGCATCGTGAACGTGGGCTCCACCGCCAGCCTGAGCGGGGGCGCGGCCGGGGCGGCGTACACGACGTCCAAGCACGCGCTGCTGGGCCTGACGCGCAACACCGCGTGGCAGTACGCGCAGCGCGGGATTCGCTGCAACCTGATCGCGCCCGGCGGCACCGCCACGAACATCGGCGAGAGCATGCCGCAGGACCGTCTGGACCCGGTGGGCGCGCAGCGGGCCGGGGCGTTCGCGCAGCTGATTCCGCAGTACCTGCAGCCGTCGGACATCGCGAGCCTGGCGCTTTATCTGGTGTCGGACGAGTCTCGGATGATCAACGGCGCGGTGATCACTGCGGACGGTGGGTGGATGGCGCTGTAGCGCCCTGAGAAGGCGATGGGCGCGGCTGGGTTTACCGCCGCGCCCGTGGTCGGTGACCGGTCAGTCCTCCCAGTCCTGCACGGGAATGAACTCCACGCCGCTGGCCTCGGTGTGGGTCACGGCGTAGCGGTCGTCGAAGTGCACGCTGATCTCCCCACGGTCGAAATGCTGCGGGGACACCACGCCCTTGCGGAACACGTACCCGCCGCCGTCGGCCACGGCGATGTGGGCCTGTTTCGTGAAGCGGATTTCCACGGTCTCGCCGTGCGGGCGCGTGCGGACGCGCACGCGGAATGTCTGCGCGTCGTCCTGCTTCACGTGGGGGTCGGCGGGCGCTTTCGGGGTGCGGCGGAACAGGCCGAACATCTCAGGCGTCCAGCATCAGGCGGTGCAGGAGCCGCACGTGGTCGGGCCAGCGGTCCAGGCGGACGTGTTCGTGGCTGGCGTGGGCGCCGTCCCCGGGGGCGCCCAGGCCGTCCAGGGTGGGCGTGATCGGCGCGGTGAAGTTCCCGTCGCTGCCGCCGCCGACGATCTCCCCGCCGATCTCGAAGCCCAGGTCCCGGGCGATGGCCTGCGCCTGCCCGAACAGCCGGGCGGCGCCGGGCGTCTGCTCGAAGGGTGGGCGGTTCAGGCCGCCGCTGACGGTCAGGGTGACGCGCGGGTCGCTGGGCGTCAGGGCGTTCACGTCGCGAATCACGCGCTCGGCCTCGCTCAGGGTGGAGATGCGCAGGTCCACGTCCAGCTGGGCGTGGGCGGGGATCACGTTCACGGCGCTGCCGCCCTGGATCAGGCCGACGCTGAGGGTCGTGCCGATCTCCGGGCGGGCCAGGGCGTTCAGGGCGAGGACGGCCTCGGCGGCGGCGGTGATGGCGCTGGCGCCCAGTTCCGGGCGGTTCCCGGCGTGGCTGGCGACGCCTTCGAAGGTCAGGGTGAAGGTGCCGGTGCCCTTGCGGCCCACCTTCAGGTTGTGGCTGTCGGACACCGGGGGTTCCACGACCAGGGCGGCGCGGGCGGCGTGCGCGGCCGCCTCGATATGAGCGCGGCTGCTGTGACTGCCGGTCTCCTCGTCCGGGGAGAGCAGCACACTCACGCCCCCGGCCGGCCAGTGGCCGCTGGCATGAAAGGCGCGCAGGGCGTGGAACAGGCTCACGATGCCGGCCTTCATGTCGTACGTGCCGGGGCCGTACAGGCGCTCTGAGTCCTGCCGGAAGGGCATGCGGTCCAGCGTGCCGGTGGGCCACACGGTGTCGGCGTGCGTGAGCACCAGCAGCGGCTGTCTGGCGGCCGGGTCCAGCCCGAAGTCGAAGGTGCGGGTGCCGCCCGGCAGGGCGCGGGTGGTGGCGCCCAGGTCGCGCGCCCAGCCCTCCACGACGTCCATGACGCGGCCCACGGCGACCGGGTCGCTGGAGGGGGATTCGATCAGGGTGAGCTGTTCGAGGTCGGCGATCATGGCCTGCAGGTCCGGGGTGAAGGCGGCCGGGCCGGGTGCGTGCGTGGTCATGGGCGAATGGTAGTGCAGCGCCGTGAGGGTACACGCCGGGGCCGGCCGCAACAAGGCCCGCCCCGGCGTGCGGGGCGGGCCTTCAGGGGGAACGTCAGGCGAGCAGGGACAGCTGCTGCGGGCTGACGGGCATGGTCACGCGGCCCTTGAGGTACAGGTCGTCCAGGGCGCGGGGGCCGAACACGCGGGCGAGGGTGGTGCTGGTGACCTCGATCACGCGCGAGCCGATGCGGGCGCGGACGATGTCCAGGGTGCCGGGCACCCAGGTGCAGGAGAGTTCATGCGGCGGTTCGGTGCGCTGTGGGGACATGAGATTCCTCCCGGAAAAGAAGTGAAATGGAGTGTGGATGAGGGACGGAACGCCCTGCGCCGGGCCATGAGGGCCGTGCGGGGTCGTCACGCGGGTGACGGTTGAGCTGGTCGAAAGGCCGGGCCGCATTGCGGGACCGTGCAGAACACAGACGCCAGGGCCGGAGGTGCGGCCGGGGCGAGCAGAGAGGGTCGTGGACCGGACTTCCGGTATCTTCAGAATACCGTCCAGGATGAAAATTAAAGGGGAGAAACGGCCCGTGCGGCCTTAAGGGAAGGATCATTGATGCCCGGGCCTCCCTGGCCCGGCGCAGCCCGGATCAGGTGCGGATCAGACTGTGGCGGCACGCGCCGGACCGCGCCCAGGACGCCCTATAGTGAACCGAAGTTCAGTTCGTTCCGGCCGTGGCCCCCGCCCCGCGCCTCCGCTCCCCTTTCCCGTGCGCCACGGACCCGCCAAGGAGTGCTGCCCCGCCGCCATGCTCACGCCCATCGGACAGATCACCTTTCAGGACGTGCTGGACATCGCCCTGGTGACCTTTCTGATCTACCAGGGCTACCTGCTGGTCGCCGGCACCCGGGCCTTCAACGTGGTGCGCGGCATCCTGGTGTTCGCCACCGTGTGGGGCGCGGCGCAGCTGCTGGGCCTCACCACCCTCAGCACGCTGCTGGGCCGCGCCGGCACGGTCGGGCTCTTCGCGCTGGTCGTGCTGTTCCAGCCGGAACTGCGGGCGGCCCTCGAGCGCGTCGGCCGGCCCCGCGGACGCGAGGGCACCGACGGCAGCGCCGTGCTGCAAACCCTGGCCCGCGCCATGGAACGCCTCGCGGAGCGCAAGACGGGCGCCCTCATCGCCATCGAGCGCAAGACGCCGCTGGGCGAGTACGCCGCCACCGGCGTCACCCTGGACGCCGTGGTGAGCGTGCCGTTCCTGGAGGCGCTGTTCGCCCGCAACGCCCCGCTGCACGACGGCGGGGTGATCATTCAGGGCTCGCGAGTGGTGGCGGCGGGGTGCCTGTTCCCGCTGCAGTCCAGTGACGGCACGTACCGCCGCTACGGCACCCGGCACCGCGCGGCCATCGGGCTGTCGGAACTGACGGACGCGGTGGTGCTGGTGGTCAGCGAGGAACGAGGCAGCATGCGCGTGGCGCTGGGCGGGAAGCTCGGCCCGGACCTGAACGGCGCCGAACTGCGCGAGCAGCTGCGGCGTCTGGTGTACGAGGCGCAGATCGGCACCGACGACCTGGACGCCGTGGACCCCGAGCCCTTCCCCACCCTGGAACGCGGGCCGGAACGGGCGGTGGAGAGGCCGGCCGCCGACGCCCCCGAGGGCACCCCCGGGGCGACCAAGGCCACGGTGCACGCCGGGGAGCGCCCGTGACGCCGCCCGGCCGGAGCGGGCCGCTCCTGGACCGCTGGGGGCAGGTGCTGCGGCGCTGGGTGGACCCCCGCTACGCCCGGGAGCGCACGCTGCACAACATCGGCCCGAAACTGCTGGCGCTGGCGGTGGCCCTGGCGCTGTGGTCGCTGTCCACCGCGGACCGCCGGGCGAACGTGGAGCAGCGGTACGACGTGCCGGTCACGGTGGTGGACAGCACCGGCGGGCGCGGCACGCGGGCCACGTCGGCCCTCACGCCGGAATCGGTGCGGGTGACGCTCTCGGGCCGCCCGGACCGGCTGCGGCAGCTCAGCGGCCGCAGCATCGAGGCGCTGGTGGACGTGACCGGCGCGCCGGAAGGCAGTTTCACCCGGAACGTGCGCGTGATCGCCCCGACCGGCACGCGGGTGCTGCGCCTGGAACCCGAGCGCGTGCAGGGCTTCGTGGACACCGAACTGACCCGCACGCTGCCGGTGCTGCTGAGTGTCGCGGCGCCCTCGGAGTCCAGCCTGCCGCGCTTCCAGGTCAGCCCCACGCAGGTGCAGGTGAGCGGCCCGGCGCGGGTGGTCACCACGGTCCGCCGGGTGGTGAACACCCCCGTGGTCCTGGCGTCCGGCGCGACCGCCGAGGTGCCGCTGATCGCGCTGGACGCCCAGAACGAACCCGTGGAGGGCGTGATGACCATGCCCGCGACCGCCACCGTCTCCCGCCTGGATTCCGGCGAGGTGCCGGTCAAGACGGTCACGGTGGTGCTCAGTCCGCCGCCCGCGAACCTGCGGGTGACGTCCGCCAGCGTGCAGCCCAGCGGCGTGCGCCTGGTCGCCGACCCGGAACTGCTCGCGCGGCTGCGCGAGGTGACGGGCAGCGTGGAGTACCGCGTGGGCACCTATACCGCCCCGGTGCGGCTGCAGGTGCCGGCCGGCGCGCAGGCGCTGGAGAACGTGACCGTGCGCCTGACCGTGGAAGCCCGCCCGGCCGAGGGGACCGCGGCCCCGCGCCCCCCCACCTCCCCCGCCGCGCCCTGAGGCCGGGCGGGCCGCAGGAACAGACCGGCGTCAGCTGCGGGGCGTATACTTGCCGGCATGATGTGGGGTTCACGCCACATGGTTCGATGACCGCGCCACTCCTTCTGCCCTGCCCGTCCGCGCCGTCCTGGCTGGAATGGGAGGAGCGCGTGCGGCTGATGGTCCGCCCGCGCCGTTTCGAGCACGTGCAGCGCGTGGCGGAACTCGCCCGCCAGATCGCCCTGACCAACGGCCTGGACGCCGAGCGGGCGTACGTGGCCGGCATCCTGCACGACATCGCCCGGGACCTGCCCGACAGTGAACTGCTGCGCCTCGCGCCGCCCGAGTGCGACATCGACGCCCACCACCCGCTGGCCCTGCACGGCCGGGCCGCGCGGGTGTTGCTCGAACGCTGGGGCTACACCGACCCGGTCGTACTGGAGGCCGTCGAGGACCACACCACCGGGCCGCGCGGGGGGGGCGGCGTGTCGGCGTGCGTGTACATCGCCGACGTCTCCGAACCCGGGCGGGGCGTGAACCACGACATCCGCGAGCTGGCGCTGGTGGACCTGGACGAGGCCCTGAACCGCGCGATCGTCTCGAAGGTCACGTACCTGCAGGGGCGCGGCATTCAGGTGCATCCGCGCACGCTGGCGTGCTATCACGCTCTGCCGTGCCACGCGGCCGGCACCCCCGACATCTCCAGGAAGGACACCGATTTGCCCGTACCCCCCTCTGCCCCACCGGCCTGCTCCGGCGCCGAAGCGCTGCCCCCGGCCCCGCCCTCCTCCCCTGCCGCGCGCCCGCGCCGTTCCGGCAGGCGGCCTTGACCGGCCCTGACGCCCTCCGGGACCCGCGCGGGGACCGGCCGGCGCTGGGCGTCCGGCGGCGCCTGGCGGGCCTGCGGGCCCTGCAGGTGTTCGGGCTGAGCCTGGCGGGCCTGACGCTGGGCGGCCTGGCGCTGCTGAGCACCGGCGGGTACGCGCCGGAGGCGGCGGCGGGCAGCGTGGCCCCGCGGTTTTCCGTGCTGCTGGCCGGGCGGGACATCGTGTACTGCTACTACCGTCAGCCGTGCAAAGACCAGGACCAGCGGACCGGGCTGGCGCAGCCGCCGAACACCGACACGGTGATGCTCGTGAAGGTGGACGGCTCGCAGGTCACGGTTCTGAGCATCCCGCGGGACACGAACGTCGGGGAGTTCGACCCGCAGCGCAGCCGCGCGGAGCAGAAGGTGAACAGCCAGTACTTCTCCGGCGGGCCGGAAGCGCTGCTGCGTGCCGCAGAGACCATCACGGGCGAACCGGTGCGCAGTTACGTGATCGTCCGCACCGATTACGTGGAGCGGGTCATCGACGCGCTGGGCGGCCTGGACGTCACGGTGCCCGAAGGCGGGATCGAGTGGGTGGATCAGGCGGCCGGCGTGAACCTGAAGCTCGCGCCCGGCGAGCACCACCTGAACGGCAAGGACGCCGCGCTGTTCCTGCGGGTCCGCAAGGGCTTCGGGGACGATTACGGCCGCATCGACCACCAGAAGCAGGCGCTGACCCAGCTGGCTGCCCGCCTGCGCTCCGCGCAGGGCCTCGCGGCGCTGCCCACCATCCTGGGCGGCATCGGCAACGGCGTGGAGACCAACCTGGACCCCAACCTGCTCACGGCCATGCGGCCCTTCCTGCCGCAGATGAAGCTGTCGTTCGCGACCCTGCCCACCGACCCCATTCCCGGCACCTTCAACCTCGCCGTGAACCGTGAGCGGCTCGCGGCGGTGTGGGGGGACGCCGGGGCGCAGGCGCCCACCCCGACCGCCCTGCCGGACGTCCGGGTGCGGATCGAGGACGCCAGCGGGGCGAAGCTGGGCTTAACACTTCAGCGTGCCCTGAAGGCCCTGGGGTACGCTCAGGTGTCCACCGTGACCATCCCGGAAAGCCGCGAGGCCAGTCAGGTGTTCACGCAGGACGCCGTGACCGAGGCGACGTTCCTGGCCGGCGCACTGAACCTGCCCCGGCTGCAGGGCGAACGCTTCCCGGTTGGCCCGCGTGAAATTGGCATCTACCTGACCGCCGACGCCCGTGACCACCTTCCGGCCCTGGCCCGCATGCGCGACGCGTTCGCCGCGGCCGGCGCGCCGGACCTCACCGCCCCCACCCAACCCACCACGGAGACCCCATGACCGACAAGACCATCACCACCCCGGACCGGCACGCCCAGCACGACGCGCAGGTCCACACGCAGCTGCGGGCCATCGTGGACGCCGCCCGGGAACGCCGCGCCGAGGACGTCACGGTCCTGGACCTGACCGACGTGAGCAGCACCCTGGAGTACTTCGTGATCTGCACCGCCACCGCCGGACTGCAGCTGAACGCTGTGCAGGAGAACATCCGCGAGAAGGCCCAGGAGGCCGGGCTGCCCCGCCCCAGCGTGGAGGGCCCCAGTGAACGCTGGCTGCTGCTCGCGTTCGGCGGGAGCATCGTGGTGCACATCATGACCAAGGACGCCCGCGAGTACTACGACCTCGAAGGCCTGTGGAGCGACGCCCGGGTGCTGAACTTCCCCGAAGCCGACGCCTGAGCACGCACCCAACGAGAACCTCCCCTGGCCGGGGAGGTTTTTTTGCGCTCAGGAACCCGGGAGGGCCCGGGCGATGCCGGCCGGCAGCTCGCGGGCCACGCGGTCCAGGGTGCGGGCGGCGGCGGCCTGCACCATCTTCTCGAAGGCTGCGCCGCCCCAGCCCTCGGTGGCCGGGAGGGTCAGGTGCGCGCGGAACCGGAAGTGGAAAGTGAGGGGGTATGCGCCCGACCCGTCCGGGTCGCCGGGCACCTGCGCCTGTCCGCGCACCTCCATCCAGGCCCGCTCCCCGGCCAGGGGCTCGGGGTGCAGTTCGGCGCCGTCCGGGGTGAGGTGCAGGCGGCTGTGGAAGGGGAGGTCAGCGTCCCCCATGACCGGCAGGGGCACCACGAGTTCGCCGCGCACGCCGTCCGGCGCGGCACTCAGCGCCCGCAGGAAGCGCACCTGGCCGAGCGCCTGGGCCGGGGAGCGCACGAACGCCAGGGCGGCGGCGTGCGGGCCGGGGTGCGGCAGGGTGAAGGTCTGTTCAGCGTCGAGAATCATGGCAGGTCCGGTCGGGGGGTCAGTCCACCCACTCCACGATCACGCGGCTTTCTTTCAGCGCTTCCTGCAGTTCGGCGTCACCGGCGCTGCGCAGGCGCGGCAGGTGCGCGAAGCGGGGCGTGGCGCTGGCGTAACCCAGGCGCACGATCACGTCGTCACTGAGTTCGTCCTTGCCGATGCGCCACACGAGCTGCCCGCCGAGCGCTTCCAGGTGCCGCTCCAGGTCGGCGGGCAGGGCCGGCGCGCTGCCGGGCTCCGGTGGAAGGTCGGGCAGGTCAGTCATGCGTGGCATTGTACGCGGCCCGCCGGAGCGCGGGGGAACGCGGGGGGCTGGGGGCGGGCCCCTGGTACGCTGGGGCGGTGAAGGGAGCAGGATGAGCGTACGGATTCTGGGCGGCACGGCGAAGGGCCGCTCGTTGCAGGTGCCGGACAGCGCCCGGCCGAGCGGCGCGCGGGTGCGCAAGAGCCTGTTCGACCTGCTGGCGGCGCGCGCCCCGGCGGGGCCGTTCCCGGCGTTCGTGGACCTGCACGGCGGGAGCGGCGCGGTGGGCCTGGAGGCCGCCAGCCGCGGGTACCGCGTGACGCTGGTGGAAAAGGACCCCCGGGCGGTGCGGGCATTGGAGGCGAACGCGCGGGCGCTGGGCCTGCCGGCGCGGGTGGTGCGCGGAGACTCGCTGGCGCTGCTGCCGCGCCTGGGAACCTTCGACGTGGTGTTCAGCGACCCGCCGTACGAGGCGGACATGCCGGCCGTGACTGCGGCGCTGCTGGCAAGCGCCGTGGTGCGGCCCGGGGGGCTGCTGGTGTGCCAGCACCCGGACCGTCTGAGCCTGCCGGAGCACGCGGGATTCACGCGGGAGGTCCGGGCATACGGGAGCAACACCCTGACCCTGTACTGGCGGGACGAGGAGTGGCAAGGCGGGCAGGCGGGCGGTAGTGTGGGCGGCGAATGAACGTCGTGTTCTCCGGCTCGTTTGACCCGATCACCAGCGGCCACATGGACGTCCTGACCCGCGCGTCACGGATGTTCGATCACGTGACGGTGACGGTCATGCACAACGCCCGCAAGCAGGGCCGCCACCTGTTCACGCTGGAGGAACGCTTGGCGATTCTGGTTGAGGCGACCGCGCACCTGCCGAACGTCAGCGTGGACACCTTCGGGGGCCTGCTGGTGGACTACATGGCGCAGCAGGGCAAGGGCATCATCATCCGCGGGCTGCGGGCCGTGTCGGATTACGAGTACGAGCTGCAGATCGCGCACCTGAACCGGCAGATCGGGGAGGTGGAGACGATCTTCATCATGGCCGCCACCCGCTGGAGTTTCGTGAGCAGCAGCATGGTGCGCGAGATCGCCAGTTACGGCGGGGACGTCTCCGAGATGGTGCCCAAGGCCAGCGCGAAGGCCCTGCGGGAGAAGTTCGCCGCCGAGTACGCCGAGCGGGCCGCGCGGCAGGCCGCCGAGGCGACCGGTTCGCCCGCCTGAGCAGATAAGAAGCAAAGGAGAAGGGCGGTCCGGAATTCCGGACCGCCCTCTCCCCTGTGGTGCTTGGGTTCAGTGGCCGCTCTGGCCCAGGCGCTCGCTCTGCAGCTGGCCGCCGCCGATCACGTCTTCCAGGCGCAGGGCGCCGTACTTGCGCATCAGGGACAGGGCCTCGTCGGCGCGCCGGCCGCTGGGGTCGCGGGCGATGACCAGGGTGTGGCCGTTCTTCACGCCGCCGTACAGCTTCTCGGCGTGGGGGCCGGGCACGCCCATGCGGCGCAGCAGGTTCACGAAGTCGCCGTGGTCGCTGCCGCTCAGCGCGCCGAACAGGATGCCCAGGCCCAGCCCGGCGATCAGGCCGAACAGGATGCTGGTCAGGCCGCCGTCGGCGTAGATGCGGGTGTCGGGGATGATCATGAGCAGCACCCACACCGGCACGGTGAGGGCGAGGCTGGCGACGGCGCCGAGCAGGCCACCTTTGATGATGGCGCCGCTGCCGGCCGGCTGGCCCTGTTCGGGGCTGACGCCGGTGGCCTGCGCGACGCTGTTCTGGGCGACGACGTCGGTCATGGCGAAACCGAGGTGGTCGCGTTCGAAGCCGCGGGCCTTGAGGGCTTCGAGGGCGCCCTGGGCCTGGGCAGGTTCGCGGAAGAGAGCGACGACACTTTCCATAACCGTGTTTTTACCATGCGGTCAGGGGCCAGTGCGAGGGACGCCCCCACTCTCGTCCCCCGCCTGGCGTGCCGCCCGGGCGCCTGAATCCTTCACTGCGTGGGGGACGCCGCCAGTCGCCCCTGGGGCGGGCGGGTACGTTCCGCCCGGCGGGGTTTCCCTATACTTGCCCGCATGGTTCAGACCCGGAATGTGGCGTTGCCCGACGCGGCCTTCGAGGACCGGCTGCGCGAGGTGCTGCGCTCGCGGGTGGAGTTCATCGAGCTGATCGGTGAGGATCTGGTCGCGGCGGGCGGGAAGCGGACCCGGCCGATGATCGCGTTCCTGGCCGCGCAGGTGCTGGGCGCCAGCCCGGCGCGGGTGGGCTGGAAGAATGTGGTGGACCTGGGCGTGTGCGTGGAACTGCTGCACAGCGCCTCGCTGCTGCACGACGACCTGATCGACGACTCGGACACGCGCCGCGGGCACGTGACGGCCTTCCGGCGCTTCGGGAACGTGGTGAGCGTGATGAGCGGGGATTTCATGCTCTCGCGCCTGCTGATGCTGCTGGCGCAGATGCCAGGCAGCGCGGCGTTGACGCACGCCTTCGGGCAGACGGCCAGTGTGATCTGCGAGGGCGAGGTGCTGCAGTTCCAGGTGGCGGCGTATCAGGAGTACACGCTGGAGAACTACCTGAACGTGATTCACGGCAAGACGGCCGCCCTGACGGAACTCGCGGCGATGAGCCCGGCGCTGCTGCTGGGCGCCCCGGAGGAGGTGCGGGAGGCGCTGGCGGCGTTCGGGCTGGAGTACGGCATGGCCTTCCAGATGCAGGACGACCTGCTGGACCTGCTGGGCGAGGAGGCCGTGATCGGCAAGCCCGTGGGCGGGGACCTGCGTGAGGGCAAGGCGACGCTGCCGCTGCTGTACCTGCTGGAAGGTCCGCACGGGGACGAGGTGCGCGACGTGCTGGAGCGCCGGGCCGCGCAGGAGGGCGACGTGGAGCGGGTGCGGGCGCTGGCGCGGGAGAGCGGGGTGCTGGAGCGCACGCGGGAGGAGATCCGGCGGCGGGCGGGGCTGGCGGCGCAGGCGCTGGAGGCCCTGCCGCGTTCGGAGGCCCGGGACGCCCTGGCGGCCCTGGCGGAGCGGGAGCGGGCCCGGTCCCACTGAGGGGTGGTGAGGCGCGCTAAGCTCTCATCTGACGCATTACAATTGAAATGTTGCAGGGAGAAATCTGCACGATTTGCCGCCCGAACCCGGGGGGCGGCGCAATCCCGCAGCGCGCCCCAGACAGATGTCCCGGAAGGCACCCTGAACGCAATATCTGTGCCGAGTTCAGGCTCAGGAGCGCAATTGAAGAGGGGTTGACGCGCCCCCAAATCCCGGATACAACGGGGACGGTTGACAAGAGCTAGACAGGCCATCCGGACGCCGGAGGCCCGTGACAGGCGAACCGCGCTGAGCCCACAACCCCTCAGCCCGGCGCCTGAGCCCGGAGTGCCGGACTGCGGTCAGGCCACCACCGGAAAGGAGATCAAAGCGAATGCGGGGATCAGGACTCAACTGGCAGGGCCTCATGGAACAACTCCAGCAGGCGCTGCCGCATTGCGCCGTGACGGAGCAGTCGCTGGCCTACTTCAAGTACCCCAAACGCACCCTCAGCGTGAACCTGCCCGTGCGGATGGACGACGGCACGGTCCGCATGTTCCGTGGGTACCGCACCGTGCACAGCACCGCCCGCGGCCCCAGCATGGGCGGCGTGCGCTACCGCGCCGGGGTGAACGCCCACGAGTGCGAGGTGCTCTCCGCCATCACCACCCTGAAAGCCGCCGTGGCCGACGTGCCCCTCGGCGGCGCGACCGGCGGCGTGGACGTGGACCCCGAAACCCTCAGCGCGCATGAACTCCAGGGCCTGACCCGCCGCTACACCAGCGAACTCGTCGAACTGATCGGCAAGCAGGAGGACATCCTCGCGCCCGACATCGGCACGAACGAGCAGATCATGGCCTGGATCTACGACGCCTTCGCCGAGGACGTCGGCGAGGCCTCGGCCGGCGTGGTCGTCGGCAAGCCGCTGATGCTGGGCGGCACCTACCGCAGCAAGGACGCCCGCGGCCGCAGCGCCGTGGTGATCGCGCAGCGCATCCTGGACGCCCAGGGCCTGCCGCTGAAGAACATGACGGTCGCCGTGTACGGCCACGGCAGCACCGGCCGCCGCGCCGCCCAGACCCTCGCCGAACTCGGCGCGCTGGTGGTCGCCGTGTCCGAATCCGACAGCGCCACCTACGCCAGCGGCGGCCTGGACGTCGCCGCGCTGGCCGAGCACCACGCCACCCAGGGCACCCTGCACGGCTTCGCGGGCGGCACCGACATCACGCCCGCCGAGGCGCTGGAACTGGACGTGGGCCTGCTCGTGCTCTCCCACGACTACGGCACCATCAACGCCAGCAACGCCCACAGCGTCCGCGCGCGCTTCCTCGTGGAAGCCACCAACCGCGCCGTCCTGCCCGAAGCCGAACGCTACCTCGCCGGCCGCGGCGTGCAGGTCATCCCCGACCTGATCGCCAGCATCGGCGGCGTGATCGTGAACTACCTCGAATGGGTGCAGGGCGCCAGCAACTTCTTCTGGACCGAAGACGAGATCGTCGCCGCCATCGACGTGCGCGTGAACGCCGCCCTGGACGACGTGCTCGCCACCCAGAAGGACCGCAACGTGCCGGACCTGCGCACCGCCGCGTACGTCCTGGCCCTGGACCGCCTGAACAACGCCGTCGTGATGCGCGGCGTGTACCCGTAACCCCACCCGCCCGGGACACGGCCCAGCCGCTCCGCCCGCCCCGCCCCTGCCACTCTTCCCGCCTGGAGGCAAGCCACATGACGGTCACCACGCCCGACAGCCCCATCAAACACCAGATTCCCAGCTACCTCGACCCGAACAACATCGGGCCGTACGAGATCTTCCTCGAACAGGTCGAGCGCGTCACCCCCTACCTCGGTCACCTGACCAAGTGGGTCGAGACCCTCAAGCGCCCCAAGCGCATCCTGGTCGTGGACATCCCCGTGCACCTCGACGACGGCACCGTCGCGCACTTCGAGGGCTACCGCGTGCAGCACAACACCTCCCGCGGCCCCGCCAAGGGCGGCGTGCGCTTCCACCAGGACGTCACCCTGAGTGAAGTGATGGCCCTGAGCGCCTGGATGACCATCAAGAACGCCGCCGTGAACCTCCCCTACGGCGGCGGCAAGGGCGGCATCCGCATCGACCCGCGCAACTACAGCCAGTCCGAACTCGAGCGCATCACCCGGCGCTACACCAGCGAGATCGGCCTGATCATCGGGCCGGAAAAGGACATCCCCGCGCCCGACGTGAACACCGGCCCGCAGACCATGGCCTGGATGATGGACACCTACAGCATGAACGTGGGCCGCACCGCGACCGGCGTCGTGACCGGCAAACCCATCAGCCTGGGGGGCAGCCTGGGCCGCAGCGACGCCACCGGCCGCGGCGTGTTCGTCACCGGCGCCGAGGCCATGAAGAAACTCGGCATGCCCATGGAAGGCGCCCGTATCGCCGTGCAGGGCTTCGGGAACGTCGGTGAGGCCGCCGCCCGCATCTTCCACGGCGCCGGCGCGAAGATCGTCGCCATTCAGGACGTCACCGGCACCATCGTCAGCGAGAAAGGAATCGACCCCGCCAAGGCCCTGGCGCACCTCAAGGCCACCGGCAAGATCACCGGCCTGGAAGGCACCGAGGAGATCACCCGCGACGAGTTCTGGAGCGTGGACTGCGACGTGATGGTCCCCGCCGCGCTGGAAAAACAGATCACCCTGGCCAACGCCGGGCAGATCAAGGCCAAACTCATCGTGGAAGGCGCCAACGGCCCCACCATCCCCGCCGCCGACGACCTGCTCGCCGAGAAGGGCATCACGGTCGTCCCGGACGTGCTCGCCAACGCCGGCGGCGTGACCGTGTCGTACTTCGAGTGGGTGCAGGACTTCAGCTCCTTCTTCTGGACCGAAGAGGAGATCAACAACCGCCTCGACCGCATCATGCAGGACGCCTTCCGCAGCCTGTGGGACGTCAAGGAGCAGCACGGCGTGACCCTGCGCACCGCGGTGTACATCGTCTCCTGCACCCGCGTGCTCGAAGCGCGCGCCCTGCGCGGCCTGTACCCCTGAAGCCCCGCCCCGCACCCCGGGGCTGAACAGAACCAGAACCCGCCCGGCACAGTTACGCTGCCGGGCGGGTCTCTTACCTGCGGCGGGCGCGCCAGGCCGACCAGGCCCCGGTGGACCACAGCGCCCACGCCACCAGCACCGGCTGGAAGAACAGCCGGATCAGCCGCGCCCGGTCCGAGTTCAGCCCGAACGCATCCTGCCGCGACACGTACTGCGACACGTTCCCCGGAAAGATCAGCACGAAGAACGCCGCGAGCAGCCACCCCACCGTCACCCGCTGCCGGGGCAGGGCCAGCAGCGCCGCCCCGAACCCCAACTCCACCACCCCGGACGCCAGCACCACGAGGTCCTTGTCCAGCGGCAGCCAGGTGGGCACCTGCGCCTGGAACTCCTGCCGCTGCGTGGTCAGGTGCCCGGTTCCGGCGGTCAGCATGGCCGCCCCCAGCAGCCAGCGGGCCACAGTCTGAAGGGCGGACGGGCGGGAAGCGGGAAGGGAACGCGCCATGCGCCCAGCATGCCGCCCCGTGCCCGCCCTGCGCTACGCCTCAGCCTGCAATGAGCGGAGCCTTCGGGAGGTCCCGCCGGTGGGCCCAGCGCCCGCCCAGCCCCAGGGCCGCCGCGGTGCACAGCAGCCCGGCGCCCACGATCACCCCGGCCTCCCCCACCCATCCAGTCAGCCCCGCCAGACCGGCCAGGACGGGCAGGGCACCCAGGGCGGCGGAGACGTTCACCGCGGCGAACACCCGGCCCAGGACCTCGCCCGGCACGCTGCGTTGCAGGGTGGTGGTCGTGGTGATGCCCACGACGTCCAGCAACGCCCCGCAGACGAACATGGCCGCCAGCGCCAGGGGCACACTGTGCCCCAGACCGACCACGGCGAGGGGGACGCCGGACAACCCGAAACTCCACAGCAGTTTCCGGAAGGGCCGGTCCTCCAGGTGCAGGTGGGGCACCAGGGCCGCGCCGGCCACCCCGCCCAGCGTCAGGGCCGTGAACAGCAGACCGTACGCCGACACCCCCCCGGCGTTCAGGGCCTGCGCCCAGGGCACCAGCGTGATCTCCAGCGCCCGCCAGGCGGCGTTGCTGACCAGAGACACGCCCAACACCATCAGGACGAGCGGGTGCCCCAGGGCGACGCGCCACCCGGTGCGGAAGTCCTGCCAGAAAGTCACCGCCTGTGCCGGCCGGGCCGGAGCGAGGAAGGTCAGGCGGGCAATCACGGCCGCCAGCAGCACAAAGCTGACGGCATTGAACGCGAACAGCGGCGCCGCACCCCACATGGTGAACAGCACGCCCGCCAGGGCCGGCCCCAGGGACCCGGCCACCTTCCCGGTCAGGCTCAGCAGCGCATTCCCGGACGCCAGCTGCTCCCGCGGGAGCAGGCCAGGAACGGCCGCGCCCAGGGCCGGGCCGGCCAGGCCGTCCAGGCACTGCAACGCGAAGGTCAGGGCCAGGGCCAGCCACAGCGTCTCCCCGTTCACGAACAGGAACGCGGCGGCGACCCCGGCGTTCCCCAGGTGCGTGACGACCAGCAGGCGCTTCTTGTCGCAGCGGTCCACGGCCACGCCCAGCACGGGTTGCAGCAGCAGTCGGGCGGCCACGCGCGCCGCCCACAGGCCCGCCAGCGCCGCGACACTCCCGGTCAGCTGAAACAGCAGGAGGCTCAGGGCGATCACGTTCATGCTGTTGCCCAGCCCGGAGAGCAGATGCGCGCACAGGTAGGAAGGAAAGCCCGGGGTGTCCAGGGCGGGAAAGGTGCAGTTCAGCATGCAGAGTCTCCAGGGAAAGGTGGGGCGAGGTCAGGGCGGTCGCGCTTCCTGGATCAGCCAGTGCGGGCCCATTCACGCAGGTACGCGGCCACCACGTCGCTGACGTTCACGCCGTCCCGCTGCGCCTTCTCGATCTGCGCGGCCTTCTCCTCGCGGGTCATGGGGAGCCACAGGGCGATCTGCTCCTGGCCGTTCTCGATGCGAAATTCGCCGCCCAGGGCGTCGAGTCGCACGGTGCCGTTCTCGCCGGTGGCGTCGTCTGTACTGTCCTGCATCAGCCAGTTCTCAATGCGCCGCTTCAGGAAGCGCCACTCACGGCCCACCTTCCGGCCGGGAATGGCGCCGCTGCGAACGAGATGGTAGGCGGTCGTCTCACTGATCTTCAAATACGCGGCGAGATCTTCCAGGGTCATCACTTCGTCCATGTTCGGCCACCTCCTGTCAACCGGCACCAGCTTGCACCATATTATGCTAAATAGCAATAGATGGCGCAAAATGGCGACACCTAAATCCAGACAGACACAAAGGAGGCGCCGGCCCACGCCGACGCCCCCATCCCGCTCCGAGTTCAGTACAGCTTGTCCAGGACGTCATCCTTCATCACAAAACTGTTCTCCCTGGTGGGGAACGCCCGCGCCCGGACCTCCGAGGCGTACTGCGTGATCGCCTCCCGCGAGATCCGCCCCACCTCCGCGTACCGCTTCGCGATCTTCTTCTCCTCCCCCTCGTACACGCCAAGCAGGTCATGCGTGACCAGCACCTGCCCGCCGCAGTTCACGCCCGCCCCGATCCCGATGGTCGGCACCGGCAGCTTCTCCGTGATCAGCCGCGCCAGCCGCGCCGGGATGGCCTCCAGCACCACGCTGAACGCCCCCGCCTCCGCCAGCGCCAGCGCGCCGTCCAGCGTCCGGCGGGCCGACTCGTCATCCTTGCCCTGCACCCGCAGGCCCCCCTGCGCCGTCGCCGTCTGCGGCATCAGGCCCACGTGCCCCATCACGGGAATGCCATTCCGCGTCAGGACCCGCACGACCTCCACGACTTCCGGCGTGGCGCCCTCCATCTTGATCGCGTCCGCGCCCGTCTCCTGAATCACCCGCACCGCGCTGCGCATCGCGTCCGTCACGCCCGTGTGGTACGTCCCGAACGGCAGGTCCACCACCAGGAACGTGTCCGGCGCGCCCCGCCTCACCGCCCGCGCATGGTGAATCATGTCATTCAGCGTCACGGGCGCCGTGCTGTCATACCCCAGCACCACGTTGCCCAGGCTGTCCCCCACCAGGATCAGGTCCACCCCGGCCGCCTCGGCCACCTTCCCACCCGGGAAGTCGTAGGCGGTCACCATGACCAAGGGCGACTCGCTGTTCATCAGGTCCGGCACACTGCGCTTCATGAAGCGAAGGTAGCAGACGCCACAGGCCGGCCGGCTGCGGCAGCGGCCCTGTCGTCGAAGAACACGCTGAGGTGATCCGCCATGCCTATCCAGCCGGTTTCATCACGGAATTCAAGGGCCGCCACATGAATCCGCTGTCCCGAAGTGAGCTGCAGGGTAACGGCCTCAGGGTATGGCGCCCCATCAGGCTCGAACCCTGACTGCCAGGACACCATCACGGTCGTGATGACCTGACCGGTCACGTCCGCCCAGCGACTTTCCAGGGAGACGTCAGTGAAGGTGGCCGAGGAAAGCTCTTGCAGTAGTGCGTGGGAGAGCACCGCGACGTCGTACTGGGCGAAGGTCTGTCCCCAGATCAGGCCGAAGCACCGGCCGTCCTCCCCTTGAAGGTCCAGGCCGTAGTCCAAGGAGTCAAAGTTCAAGTGGGCATTCCAGCCCGGCTCGCCCGGCAGTTCGTAGTAGCGCACCGCCTGTAGTCTCAGGCCAATCAGCCGGGCGACCTGCGCCTCGTACTCCGCCAGGGTTAGCGCCTGCAGCACTTACAGGCTTTTCGGGTCGATCCAGCCGCGTTTGATGCCGTGGAGCACGGCCTCGGTGCGGCTGCCGACGCCGAGCTTGGAAAAGATGTTGGCGAGGTGCACCTGCACGGTGCGGGGGCTGATGTCCAGGTCCCGGGCGATTTCCTTGTTGGTGCGGCCGGTGGCGGCCACGCGCAGGACCTCCAGTTCGCGGGGGCTGAGGTCGTCTTCCGGGGGGGTGGGGGTGGTGTGGGTGCTGAAGCGTTCCAGGACCTTGCGGGCGACGCTGGGGTGCAGGGCGCTCTCGCCGGCGGCGACGGCGCGCACGGCGCCGAGCAGGTCGTCCTCGCTGGCGTTTTTCAGGAGGTACCCGGCGGCGCCGGCTTCCAGCAGGGCGAAGACGTAGGCGTCGTCGTCGTAGCTGGTGAGGACGAGCACGCCCACGCCGGGCTGTTCGGCCTTGATGGCGCGGGTCGCTTCGATGCCGTTCATGCCGGGCATGCTGACGTCCATCAGGATCACGTCGGGTTTCAGGGCGCGGGCCTGCGTGACGGCTTCCTCGCCGCTGCCGGCCTCGCCGATGACGCGCAGGTCACTTTCGCCTTCGAGCAGTTCACGGGTTCCCTTGCGGACGACGGGGTGGTCATCCACGAGCAGCAAGCTGATGGTGCGCAGGGTGTCCGTGTCGGCTTCGATCATGCGGTCAGCATACCCGGCGCTCCCGCGCTCCGGGGGCCGGGCTGCGGGGGCGCTGGGGGTCAGGTGTGGCCGGTTTCGCGCAACGCGTCCTCGTAGAAGAGCCGGGTGTGGTGCATGCGGATCAGCCCGGCGTCGTACAGCGCCAGGAATTCCGGGTGGGAGACGAAGCGGACCTCGGTGACCTCGTGCCCAAACTGCGGCTGGTATGTGCTGCCGGTTTGCGCTTCGGCCAGCCACGCGTGCCGGAGGACGGGCGTGCCGTCCGGGAAGTGGCCCAGGTACGCCGCGAGGAATTTCAGCAGGCGGACGCGCACGCCGGCCTCCTCCCAGGCTTCGCGGACGGCGGTGTCCTGGGGGTTCTCGCCGGGTTCCACGGTGCCGCTGGGCAGGTGCCACAGCCCCGCCTTGCCGGGCTGGGCCGTCACGCCGCGTTCCCGCACGAGCAGGATGTCGCCGGCGGCGTTCAGGAGGACCACGCCAGCCGCGCGGTCGGTGATGGGCGTGTGGAATTCCGGGCCGTACTGCACGGGCTACCAGCCGCGCTGGGCGCGCAGGGCGGTGATGTGCGCGGTGTGGTGCTGGCCGTGCCAGGCGTACATGGCGAGCAGGGAGTCCACGGTCCAGGTCTGGCCGGTGGCGGGGTGCGTCCAGGGGCGGGTCCAGTCGGTCACGCTGTCCAGCAGCGCGCTCAGGCGGGTGTGCAGCGCGCCGAGCAGGTCCAGGCTCACCCCGACCGGGAGTTGCGTGTCAGGCAGCTGCGCCCAGAGGGCCTCGTCGTACGGCTTGATGGTGGGGTTCGGCTCGGTCAGGGCGAGTTTCAGGCGCACGAAGGCGTTCAGGTGGCTGTCGGCAACGTGGTGCACGACCTGCCGGACGGTCCAGCCGCCCTCGCGGTAGGGCGTGTCGAGCTGCGCGTCGGTGAGGTCCTGCACGGCGGCGCGCAGGGCGGCGGGCAGGGCGGCCACGGCGCGGCGGGCCTCGTTCCGCTGCGCGGGCGTGAGGGACTGCACCAGGGGCATCGGGCCGAGGGGGTAGCGGGCGTCGGTCAGGGCAGGGTCTCCGGGAGGGCGGGTGAGGTCACGGACCAGGGCTGACTGCCCCTCAGCTTGCCCGTCCGGGGTCTTTTTCGTCCAGCGGTCAGCGTCGCGGCGGTCGATCTTGTCCATCATGCGGGCGAAGCCGCGTTCCAGGTTCAGGCCGCGTTCGTTCGCCATGCACAGCATCACGAACAGCAGGTCCGCGAGTTCCATCTCCAGGTCCCCGGCATCCTCGCCGGCCTTGGGGGTCTTGCCGTTCTGGTGGGCGATCACGCGGGCGATCTCGCCGGTTTCCTCGGTCAGGCGGGCCAGCATCAGCAGCGGCGGGAAGTACCCCTCCTCAAACTGGCCGATGAAGGCGTCCACCCGCTCACTCGCTTCCTGGAAGGTCAGGCTCATGGCGTTCAGGGTAAGGCCAAAGGAAAAAGGGACGCCGCGGCGTCCCCCGTTCCAGGTGATGAAGTTCAGCGGATCCAGAAGTACGTTTCCTGCACGTCGCGGTCCTGCGCGGCGTAGGAGTTCACGTAGGCGTTCGTGGCGGTGTTCCAGGTGCCGTTGTCGTACGTGCCGCGCAGCACGAGGTCGGTGGTGGGGCGCACGCGGGTGAAGATCGCGCGGACGTACTGCGTGCCGCGGGGCGGGGCGACGGTCCAGGACGCGGCGTCCTGCGCGCGGGGGAACGTGGTGGTGCCGGCAGGCACGTAGGCGTTGCGGACCAGGGTGCTGCTGTAGCCGTTGGGTTGCAGGGCGACCAGGGTGACGTACCCGGCGGCGCGGGTGCTCAGGCGGATGCGGACCTGTTCGCCCACCCAGTAGGTGCTGCCCTCGCCGCGGTCGGGGCGCAGGTCGGTGATCAGGTTGCTGCCGCTCTGCGTGAGGTACACGGCGGGGCGGGTGGTGATGGTGCAGGCGCTGAGGCCCAGAGCCAGGCCGGCCAGAAGCAGGGGTTTCACGGGGGTCATGGGGGCACTGTACCCAGCGAGCCTGACGGAACTCTGAGGCGGACGGGGAGATTTTCATTGAGCCGTCATTCAGAAGTCAGCGGGCTTCAGCTGCGGTCGTCCTCGGCGTCGCGGGTCATGCTGGGTGTGATGGGCGCCTGGGTGCGTTCCTGTTCGGGCAGCGGCGCGGCCTTCCCGGCGTCCAGGCCGGGCACGCGCCCGGGAGCGGCCGCGGCGGGCGCCGGGCTGTCCGGGCTGCCGGGCGCGCGGGCCGGGACGGGGTCGCGCACCAGCCGGATCTCCACCGGGCCGTCCCCGAAGTTCAGGTGGCGCTGCGGGCTGGGAATGCTGATGCCGGCCTGGTCCATGGCGATCTTGATGCGGCGGTTGAATTCCCGCCCGATCGCGTACTGGCTTTTCGGCTGCACCTTGAACAGGGCGCGCAGGGTCACGCCGTCCGGGGCGAGCTGCGTGACGCCCTGGATGTCCGGGGCGTCCAGGAAGAAGTGCTTCCATTCGGGGTCGGCGGCCAGTTCGTCGCTGACGGCCTTGAGGACGCGCAGGGCGTCGTTGAGGTTGGCGCTGTAGGTGACGTCCACGGTGGCGACCACCCGGGACCAGTCCTTGCTGCTCACGCTGACGGTGTTGATCTGCCCGTTGGGGATGATGTGCAGCGTGCCGTCCAGGCCGCGCAGGGCGGTCATGCGCAGGTTGAGTTTCTCGACGTTGCCGCTGAGCAGGCCGGTGTTCACGGTGATCACGTCGCCCACGCCGTACTGGTCTTCGAGCAGGATGAAAAACCCGCTGAACAGGTCCTTCACGAGGCTCTGCGCGCCGAAGCTGACCGCGAGGCCCAGCACGGACACCCCGGCGAGCAGGCTGGTGGCGTTCACGCCGAGGGACTGGATCACGGCGATCACGCTGATGATCACGATGGCGACTTTCAGGGTGCTTTCGATCACGCCCTTGAGGGTCTGCACACGCACGGTGCGGCGGTTGAACTCGTCGTCCGGGACGATGCGGTGGGCCAGGGCGCCCACGAGGTTCCAGGCGATCAAGGCGATGGCGACGACCACCAGCGTCTGCGCGGCGCTGTGCCCGAACCACGCGGCGATGCCCTGCCCGTACTCGTACAGGAACGGCAGGGCCGAGAGCTGCAGCAGGTGCGCGGCGACCGCCAGCCAGCCCACGCCGACCAGCAGCAGCCACACCCATTTCAGGCCCCAGACGAGCCGGGCCGGCAGGTGGCGTTCCAGGGAGCGCAGCAGGGTGCGCCCGAAGCGGTAGAGCGCGTACGCGACGACCAGCGTGACGGCGAGGCCCACCCACGCGCGGGGCGTCTGAATGCTCTGAAGAAACTGTTCGGTGAGCTGTTCCAGCATTCCGGTCAGTCTGCCACGCACCGCTCTGAGAACCGGAGGACGTTATCCGACGGTGCCCGGGCCGGCCTGCTCGGCGAAGGCGGCTTCCAAGCGGCTCACGAGGTCCGCCTCGTGCGCGCGGGAGGCGCGCAGCAGGGCGTTTTTCACGGCGCGCGCGTCGGATTTCCCGTGCCCGATGAAGGCCAGGCCACGCACGCCGATCAGGATGCTCGCGCCGTACGTGCTGGGGTCCAGCCGCTCGGCGAGGCTGCGCAGGCTGCCGCGCACCAGCAGGGCGCCCAGCTTGCTTTTCAGGTCGCGGGTCAGGGCGTCCTTCACCCAGCCGAACAGCACCTTGGCCTCCCCCTCGGCGAGTTTCAGCACGACGTTACCGGTGAAGCCGTCGGTGACGACGATGTCGGTGGTGTTCTTGAAGATGTCGTTGCCCTCCACGTTCCCGTGGAAGTTCAGCCGGCCCTGGCCGTGCAGTTCGCGCAGCAGGGCGTGGGTGTCCAGCACGAGCTGACTGCCCTTGTGGTCCTCCTCCCCGATGCTCAGGAGGCCCACGGTGGGGTTCTCGTGGCCCTCCAGGACCCGCAGGTACACGCTGGCAAGCTGCGCCCACTGCGCCAGGTACGCGGGGCGCACGTCGGTGTTCGCGCCGGCGTCCAGCAGGGTCGTGAAGCCCCCCTGGGCGGGCAGGTGGGTGAGGATGGCGGGGCGGTCCACGCCGCGGATGCGGCCCAGCGTGAACAGCGCCGAGGTCATGGTGGCGCCGCTGTGGCCCATGCTGACGGCCGCGGCGGCCCGGCCTTCTCTGACCAGGCGGGTGCAGACGTTGATGCTGGCCTCGGGGCGGCGGCGCACGTCGGTGGCGTGGTCGTCCATGGTGATCAGGTCCGGGGCGTCCACCACCTCGATGGGCAGGGTGCCGCTGCCGGCGTGCCGGCCGAGTTCGGCGTGCAGGCGGGTGCGTTCCCCGACCAGCAGCACCGGCACGCCGGCGCGGGCGGCCTGCACGGCGCCCTCCACGTTCGGCGCGGCGCCGTAGTCGCCGCCGACGGCGTCCAGGGCGATGGGCAGGGCGCCCCGTCTGCCGCTGCCGGCCTTCCCGGTCCGGCGGGGCGCGGGCGGGTCAGCGGTCATCCTGGTCCATGGGAGCGTTGACGTAGTAGGGCCGGCCGGTGTCGACGCGGTCGCGCTGCTCGCTGGGCAGGCGGTACCCGGGGCGTTCCACCTGGTCGCGCAGGCTGCCGAGGTCCACGTACGTGTCGGCGGCGTTGCGCAGTTCGTAGCTGGTCATCTCGGGGATGCTGGCGACCACGACGCGTTTGCCGCGGGCGCGCAGGACCTCTACGGGCCGTTCGAAGTCGCCGTCGCCGGTGAGGAGCACGGCCACGTCGTACTGCCCTTCGGTGGTGAGCAGGTCGGTGACGAGTTCGATGTCGAGGTTCGCGCGGCGGTACGTCTGGCCGCTCTCGTCGGTCGCCTCGCGCAGCGGGCGGGTGCGGACCGTGTAGCCCATGTAGGTCAGGGCGTCCGTGAAGCGCTTCTGCTTGTCGTCGATGGGGTAGGGCACGGCGGTGTAGTAAAAGGCGTTGTACAGCCGGCCCTGGGTGGCGAAGTGCTCCAGGATCTTGCGGTGGTCGAAGTTCCAGCCGAGCCGCTTGGCGGCGGCGTACACGTTGGCGCCGTCAATGAAAAGGGCAATGCGTTCCATCCGATGTCTCCTGTCGTGCTGCGGTGTCAATAGCGTCCGGGGGCGGACGGGGTACGGGCAGGATACCGGATGGCCCCTGGGGCCGGGCATCCCCCGCCGGGCGGGGCCGGTCAGGAGAGCGGGATGCGGGGGTGCCGCTCCGGATCGTGCAGGGCGGTCCACACGTCGGCGCTGAGCTGGCGCAGGTTCACGCCGCGGTACTCGTCCGGCAGGGTCTGGAGGTAGCGCTGGGCCTTGTGGTAGTTGCGGTGGGTAAGGGACCCGTGGTGCCAGCGTTTGTGCAGCGCGGCGGCCAGCAGGATCAGCGCCTGATAGAAGGCGCGCTCGTCTCCCCGGGCGGGCAGCCACAGGGCTTCCCAGGCCTCGTGGGCTTCCCACCAGTGGCCGGCGTTGAAGAGGGTCACGCCGCGGTCGAAGGCGGCCGGGGGGGTGGGCATGCTGCCCAGTCTCGCGCCTGATGTACCCCCGTGGGGTATCCTAAGGTTGGGTGAGCAAATCCCCACCTTCACCCCATCCCCCCCACCGGAGCGCAGCGTATGATCCAGACTATGAAGCCACTCGAACTCACCGACAGCACCTTCACCACCGAAACCGCCGAGGGACTCACCCTGGTGGACTTCTGGGCCCCCTGGTGCGGCCCCTGCCGCATCATCGCGCCCGTCATCGAGGAACTCGCCGGCCAGTACGAGGGCCGCGTGAAGATCGCCAAGGTCAACGTGGACGAAAACCCCATGACCCAGGGCCAGTACCGCGTCATGAGCATCCCCACCCTGATCCTCTTCAAGGACGGCCAGCCCGTCGAGGGCGTGGTCGGTGCCCAGCCCAAGCGCGCCTTCGAGGCCCTGCTCGACAAGCACCTCGCCGTCGCCGCGAACTGAAGCGGAGCGGGGCCAGCCGGAGCTGACCCACAGCAGTGAGGGGCCCTGCCGTCACGGGCAGGGCCCCTCACCACAACGTTCAAAGAGCACCCCCTCCACACGGCGGGGGTGCTCTTTTCTCGTCCTGCTCAGAAGCGGCTGATGTCCGGCGGCGTCCAGGCGTGCAGCGCCTCGGACAGCAGGATCTCCCCTTCCGGCCAGTCGCCGTGCCCGCTGTCGGTGTTGATGTGCCCGGCCTCGCCGGCCGTGATGAACTCGGCCTCCCAGGCCTCCGCGAAGGCCTGCGCCCGTTCCAGGGTCACGAAGGGGTCCGTCTCGCTGCTCACCACCAGCGCCGGGAACGGCAGCGGCCCCAGCGGCTGCGGGGCCAGCGCCGCCACGGCCGGAAAGTCCGGCAGCGGGAGGTCCACGTCGGGCGGCGCCACCAGCAGCGCGCCCCGCACGCGGGCGTGCCCGCCGGTCCGGGCGGCCCAGTGCGCCACGGTGGGCACGCCGCACGAGTGGGCCACCAGCACCAGGTCGCCGGGCGTGGCCTCGATCACCTCGTGCAGCCGCGCGGTCCAGGCGGCGGGGGTGGGGTGCTCCCAGTCGTCCTGCACCACCCGCACGCCACCGAACTTCGTTTCCCACAGGCTCTGCCAGTGCTGCGGGCCGCTGCCGCCCAGGCCGGGCACGATCACCAGTGTCGGAGTCATATCCGGCCAGCTTAGGCGCTCAGGGCCCGCCACGCCTCCAGGCGTGCAGGCAGGCGGTGCAGGGCGGGCAGCACGTGCCCCTCCAGGATGTCCAGGGTGTGGGCGGCCTCGGCGGGGCGGGTGTGGTCATGCAGGAGGAACTGCACGTCCACGGCGAGGTCCTCCAGCACGCGCCGAGCGGAGTAGAAGCACAGCGTCTCCAGGTGCAGGGGCGTGCGCGCGCCGCGGGCGGCCTCGTAGGCGGGCAGCACGCGCGGCAGGTGCTCGCCCAGCAGCGCCAGGTCGTGTTCGGGCGGGGCCAGCCGGGCCGTCTCCCAGTCGATCAGCCACAGCTGGCCCCCGGCGCCTTGCATGACGTTCCAGCCGTGCGCGTCGGTGTGGCACAGCACGTGGGGTCGCCGGGCCCGCCGCGCCGCCTGCCCGAAGCGGGCAGCCTGCTCCAGCAGGGCGTCCAGGGTGGCGTGGTGGGGGGCGAGCAGGGTCCGCAGGGCGCGCGCGCCGTCCCGGCCGCCGGGCGGCCGGGCCTGCAGGTGGTGCAGGTTCTGGGTCAGCTGGGCCCGGAAGGGCAGGGTGAAGTCCTCGGGCGGGACGGGCAGGCGGTTCAGGTGCCGGGTCACGCGGGCCGTGCCGGCGTGCAGGCGGCCCAGCAGGCCGGCGAGATCCTGCAGGGCCGCCGCCCAGTCGCCCTCCAGGGTGCGGGCATCGATCCATTCCGTGACCAGAAGCGGAAACGGGCCCACGCGGGACAGCGCCTGGCCCGAGCAGGTGAGCAGCGGGCGGGGAAGGTGCTCCAGCACGCCCTCCTGTCGCAGCGCCTGAAGCAGGGGCACCTCGGCCTGCACCCGCCGGAGCATCGCCTCGCCGTACGCGCCGCCCGGCAGGAGTTTCAGAGAGTACCGGCCGGCCGGGCCGTCGGCGCGGTAGGCGTGGGCCGTCCCGGCGTTCAGGTACGTCAGCCGGGTCAGGGGCAGGCCGTACTCGCGGTGCAGCGCGTCCAGGATGTCGGCGTGGGAAAGGCGGAGCGCGCGGCTCAAGGCAGGGTGAGCTGCCAGGACACGCCGTACCGGTCCTGAAGCCACGCGAACTGCCGGCTGAAACCGTAGTCGCCCAGCGGCATCAGGGCCGCGCCGCCCGGGAGCAGCGCATCGTGCAGGGCCTGGATGTCGGCGGCGTCCTCGCAGGTCACGTACAGGGACACGGCGGGCGTGAACGTGAACGCGTGCCGCACGCTGCTGTCCGAGAAGGCCAGCGTCTGGCCGCGCAGCCGGACGTGGGCCAGCATGACCTGCCCGGCCGCCGGGCTGCCCTCCGGGTGGCGTTGCAGGCTCAGCAGCTCGGCCGGCTGGAAGGTCTGCAGGTAGAAGTTCAGGGCCTCTTCGGCCTCGCCGTTCTGGAACATCAGGAATGGGGTGATGCTCATGCGTACATGCCCTCCCTCAGGTTGATGCCGTACTCCAGGTGCGCCTTCAGGGCGCTGAGAAACTGGGACCAGCCCATGCAGTTGCCGTACGACGCCTGGCGACCGGCGGGCGTGTCCGGCCAGCCGCGCTCGGTGATCTGCACCTGGGTGCGCCCCGGCGCGACCTCCTTCAGCTCGAAGGTCACGGTGGTCTCCCCGGCGCCCACCTCGGGCGGCACGCCCCAGCGCAGCACCAGCCGCCGCCCCGGCACGGCCTCCACCACCGTGACCGGAAAGGCGCCGGGGAATTCCCCGAAGGCCCAGGTGACGGTGGCACCGGCCTCCAGGCGGCCCTGGGCGCCGCCGGTCGTGAAGTACCGGCTCAGCTGGGCCGGGTCGGCGATCGCCTCGTGAACCTGGGGGGCGGGGCGGCTCACGATGCCGGACACGGTGAATTCAGGAGGCATGTGCCGGCAGGATAGAGCCATATGAGGCGGTAAAGCAGAACCCCCCGCCGGGGCGGGGGGCATGCAGTCGCCTGGGATCAGACGAGTTCGATCAGGGCCATGGTGACGCCGTCACCGCGGCGGGTGCCCACGCGCAGGATGCGGGTGTAACCACCGGGACGCTCGGCGTACTTGGGGGCCACTTCGTCCATGACCTTGCGCACGACGGCGACGTCGTGGATGTCCTGGGCGACGAGGCGGCGGGCGTGCAGGTCGCCGCCCTTGGCAGTGGTGATCAGTTTCTCAACGAAAGGGCGCAGCTCCTTGGCTTTCGTGAGGGTCGTCTGGATGCGGCCCTCGCGCAGCAGGGCCGTCGCCTGGGCGCGGGCCAGGGCGGTGCGGGCACTGCTGTTGCGGTTGAGCTTGCGTCCGGCTTTACCGTGGCGCATGGTGTGTCTCCTTTAATCGCAGTTCAGTCGCGCAGGGCGAGGCCGAACTGGGCAAGTTGCTGTTTGATCTCGTCGAGGCTGCGCTCGCCGATGCCGGGCACCTTTTTCAGGTCGCGGTCGGACAGGGCGCACAGCGCGTCGACGCTGTCGATTCCCTCTTCCTTGAGGCTGTGCAGCACGCGGGTGGTCAGGCCGAGGCCTTCCAGGGTCACGCGGGGGCTGTCCAGCTCGGCGGGGTAGTCGCCGGGGTTGAGGTTCACGCTGCTGGGCGTGGGGGGCAGGTCGTACACGCTGCTGCCGGCCGGCATGGGGGCGGGCGTGTACACGGGCTGCGCGTACTCGGGCGCGGCGGGCGGCAGGGCCTCGACGTTCCCGAAGACCGTCAGCTCGTCGCGGAGGATCTCCACGGCCTTGTCCAGGGCTTCCTGGGGGCCGGTCGAGCCGTCCGTCCAGAGCCGCAGGATCAGGCGGTCCAGGTCGGTCTGCTGACCCACGCGGGTGTTCTCGACGTGGTACGCGACGCGGCGCACGGGGCTGAACACGGCGTCCACGGGGATGCTGTTGATGCGGTCCTTGGTGGCGTGCTTGTCGGCGGGCACGTAGCCTTCGCCTTCTTCCACGCGCACTTCCATGACCAGTTTGCCGTCCTCGGCGAGGTTGGCGATGACCAGGTCAGGGTTGACGATCTCGGCGTCCGAGGGGACCTCGAAGGCGCCGGCGGTCACGACCCCGCTGCCCTGCGCGCGCAGGGTCAGGGTCTTGGCGCCGGGGGCGTGGAATTTCACGACCAGTTCCTTGAGGTTCAGGATCAGCTGGATGACGTCTTCCTTGACGCCGGGGATGGTGCTGAACTCGTGCAGCACGTCCTCGATGTACACGGAGGTGACCGCCGTGCCGGGGATCGAGGACATCAGGATGCGCCGGATGGGGTTCCCGATGGTGACGCCGTAACCGCGCGTGAGCGGTTCCAGGACGAACTCGCCGTAGTTGCCGTCGACGCGGGCCTTGAGTTGAGGGCGCTTTTGGTCCACTGGGGCCTCCTGGTTTAGCGCGAGTAGTACTCGATGATGAAGTTCTCGTTGATGGGCAGAGCGAGGTCTTCGCGGGCGGGGAGGCGGCTGAAGGTGCCCTTGAAGCTGTCGGCGTCCAGTTCCACCCAGGGGGCGACGCGGCGGCGCTTCTGCGCTTCCATGTTCTCCTGGATGAAGCCCATGCTGCGGCTGCCTTCGGCGACGCTGATTTCGTCACCGATCTTCACGCGGTAGCTGGGGATGTCCACTTTCTTGCCGTTCACGAAGATGTGGCCGTGACCGACGAACTGGCGCGCCTGGCGGCGGGTGCTGGCAAAGCCCATGCGGAACACGACGTTGTCCAGGCGGCGTTCCAGCAGCTGCAGGAACACGGTGCCGGTCACGCCGGGAACGTTGGTGGCTTCTTCAAAGAGGTTGCGGAACTGTTTTTCACCCATGCCGTAGAGGCGGGCGAGTTTCTGCTTTTCACGCAGTCGGACCGAGTAGTCGCTGGGGCGGCCGCGGCCGCGGCGCTGGCCGTGCTGGCCGGGCGCGTAGGGGCGCTTGTCCAGGTACTTCTGGACTTTCTCGGTTTCCGCGAGGTTGATGCCTTCGCGGCGGCTGAGTTTGGTAATGGAACCACGGAAACGACCCATGTGTTGCTCTCCTTATGCGGCGTCAGGCGTGTGCCAGGCCGGGTCTGCGGCCCTCTGGGGCCCGGTTCCTCGCTGGTGGGTGCAGCTTATGTGCCTGGCACAGCGGAACCGGGGCAGGTGGGCGCGCGCGTTGCGCTCAGGCGCGGAATTTCTTCTTGGGGCGGCAGCCGTTGTGGGGCACGGGGCTGTCGTCCATGATGCTCTTGACTTCGATGCCGGACGCCTGGATGGCGCGGATGGCCTGTTCACGGCCGGAACCCGAGCCGCGCACGATGACGTCCACGGCGCTCATGCCGAAGGAGGTCTGGGCCTTTTTCACGGCGTCGGCGGCGGCCAGCTGGGCAGCGTAGGGGGTGCCTTTCTTGCTGCCCTTGTAGCCGATGGTCCCGCCGCTGCTCCACGCGACGCTGTTGCCGTCCATGTCGGTGATGGTGACGATGGTGTTGTTGTAGCTGGCGTGCACGTAGGCACGGCCGGCGCTGATGTTGCGGCGGGCGCGGCGGGGCGCTTTGCCTTTGGTGGGTTTCGCCATGGCTTACTTCCTCGTCGCCTTCTTCTTCCCGGCAACGGTCTTCTTCGGGCCTTTGCGGGTGCGGGCGTTGGTCTTGGTGCGCTGGCCGCGCACGGGCAGGCCGCGGCGGTGACGCAGGCCGCGGTAGGCGCCGATGTCCATCAGGCGCTTGATGTTCTGGCCGACTTCGCTGCGCAGGTCGCCTTCGACCTTGTAGGTCTTCTCGACGGCTTCACGCAGGGTGCTCTGTTCCGCTTCGGTCAGGGCCTTCACGCGGGTGTCGGGGTTGATGCCGGTCCGGGCGAGAATTTCCTTGCTGCGGGTCAGGCCGATGCCGTAAATGTAGGTCAGGCCGATTTCAATGCGCTTTTCGCGCGGCAGGTCAACACCAGCAATACGCGCCATGATTAACCCTGCCTCTGCTTGTGCTTGACGTTGGAGCAAATGATCAGCACGCGCCCATGGCGGCGGATCACTTTGCAGTTGTCGCACATCTTCTTGACACTGCTACGAACCTTCATTGCTTCCTCCTCGCGCCGCCTTCCAGCCAGACTGCCCATCGTGGAGTCTTTCCTGGCAGCGCTCGACCCCCCGCCCACCTTGGCGGGTGGGGAATCTGTTGGGTACCGGGGTCAGGGATTACCTGCGGTAGACGATGCGCCCACGAGTGGTGTCGTAGGGGCTGATTTCCAGAACCACGCGGTCACCGGGCAGGATGCGGATGTAGTGAATACGCATCTTTCCGCTGATGTAGGCCAGAATGTCGTGCCCGGTGTCCAGCTTCACGCGGAACGTGGTGTTCGGCAGCGCCTCTTCCACGACCCCTTCGGCCCGGACGGCGTCGGACTCGTCTTTCTTCTTCTTTTCCCGCTGTTCCGGCATCTTTCGTCTCGCCACGCAACCTCCTGGCCTGATACAAGCCAAACGCAAAGGTACCATGAAGTTAAAAGCCAGCACAAGTGCGCGGTCCTGGTCGGGCCCGCCGGTCGGCCCGACACTTGTCTAGGAACAGGTGCCTGACAGGGCGGGCGCCCCTTGCGGTTCTCTTGACTTCGCCCTCACCCGCTCCCATAGTGTCCGCACCACACAGCACGACGACCGGCTTCCCCGAGAAGCCAGGGAGGGCATATGAAACGGATCACCCAGGGAGCCGCCCTGATCACCGCCGGCCTGATCACCATCGCCGCCGCCCAGAAGGTCACCACGCCCACCATCGGCATCGCCCTGGCCCAGACCGGGAACGTCGCCCTGCTGGGGCAGGAGCAGGTCATCGGCGCGAAATTCGCCGAGAAGTACCTCAACGCCCGCGGCGGCATCAACGGCACGCCCTTCAAGCTGGTGTTCCAGGACGCCGGCGGCGACGAGAACGGCGCCATCAACGCCTTCCAGAACCTGATCAACAAGGACAAGGTCGTCGGGATCGTCGGCCCCACCCTCTCCCAGCAGGCCTTCGCGGCCGACCCCATCGCCGAGCGCGCCAAGATTCCCGTCCTGGGGCCCAGCAACACCGCCAAGGGCATCCCGGAGATCGGCGACTTCATCGCGCGGGTGTCGGCCCCCATCGCCGTGGTCGCCCCGAACGCCGTGAAGCAGGCCCTGAAGCTGGACCCCAAGATCAAGAAGGTCGCCGTTCTGTACGCCCAGAACGACGCGTTTTCCGTGTCCGAGACCGGCACCTTCCAGGAGACCGCCAAGGCCCAGGGCCTGAGCGTGACCACCGTGCAGAAGTTCCAGACCACCGACACCGACTTCACCACCCAGGTCACCGCCGTGCTGAACAGCGACGCGGACCTCGCCATCATCAGCGGCCTGGCGGCCGACGGTGGGAACCTCGTCAAGCAGCTGCGCCAGCTGGGCTTCAAGGGCCTGATCGTGGGCGGCAACGGCCTGAACACCAGCAACATGTTCCCCGTGTGCCAGAAACTGTGCGACGGCGTGATCATCGCCCAGGCCTACAGCCCCGCGCAGCCCAGTGCCGCCAACCAGGTGTTCGTCAAGGACTACCGCGCGCAGTACAAGAAAGATCCGCCCCAGTTCGCCGCGCAGGCCTACGCCGGCGTGCAGGTCATGGTGGAGGCCCTGCGGGCCATCGACCGCAAGAAGAAACTGAACACCTGGGACCTTGACGACCTGCGCGTCGCGCTGAACAAGCAGATCCTGGTCGGCAAGTACAAGACGCCGCTGGGCGACATCAGCTTTGACAAGGAAGGCGAGGTCATCCAGAAGGACTTCTACGTGGCGCAGATCAAGATGAAAGACGCCAAGAACGGCAGCTTCGTGTACCTGAAGTAAGCACCGTGCACGCCGGGGCCGTCAGCAGCATGACCCGCTGACGGCCCCCTTCTGAGCCGCAAGGAGGCCGCCGTGGAACTCAGTCAACTCGTTCAGAACCTGATGAACGGCCTGGCGATCGGCAGCGTGTACGCGATCTTCGCACTCGGGTACACGCTGGTCTTCTCGATCCTGGGCATCATCAACTTCGCGCACGGCGCCGTGTTCACGCTCGGCGCGTACTTCACCTACACTCTGGTCGTCGGGCAGTTTGAGAACAACGGCCTGCTCAAGGGCATCAACCTCTTCCCGGACGGCTCGCCGCTCTCCGGGAATCCGGTCGTGTTCGGGCTCGCCACCTTGATCGGGGCGGCCCTGGCCGGGCTGGTCGCGGTGGTCATCGAGCGCCTCGCGTTCCGGCCCATGCGCGCCCGCGGCGCCGACCCGCTGCTCGCGCTGGTCAGCAGCCTGGGCGTGGCGCTGGTCATCGTGAACCTGATCCAGCTGCTGGTGGGCGCGGAGATCTACAACTTCCCCAGCAACGCCTACGGCGAGTTCCGCCCGGCCCTGACCCTGAACATCGGGGAGAAGGTCGTGGTGATCCGCACCGTGCAGGTCATCATCTTCCTGGTCAGCCTGGTCATGCTGGCCCTGCTGGGGTACGTGATCGGCCGCACCAAGATCGGCAAGGCTCTGCGCGCCGTGGCCGAGAACCCCGGCACCGCCAGCCTGCTGGGCATCAGCGTGGACCGCTTCATCCTGATCACGTTCTTCCTGTCGGGCTTCCTGGGCGGGCTGGCCGGCACGCTGGTCGGCACGGCCTTCGGCGTGGCCGGCCCGTACTTCGGCGTGACCTACGGCCTCAAGGGCCTCGCGGTGATCGTGCTGGGCGGCCTGGGCAGCATCCCGGGCGCGGTGCTGGGGGGCCTGGTGATCGGCCTGGCCGAAGCCTTCGTGCCCGCCGACTACAGCGCATACAAGGACGTGGTGGCGTTCGCGCTGCTGTTCGTGATCCTGCTCGTGCGCCCGCAGGGCCTGCTGGGCAAAGCGGCCATTCAGAAGGTGTAACTGACCATGGGCGACTTCATCTCCACCTACGGCTTCCTGATCGTGACGATGGTCCAGGCGGGCCTGCTGGGCCTGAGCCTGTACTTTCCCCTGCAGGCCGGGCAGCTCAGCCTCGCCACGCCCGGCTTCTACGCGCTGGGCGGGTACACGGCCGCGATCCTGCTCACCAACCCCTCCTTCGCCGGCCTGCGCGACACGCTGGGCAACGGCATGTTCGTGCTGACCTGGCTCGTCGCGGCCGCCCTCTCGGCACTGCTGGGCCTGGCGGTGGGCATCCCGGCGCTGCGGCTGCGCGGCATCTACCTGGCGCTGGCGACCATCGCCTTCGTGGAGATCCTGCGCGTGCTGGCCCTGAACCTCACCATCACCGGCGGCGCCATCGGGATCTTCAACGTGCCGCAGCCGTTCGGATTCGAGGACCGCGGGCAGTTCATCTGGCTGTTCGGGCCCATGCTGCTGCTCACGCTGCTGTTCGCCCGTCAGCTCGAACGCAGCCGGGTGGGCCGCGCGCTGCGCGCCATCCGCGAGGACGAACTGGCCGCCGACGCCATGGGCGTGAACCCCACCCGCTACAAGGTCCTGGCCTTCGTGATCGGCGCGGTCCTGGCCGGCATCGTGGGCGCCATGAGCGCGCCGCTGCTGAGTTCCTGGAACGCCCGGCAGGGCACCTTCGACGCCAGCATCGCCGTGCTGGCCTTCGTGCTGATCGGCGGCAGCCGCAACGTGTGGGGACCGGTGGTGGGCGGGGCGCTGCTCACCGCAGTGCCCGAACTGCTGCGCTTCCTCGCCGACTGGCGGCTGGTCATCAACGGCCTGGTGCTGGTCGTGGCGAGCCTGTACCTGCCGCAGGGCATCGTGGGCGCCCTGGAACGCCTGCGCCGCCCCGCGCCCCCGCAGCGGCCCGCCGACCTGCCCCGCCCGGAGGTGAAGGCATGACGGCCGCCGTGACGCCCGGCCCGGTGGTGCTGGAGGCCCGCAACATGACCCGCCGCTTCGGGGGGCTGATCGCCGTGAACAACGTGAGCTTCGACGTGCACGAGGGCGAGATCTTCGGATTGATCGGCCCGAACGGCGCGGGCAAGACCACGCTGTTCAACCTGATGACCGGCCTCACCCCGCCCAGCAGCGGCACCCTCAGCTACCGCGGGCAGACCGTGACGGGCCTCGCGCCGCACCGCATCGCGGGTCTGGGCCTGAGCCGCACCTTTCAGAACATCCGCCTGTTCCGCGGCCTGAGCGCCCTGGAGAACGTCAAGATCGCCCAGCACGTCCGCACCCACGCCGGGCTGGTGCAGGGCGTGCTGGGCCGCGCGCACGCCGAGGAACGCCACGTGGAGCGCCGCGCCTGGGAACTGCTGGACCTCGTCGGCCTGGACGGCCGCGCCGGGGAGCTCGCCGCGAACTTCAGCTACGGCGACCAGCGCCGCCTGGAGATCGCCCGGGCCCTGGCGACCGAACCGCGCGTGCTGCTGCTGGACGAACCGGCCGCCGGCATGAACACCAGCGAGAAAGGCCAGCTCACCGCATTCATCCGCGAGGTCCGCGACCGCTTCGACCTGACCGTGCTGGTGATCGAACACCACGTGCCGCTGGTCATGAACCTGTGCGACCGGGTGGCCGTGCTGAACTTCGGGGAGCTGATCGCCGTGGGCGACCCGGCCGCCGTGCAGCGCGACCCGAAGGTGATCGAAGCGTACCTGGGAGGAGAATGATGACGGGAACCGGGACGCCCCTGCTGGAACTCACGGACCTGAGCGTGAACTACGGCGCCATCCAGGCTGTGCGCGGCCTCACCCTGCACGTGCAAGAGGGCGAGGTCGTGACCCTGATCGGCGCGAACGGCGCCGGCAAGACCACCACCCTGCGCGCCGTGAGCCGCGTGCTGCGGCCCGTGGCGGGCACGGTCCGCTTCGCCGGGCGGGACATCACCCGCCTGCCGCCGGACGAAGCGGTGAAACTCGGCATCGCGCAGAGCCCGGAAGGGCGGCAGGTGCTGGCCCGCCAGAGCGTGCAGGACAACCTGGAACTCGGCGCGTACACCCGCCGGGACGCGGCCGGCGTGCGGCAGGACATCACCCGGATGTACGAGCGCTTCCCCCGCCTCGGGGAGCGCCGCGCGCAGCTGGCCGGCACGCTCTCCGGCGGGGAGCAGCAGATGCTCGCCATCGCCCGCGCCATGATGAGCCGCCCCCGGCTGCTGCTGCTGGACGAACCCAGCCTGGGGCTCGCGCCGATCATCGTGCGGGAGATCTTCAGCATCATCCGCGAGCTGAACGAGCAGGGCACCACCATCCTGCTGGTCGAGCAGAACGCGCGCCTCGCCATGCAGAGCAGCCACCGCACGTATGTGCTGGAGGCCGGGCAGATGACCTTCCACGGGGACAGCCCGGAGCTGCTGAACGACGAGCGCGTGCTGCACGCCTACCTGGGCGGGTAAGCCCACAAGGAGGCCCGCCCCGGGATGATCGGGGCGGGCCTCCACGCTGTGCTCAGCGGTGCCGTTCGTTGTCGCGCAGGTGCTCGGCGAAGGTGTGGTTCACGTAGATCTTCCCGTCGCGGGCGTGCAGGAAGTACAGGGCGTCCCGGCCGTCAGCCAGCTGGCGTTTGGCGTTCAGGACGCTCTGCAGCGCGGCCCGGCCGGGGTTGTTGATGGGCGCGGTGGGCAGGCCCATGCGGGTGTAGGTGTTGTAGGGCGTGTCCACCTTGAAGTCCCCGGCGGGGCGGTCGAGTTCCGGAAGGTCCTTGCCCAGGCCGTACGCGACGGTGGGGTCGCTGCCCAGCGCGATGCCGTCACGCAGGCGGTTCAGGAACACGCCGGCCACCACGGGCATCTCGGCGTCGTTGGCGGCCTCGGCCTGCACCATGCTCGCCAGGATCACCCAGTCGCGCACGCTCAGGCCCAGCGCCCTGGCGCGGGCGGTGTCGCCGGGCGTGAATTCCTCCTCCATGCGCGCCACGAGGCGCCTGACGATCGTCTGCGCGCTGTCCTTGGGGCGGAAGTCGTACGTGGCGGGGAACACGAAGCCCTCCAGGTTCTTCTGCCGGCCCTGCGCGTGCGGGCTGAGGCTGGCGTCGTTCAGCGCCGCCGCAACGGCCTGGGCGTCGAACCCGGCCTTCTGGAAGATCGCCGGGAGGTCCTTGACGCGCCGGCCCTCGGGGATGGTCACGTTCACCACCGGAATGCGCGCCGGGCCGGCCAGCGTGTCCGCGATCTCCTGCGCGCTCATGCTGCCCTTGAGGTCGTACATGCCCTCCTTGAGCTTGGAGGCCGCGCCGTTCTGCGTCATCAGGTAACGCAGCACCCGGGCGTTTTTCACCACGCCCTGCGCTTCCAGGGTGCGGGCCACGCCGGCCACGGTGTCCCCGGGCTTGACCTCCAGGGTGTACGCCCCGCCGCCGGCCGGGCCGAACAGGCTGCGCACGTACCACGCCGCGCCCCCGGCCGCCAGCAGCAGCAGCACGAGCAGGGCCAGCAGGCCCTTCACCCAGCCGGGCATTCCCCGGCCCTGCAGGCGGGTCATGCCGGGCCTTCCTGGGCGGCGAGCAGGTCAGGGTCGGAGGTCCGGCGGGCAGCGAGCTGGGTCATGGCGTCCTTGTCGATCAGCTGGGAGGGCGTCAGGGCGCGGCCCGCGTGGGCGGCACCCAGGCGGGCAGCGAGGTCCGCGTCGGCGGGCGGGCGCGCTCCGAAGCGCGACACCACCCACCCGCCGGCCTGCACGGCCAGCTGCGCGGCGCGCCCGGCGTCCCCGTGTGCCAGCCAGCCGGCCAGGAAGGCGCCGCCGAAGGCGTCCCCGGCGCCGGTGGCGTCCACCAGGCGGTCGTGCGTGGCGGCGACGTGCAGGCGGGGCGTTTCAGGCCCCTCGATCAGGGCGCCGTCGGCGTCCATCTTCAGGACCACCAGAGCGTGCGGGTACCGGTCGCGCAGCCAGTCCAGGCTGCGGTCCGGCTGGCGTTTGCCGCTCATGGCGCGGGCCTCGTCGTCGTTCGGGAACAGCACGTCGAAGGGCACGTCGTCCACGATCTTCAGGAAGTGGTCGCGGCCCATCTGCTGAATCATCTGGAAACTGCCGGGGTCCAGGCTGAGGGTGGCGCCGCCGGCCTTGGCGACCTGGGCGGCTTCCAGCGCGGCGGCGCGGGGCGGATCGCGGAAGAGACTCCAGGCGGTGAGGTGCAGGTGCCGCGCCCCGGCCAGCAGGTCGCGCGGCAGGTCCTCGGGCAGCAGTTCCCAGTCGGCGCCCTGCCCGGTGAGCATGGAGCGCTGCCCCAGCCGGTCGATCAGCGCCAGGATCACGCCGGTGGGGTGCTCGGCGCTGCTCACCGTGCGGGCCTCGACCCCCTCGGCTTCCAGTTCGGCGGTGGCAATCTCCCCGAAGCGGTCCTGGCCGACCTTCCCGACGAACGCCGCCGGGTGCCCGGCGCGGCGCGCCCACACGGCCAGGTTCGCGGCGCTGCCGCCGCCGGACAGTTCCAAGCGGCCGGTGGTGTCGCCGCCGGGCATCAGCATGGTGTCCGGTTTGGCCAGGACGTCCCAGGCGAGGTCGCCCAGGGAGACAAGTGTCGGGTGCTTCGGCATGCTGGGGCAGAGGATACCCTGAAAGGCCAGGGGCGCTGAATCCACCGAAGGATGAAGGTGGGCGGGGCTTCAGTCCGCGTCGGGGGGGGTGCCCGCCCCGGCCCGCACGGCCTGAAAGGCCAGCAGGGTCGCCGCGACGTCCAGCGCGGCGCCGGCGCCGTACGCCAGGGCGTCCGTGAGGCCGGGGGCCGTGCTGAAGCCGGGCAGCGGCACGAGGTTCGCCACGCCCATCCCCAGGCTCAGGGCGGCGGCGACGTTCAGCCAGTCGGTCAGCCGGGTGCGCGCCGACTGGCTGGCGGGGTCCAGGGTCAGGCGCAGCAGGCTGCCGTACACGGCGTTCCCCGCCAGGATGGACGCCGCCCACAGCGTGAGCAGCGCCGTGAGGCCCAGCGCGCTCGCCTCGGGCGCGCCGCCGCCCAGCACGGCCAGCAGCACCGCCAGCCAGGACGCGCCGCGCAGCGCGGTCAGCCACGGGTACAGCAGCGCCAGGGACCGCCAGGTGCCGTCGGTGTCCGGGACCGCCTGCCCGCGCAGGACCCGGCCCAGCAGGGCGGTCCACCACCACAGCACCACGCCGGCCAGCGCCGTTTCCACCACGCCCAGCCACACGAACACCCCGCGGCCGGTCGCGGCGGCGTACGCGCTGAGCAGGAACAGCGAGGCGACCTGCGCGGCCAGGGCCGCCAGGGCCGGGGCGCGCCAGGGGTTGCCGGGCGGGAGGGTCACAGGCCCAGTTTGGCCTGCAGGCGTTCGCGCACGACCTCGGGTTTCGCCTGCCCGCCCATGGCCTTCATGACCGGGCCGAACAGGGCGTTCATGGCCTTGGCATTCCCGGCGCGGACCTTCTCCACGGTCGCCGGGTCGGCCTGCATGGCCGCGTCGATGGCCGCGTCGATGGCGGCCGTGTCGGTGACCACGCTCAGGCCGCGGTCCTGCACGAGCTGCGCCGGGTCGTGGCCCTGCATGACGTCCGGAAGGAGGTCCTTGGCGATCTTCCCGCTGATGGTGCCCGCATCGATCAGGCGGACCAGGGCGGCCAGATGCGCGGGCCGCAGCGGCGAGGCGTCCAGGGCGGTGCCCTGCGCGGCGAGGTGCCCGGACACGTCCGTGAGCAGCCAGTTGGCGAGCTTCTGGGCATCGACCGGCTGGGCGTCCGCACCTTCGCGCAGCGCCGCGTCGTAGAAGCGCGACAGGGGCACGCTGTGGCTCAGGGTCTGCGCGTCTGCGGCCCGCACGCCCGCCGCAAGGTACCGCTCGCGCTTGTACTCGGGCAGTTCCGGCATGCGCGCGCGCACCGCCGCGATCCACTCCGGGGTGATGTCCAGGGGCGGCAGGTCCGGTTCCGGGAAGTAGCGGTAATCGGCCTCTCCTTCCTTGGTGCGCATCAGGAAGGTCCGCTGCCCGCCCTCGTCCCAGCCCAGGGTGTCCTGCGTGATGCGGCCCCCGGCGTCCAGCACCTTCGCCTGCCGGGCCGCCTCGAACGCAATGGCGCGCTCCACGCTGCGGAAGGAGTTGAGGTTCTTCACCTCGACCTTGGTGCCCCAGGGTTGGCCGTCCTTGTGGATGCTGATGTTCACGTCGCAGCGCATCTTGCCTTCCTCGGGTGCGGCATCCGACACGCCCAGCGCCTGCGCGATGGCCTGCACGCTCTCCAGGAATGCCCGGGCCTGCTCCGGGGACTGGATGTCGGCCTCCGTGACCATTTCCAGCAGGCTGCTGCCGGCGCGGTTCAGGTCCAGCAGGCTGTACGGGGCGTACGTGGGGTGCGTAAGTTTCCCGGCGTCGTCCTCCAGGTGCGCGCGCTTGATGCGGATACGGCCCCCCGTTCCATCCGGCAGGGGCACATCCAGGTGCCCGTCCCGGGCGATGGGCCGGTCGTACTGAGACAGCTGGAAGTTCTTCGGGGCGTCCGGGTAGAAGTAGTTCTTGCGGTGAAACTGCGTGAAGCCGCTCACGTCGCAGTGCAGCGCGAGGCCGAACATCATGGCGAGCTCCACCGCCGCGCGGTTCAGGGTGGGCAGCGCGCCCGGCAGGCCCAGCGTGAACGGGTCGGTGAAGGTGTTGGGGCCCTCGCCGTGGTACTCCTGCGGGCAGGGGCTGAAGATCTTCGACCGGGTCTTGAGTTGCAGGTGAACTTCCAGGCCGATGACCGCGCGGTAGGACATGCCCGGCAGGATAGCGCCCGGCCCCCACCCCGCCCCGGCCTCTCCCCTATGCGCCTGACCCGGGCGCGGGGGCCAGGGCCAATCCTGCCAGACTGGACACCGGCCCTCCAGGCGCGTCCGAGCGGCGCAAAACGTCCCGGTGGATTTGGCTACATTAACGGCATGACACAACCCGCCCTGGAGTTGCAGGAACTCATCGCCAAGATGGAGCAAAAACGCGCCTACGTGGAGGCGGGCGGCGGCCCGGAGCGCGTGAGGAAACAGCACGAGGGCGGCAAGCTCACCGCCCGCGAACGCATCGACAAACTCCTGGACCCCGGCAGCTTCCTGGAGATGAGCACCTTCGTGCAGCACGCCCGCAACCGCCTGATGGACGGCGTGGAATCCCCCGGCGAGGGCGTGGTGACGGGCTCCGGCACCGTCAACGGCCGGCAGGTGTTCGTGTTCTCGCAGGACTTCACGGTGCTGGGGGGCAGTCTGGGCAAACGCAACGCCATGAAGGTCACGAAGATCATGGACCTGGCCGCCAAGACCGGCTGCCCCGTGATCGGCCTGAACGACAGTGCCGGCGCGCGCATCCAGGAGGGCGTGGACAGCCTCTCCGGGTACGGGGAGATCTTCTACCGCAACAGCATCTACTCCGGCGCGGTACCGCAGATCAGCGCGATCCTGGGCCCCTGCGCGGGCGGCGCGGTGTACAGCCCGGCCATGACCGACTTCATCCTGATGAGCAAGGACACCAGTTACATGTTCATCACCGGGCCGGACGTCATCAAGACCGTCACCCGCGAGGAAGTCAGCTTTGATCAGCTCGGCGGCGCGGACGTTCACACCCGCAGGAGTGGCGTGGCGCACCTTGCCCTGGACGGCGACGAGGCCGTCATCCAGGGCGTGAAGGACCTGCTCGGGTACCTCCCGCAGAACGCGCGGGAAAAAGCGCCCCGCGTAGAGTGCACCGACCCCGTGGACCGCCGCAACGACAAGCTGCTCAGCGTGATCACGCCCGACCAGCGCCGCGCGTACGACATGCACGAGGTCATCCGCGACCTCGTGGACGACGGCGAATTCATGGAAATCCAGCCGGACTGGGCGAAGAACATCGTGGTGGGCTTCGCACGGCTCAACGGCCAGAGCATCGGGATCGTCGCAAACAACCCCAAGAACATGGGCGGGTCCCTGAACATCGACTCGTCCGACAAGGCCGCACGGTTCATCCGCACCTGCGACTGCTACAACGTGCCGATCCTGACCCTGGTGGACGTCAGCGGCTTCCTGCCGGGCGTGCAGCAGGAGTACGGCGGGATCATCCGGCACGGCGCCAAGATGCTCTTCGCGTACGCCGAGGCGACCGTGCCCAAGGTCACCCTGATCTGCCGCAAGAGTTACGGCGGGGCGTACCTCGCCATGAACAGCCGCGACATGGGCGCCGACGCCGTGTACGCCTGGCCCACCGCTACGGTCGCCGTGATGGGCGCCGAGGGGGCGGCGAACATCGTGTACCGCAAGGAGATCAAGGAAGCCGAGAACCCGGCCGCCAAACGGGCTGAACTCGTCGCCGAGTATAAGGAAACCTTCGACAACCCGTACATCGCCGCCGCGAAGGGGTACATCGACGACGTGATCGCCATCGAGGACACCCGCCGCATCCTGATTCAGACCTTCGAGATGCTGGCCGACAAGGAAGAGGTCCGCCCGTACAAGAAGCACGACAACATCCCGCTGTAAGCGCACCTGAGCCCGGCCCGGTGACTGCGTGTCCACGGGCCGGGCTTGATGTTTCCGGCTGCGGAAGGGGGCTCAGTGGCGGGTGCCGAAGTTCTGCACCCAGTAGTGCCCGTACCTGCTGCCCCCCGCGTAGGCGTACCCCACGCCCAGGTCCTTCAGGCCCGGAGCCATGATGTTCGCGCAGTGCCCGGGGCTGCGCAGCCAGCCGGCCACGACCTCCTCCGGGCTGGTCTGTCCGGCGGCGATGTTCTCCGCGACCTGCCGCCAGACGTACCCGGTGGCGGTCACGCGGTCGGCAGCGGTGCCGCCCTCGGGGCTGGTGTGGCTGAAGTAGTTCCGGGCGGCCATGTCGGCGGCGTGGGCCTGCGCGGCCTGCTCCAGCTGGGCACTGTACGTCAGGGGGGTGGTGGCGGCGTAGGCGTCCGTGCCGCAGGTGCGGGCCTGGGCGCGGGCGGTGTTGGTGAGGGCCAGCACCCGCGCCGCGAACGTGCCCCCGGGCGTGGGCGCCGGTGGAGTGGGTGCCGGGGCAGGCGCACCCGGCCCGCAGGCGGCGAGGAGCAGGGGAAGCAGAAGCAGGGAGGCGCGGGCGACTCGGTTCATCCTGGCTTTATTTAACGGGGTGTTCCTGTGAGCCGCCCACCGATCGGCACCTGCGGGCTCATGAAGCGGGCAGGGCCGCGGGCGCTCACGGGCGCTTCATGGGGTGAGTTTCTGGTCTGGCGCACGGTTCCGGGCCGGGCGCCGTCCGTACACTGCCGGCATGACCCGACCTGACACGGCCCCGTTCACGCCCGGCTCCTTCCAGAAACCCTCCGACACGGAACTCCGGGAGAAGCTGACGCCCATGCAGTACCAGGTCACGCAGCACGAGGGCACCGAGCGGGCCTTCACGGGCGAGTTCTGGGACCACACCGAGGAGGGCATCTACGTGGACGTGGTGAGCGGCGAACCGCTGTTCTCCAGCCTGGACAAGTACGACGCCGGGTGCGGCTGGCCCAGCTTCACGCGGCCCATCCCGGACGTGACCCTGCAGGAGAACACGGATTACAAGATCGGGTACGCCCGCACCGAGGTGAGGTCGCAGGTGGCAGACTCGCACCTGGGGCACGTCTTCCCGGATGGTCCCCGCGATCAGGGCGGGCTGCGGTACTGCATCAACTCGGCGGCGCTGCGCTTCGTGCCGGTCAGTGAACTGGAAGCTCAGGGGTACGGCGCGTACCGTCGCCTCTTCCAGTAAGTCCGGCCGAGCAGGAAAACGCGCCGCATGTCCAGTGACATGCGGCGCGAAAAATACGTTCCTTTAGAAGGGTTCGAAGGTGACGGAGTCCACCAGCATGTACACCGTGCCGGGTTTGGCCTCGCCGCCCCAGGCGTTGGTCAGGGTGGGCCACACGTTCAGCATCAGGTGCGCGGAGGCCTGCGGGACGTTCTGGGTGGTTTCCCAGACCTTCACGCCGTCGATGAAGTAGGTGATGCGGCCGGAGCGCCACTCGTAGGTGTAGTCGTGGAAGCCCTGCGCGAGGTTGCTGCCGGTGGGGAGCACGGCGTAGGACTTGGTGTCCAGGCCCTTCCACACGGCGGCGTTCAGGGTGCTGCTGCGGTGCCCCTCGATTTCCACGTCGATTTCGGTGGTGCTGTCCTGGTAGTAGCTGAACGCGCCGCTGATGTTGCCGGGCTGGGCAGTGCCGGTCACGGCGGGGTCGCTGCTGGTGCTGGCCGCGCGCATGCGGTAGGTGTAGCGGCCGAAGCCCATGCGCTGCTGGCTTTGCAGTTCGCCGGCCTGGGCGCACAGCCCGGCGGCGCAGGCCTCGATCTTCAGGGTCAGGACGAGCTGGCCCTTCCCGTTCACGGCGGCGTTCTGGGGGGTGAAGGTGCCGCTCAGGCCGCTCTGCTGCCAGAAGCCGCCCCAGCTGGACACGACCCAGCGGCTGGTGTCCAGCCGGTCGAAGGTCTCCACCCATTTGGTGCCGGTGGTCGTGGTGGGCTTGGGGCGGGCCTGGGTGGTGACGGCGTCGGTGGTGGTGCTGGCGCTGGGGGCACGGGTGGTGTCGCAGGCGCTGAGCATCAGGGCCAGGGCGGTTCCGAGCAGGGCGGCGGTGCGTTTGGTCAGCTTGTTCAGCATGGGCGGTCTCCGTTCGGTGGCCCGGCTGACCCTGGGGGTCCCGTGGCTTTGCGTCACCGCCTTGCGACGGCTTTGCCTTTATCGCGGAGCAACCCAGGTCCTGCGGCGGTTGCCTCGCTGCGCTTAGTGTGCCTTCACCCCGCTTTCAGGGTAATGACAGATTAAGCGCTCATGAAGCCTCAATATTGTGGGGCCTCCCTCAATAGTCCCTTAATGAAGCCGACGACCTGGACCGCAGTCCAGATCGTCGTATTGATGGTGATGTGTCCCCCGCCGGCCTGGTTCTCCCCTACTTGAGCGCCGTGCCGGGCGCGCAGCGGCGAAAGGCCTGCAAGGACGCGAGGCTGGTGGTCAGGCGCCAGTCCACCCGGCCGTCATTGATGTGGAACCAGAAAGCCTTTTTCACCCGGGCGTACTTCGGCAGCTGCCGGCAGGCATCCAGGATCCACTGGGCCTTGTCCCCGCCCTTCTCCACGCTGGACAGTTCGCCCAGCTGCATGGGCTTGGAGGTGATCTGCTTGATCGCCACGTACGACTCGTCGAAAGTCTGCGCGAAGGTCTTCCAGCGGTTCCAGGGGTTGGTGGTGCCCCAGTTGTACCCGTCCAGGCCGATCTCGTTCACGTAACCGTCGCCGGGGTACAGCTCGCGGTAGCTGCTGAGCGCGGTCGGGTACAGGATGTTCGGCGTCCACACCCAGCGCACCGGGGCCTTCTCGCGCCAGAAGATGTGCACGATACGCTTCCAGGCCTGCTTGAAGTGCGCGGGCGTGTTCTTGCTGGTGAGCTGGTACACGCCCCAGTCGCCGTTCATTTCCGGCGCGAAGCTGATGGACACGGTCTTGCCGCCGCGTTTGATGTCCCGCGCGAACTGCGTGATGAACCGGTCGTGCTTCCCGGCGGCGATGTCGCGGTACGGCACGCCCACCAGTTTGCCCTTGCTCACGTACCGCGGCTGCCAGGACAGGTCCAGCGTGCGGCCCTTCTGGGAGAGCAGGCGGGCGTACTCCTGGTTGAACGGCTGGTTCCAGTCCTGAAACCAGCGGACGTGCTGGAAGGTGCAGCCGGCCTTTTTCTCCAGGGCCACCAGCACCTGCGGGTTGGGCACGGTCAGGCCGAAGATGCCGCAGGAAGCGGCCTGCGCCGGGCCGGAGCCGAGCGCAGTGCCGAGGGTGAAGGTCAGGGTGAGCAGGAGGGCCCGGGGGATCAAGCGGCGTACTCCGGGGTGGGCGCCAGGGCGGCCGGGGCCAGCTCGGGCAGCGGGGCGGCAGTGGCGGCCGCGGTGATCACGGCGGGCACGGTCGGGGCGTCAGGCGCGGCCGGGTTCAGGTGCAGTCCCACGCGCGGCAGTTTATTCCAGGTGACGTCCCGGCGGCGCAGGAGGGACACGCAGGTCATGGCGATCACCGCGAACACGAAGGGCCGCAGCAGCAGCCGCTGCGTGGGCGTGTACGCCAGGCCGTGCCAGGACCGCCGGCCCAGGCCGAGGGCCAGCGCCACCGCGGCGAAGTCGGTCGCGAAGTTCAGCAGCACCGGCACCAGCACGTCGGTCACCGAGTGGCTGAGCAGCACGCTCAGGGCGATCAGGTCGAAGAGGGGACCGGCGCCGCCCAGTGTCAGGCCGTACACCAGGGTGTAGGGCAGGATCAGCAGGCCCAGTCGGCCGGCGCGGGGGTTCAGGACGGCGTGGCGGTACTTGCCCATGCACTGGAAGGTGCCGTACATCCAGCGCATGCGCTGCTTCCAGAGGTTGCGCACGCTGGTGGGCGGCTCGGTGTAGCTGATGGCGTCCGGTTCGAAGCGGACCTGGAAGCCGGCCGCGGCGATGCTGAAGGTCAGGTCCATGTCCTCGGTCAGGGTGTCGCTGCTGTAGCCGCCCAGGTTCTGCATCAGTTCGGTGCGGTACGCGCCGGCCGCGCCGGGGACCACGCTCACGGCGCCGAGCACGTCCTGGGCGCGTTTGTCCAGGTGCTGGCCGACGCTGTACTCGATGCCCTGCAGCTGCGTGAGCAGCGTGGCGGGCCCGGCGACCTTCACGTCCCCTGCGACGGCACCGACGCGCGGGTCGTTGAAGTGCGCGGCAAGGCGGGCCAGGGTGCCGGGCGCGAGGGCTGAATCGGCGTCCACGCTGACGCTGACGGGGTGCTGGGCGTAGCGGATGGCGTGGTTGAGGGCGGCGGCCTTGCCGGCGTTCGGCTGCTGCAGCACCAGCACGCGGGGGTCCTGGTGGGCGAACTGCCGGGCGATCTCGGCGGTGCGGTCGTGTGAGCCGTCGTCCACCACGATGACCTGCAACTGGGGAACATCCTGGCTGAGCACGGAGCTGAGCGTGTCGGCGATGCCGACTTCCTCGTTGTACGCGGCGATCAGGACGGTCACGCCGGGCAGGGGTGCAGCGGCGCTGCGGGCCTGCCGCTGGCGTTGCACGCGCAGGTGGTAGAGGGCGAGGACAATGGTCAGGACGGCCTTCGTGACGAGCAGGGCCACGATCACGTACAGGGTGATCTGGGCGACGCTCATGCGCTCCTCCGGCCTGAGGCAGTCAGGAGAATAGAATGAGAAAGCTGAGCGGTTTCTGAAATCCCGGTTTTGTCCTGCCCGGCCCTGCAAGCCGGGATCATGGCGTAAATCGTGTCGTGGCGCATGCCATCTCCTTGATGGGGCGGTCTCACCACTGGCTCCCTTCAGCGCTTAGGTGACCGATTACGCGCCGAGATTCACAGCCCCCCTTGAGGTCTTCAACGGGAGCGAAACTGGTCGTCTGGAAGAGCGTCGCCGTTGTGTCAAGAGTCTAGGAAGGGGCCAGCGTGAGGCCATGAGTCATGGCCTCACGCAGACTTGTGCGGTATTTTACAGAGTCTCTATTTCTGACGATGCAGACATTGTCCGCGCCCCCCATATGGGGGAGGACATCCGTCCCTGACAAGGACGTCCTCAGGCCCAAAAGCGACTGTAAAACCCGTTCAGGGCGACATTCCTCGCATTTGCATCGAAATTTGACCCTCACTCACCGCAGACCCATAGATGAGAACAGCCGTGGACAAATTCAGACTGGCCTCAACACCCACACGTCCGGCGCGGCAGACTGCCCCGGCCCGGTGCAGGCGGTGCCTGTCGTTCCCGCGCGGCTTTACGCGTCCTGGGGCCCGCCGCGGTGCTCGGCATGCCACTGCGGCTGCGACCCGTCCACGTCTGTCACCCCGTACAGTCGTGCCACGTCCCCCACATCCAGCACGCGGCCGGTGTGGCGCGCCACGTCCGGGTCGGCGGCCAGCGCCACCAGGGCCCGCGCGGCGTAGTGGGGCGTTTCCGTCTGACCGGCCAGTTCCTCCGGCGTGTGGTGCTCCAGCATCAGTTCCGTGCGCATCCAGCCCGGCGACACCGCCACACACGCGATCCCCGCACCGCGCAGCTTCTCGCCCAGCACGTACGTCAGGCGGTTCTTCGCGGCCTTGCTCACCTCGTACGGCAGCCAGCCGGGCGGCTCGTCCGTGTGGTATGTGGTGGTCAGGATCACGCCCTGCCCGGCGGGGCCCATCAGGTGCCGCAGCGCCAGCAGGCCGGTGACGTAATCGCTGTACGCCCCGGCCAGCAACATGCTCCTCAGTTGCGCCAGCGGTTCGTCCCACACCTCGGCCCCGCCGCCGGGGACGCCCGGGTCGTCGTGGCCGCCCCAGGCGTTGTTCACCAGGATGTCCAGCCGCCCGTGCCGCGCCCGGATGCCGGTCATCAGGGCCTCCACCTGCGCCGGGTCGGTATGGTCGCAGCGCACCGCCTCGCCCATCCCGCCGGCCGCGTGAATGGCGTCCAGGGTAGTGTCCACGGTCAGGTCGGGCCGGTCCGGGCGGGAGGGCTGCGCTCGGGTGCTGCGGGCCGTGCCGATCACGAAAGCGCCCGCGGCGGCCAGTTCCAGCGCCGCGGCGCGCCCCAGCCCCCGGGACGCCCCGGTCACCAGGGCGACCTTGCCGGTCAAGGCCGGCACCTCAGATGCTCCCGTCGTACCGGTCGCGGTACACCACGTACGCGAGCCCCAGGGTGCTGAGCGTGCTGACCAGGCTGCTCAGGCCGTAACTGATCAGCGGCAAGGTGATCCCGGTGAGCGGCAGCACGCTCAGGGCCGCGCCGATGTTCTCCAGCACCTGAAACCCGATCTGCGCCAGCACGCCCGCGAAGAGAATCTGGTCCTGCAGGCGCGGCGATTCGGCCGCCATGCCCGCCAGCCCCCACAGCAGGAAGCCGTACAGCGCGAGCACGGCTGCGCCGCCCACCAGGCCCTGTTCCTCCGCCCAGGTGCTGAACGCGAAGTCCGTCTGCGCTTCGGGCAGGAAGCCGTTGTGGGACTGCGTGCCCTGCTGGTAGCCCTTGCCCTGCACGCCGCCCGAACCAACCGCGATGGTGCTCTGGATGACCTGGTACCCGGCGCCGCGCGGGTCCTGGTAGGGGTCCAGGAAGATCGTCAGGCGCTTCTGCTGGTACGGTTCCAGGTGCGGGTACATCACCGTGGGCACCGCCACCGCCACGGCCAGCACGGCCAGCGCAGCGTGCCACCAGGGAATCCGGGCGGCGAGCAGCATCAGCCCGAACATCACGCTCAGGACCATCGCGCCGCCGAAGTCCTGCAGGACGACCAGCCCCACCGCCGGCAGGAACACCGCCAGCGCCCGGGCGTACGTGGGCAGGCCCCGGTACCCGGCGCGCAGGGTGAGGGCCAGCATCAGGATCAGGGTGAACTTCAGGATCTCCAGCGGCTGGAACTGCAGCGGCCCCAGGCTGATCCAGTTGCGCTGCCCGTTCACCTCCTTGCCGATCACGAAGGTGCTCGCCTGCATCAGCAGCGCCAGCCCGTACAGGTACGGCGCGAACTTGTAGATGCGGTCCCGGCCCGCCCACCACATCACGCCGATGGGCACCGCCGCCAGGAACACGCCCGCGATCTGCTTCACGAAGATGCCGCTCGGCGCACGCGGCGAGAGCGCCGCCGTGCTTACCGTCATCAGGCCGATCACCAGCAGCGCCAGCACCACCGTCGGAAACCGCACGTCGTACTTCAAGGCCGATCACCACACACGCCACCGGGGCCACTCAAGCACATCACCCGCACAGCGTAAGCCGCGCGGGTGAATCCAGAGTGGGGAAAGGTCACAGCCGACCGGGCCGCGCGGAGTCAGGGCGGGCCGAGCAGCAGGGCCGCTTCCTGTTCGCCCAGCGGGCAGTGCTGGCGCGCCCAGCAGGCGGCCGTGGCCGTGTCGTACGGCACGCGGCGGAACGTGACGTTCCAGGCCCCGGCGCGCCGTTCGAGCAGCACCCAGCGGGCGTGCGGGTCGGTGCCGCGCGGCTGGCGGGACACCGACCCGGCGTTCACGAAGGTCACGCCGCCGTGCGTGGCGACCTGTTCGGTGTGGGTATGGCCCACCACGACCACACGCGCGCCGGGCCACCCCTGCACGCGTTGCGCGATCTCGCGGGGTGGGAGGGGCACGCCACCTCCGTCCGCGCTGAACAGCGCAGTCCAGGCGCTGTGCGGGGTGCCGTGCGCGAGCAGGACCTCCCCGCCTGCGACCTCGGCGGTGGTGGGCAGGGCGCCCAGCCGGGCAGGCAGCTCGGCCGGCAGCAGGGGCCGCAGCCAGTCCTGCCAGACCTGCCCGCGGTCCGCGTGCCATACGGCCAGCGTCTCGTCGGTGTTGCCGCGCACGGTGGGCGGGGCGAATTCCTGCTGCAGCGCCCAGGCGCGGGCGGGGTCCGCTCCACCCCACACGGTGTCGCCCAGGTTGAACAGGGCGTCCGGCGCCGCGGAGCGGACGTCGGCCAGCACCGCCTCCAGCGCGAAGGCGTTGCCGTGCACGTCTCCCAGGACCGCGAGCCTCACGGTCTCAGCGTTTGGGCTGCTGTTCGTCCAGGGGGATGTTCGCCATGAGGACCACCATGTCCCCGCGCTGCTCGATCTCCACGCTGCTGTTCCCGGTGGGGAAGTAGCGTTTGACGACCTCCAGCAGGTCGTTGCGCAGGGCGTCCACCTTGCCGGGCGGGATCTGCGCGCGGTCGTACGCCAGGACCAGTTCCAGGCGGTCTTTCAGCGTTTCCTTGCTGCGGCCCTTTTTCAGCCAGGAGAACATGTCAGGCCCCTCCGAACAGGCGGCGCAGCGCTTCCATGAAGCCGCTCTTCTCCTCGAACTTCGGGTACGGCACGTCCTCGCCCTTCATGCGCCGGGCGGTCGCCATGAACGCCTCGCCGGCCTTGGTGCGGCCCAGCACCGCCGGCTCGCCCACGTTCGTGCTCACGATGATGCCTTCGTCCTCGGGCACGATGCCGATGGGTTTCACGCCCAGGATGTCCAGGATGTCGGCCTCGGACAGCATGTTGCCGCTGGCGACCATCTTCGGGCGCAGGCGGTTGATGACCAGCCGGATGTCGTTGACCTGCGCGGCCTCCAGCAGCCCGATGATGCGGTCGGCGTCACGGACGCTGGACACCTCCGGGTTCACGACCACCAGGGCGCCCTCGGCGGGGGCGGCGGCGGTGCGGAAGCCGGACTCGATGCCGGCCGGGGAGTCGATCAGGATGCGGTTGAAGCCGTCTTCCTCGATGAGCCGGCGGATCACGCCCTTGAACACCTCGGGGTCCAGGGCGTCCTTGTCGCGGGTCTGGGAGGCGGGCAGCAGGAACAGGTTCTCCACGCGCTTGTCGCGGATCAGGGCCTGGTTCATGCGGCACTTGCCTTCCAGCACGTCGATCAGGTCGAACACCACGCGGGATTCCAGGCCCATGACCACGTCCAGGTTGCGCAGGCCGACGTCCACGTCAATGACGGCGACCTTCTCGCCCAGCTTGGCGAGCGCCGCCCCGATGTTCGCGGTGGTCGTGGTCTTGCCCACGCCCCCCTTGCCTGAAGTGACGACGATGACCTTCGATTCCATGTGCCGGGCAGTCTACCGCCTGAACGTGAGGACGTCGGCCCCGCCTGCCCCCACCGGGGGCAAGCAGCAGCGCAAAAAAACGCCCCGCGCCGGCAAGGCGGGCGGGGCGGGCGCGTGGTCGGGTTTTGGGTCAGCGGCGGCGGCGGGCCGGGCGGGGTCCCACGCGCCCGGCGCCGGTCCCTGAGGCCGGGCCACTGCGGTCCCGGCTGCCCGAGGACGAGAAGTCCGGGGCGTCGAAGGTCATGCGCTCCAGCGTGGCGCCCCGCTCCGGGCGGGCCCCGCGGGACTGGCCGTCCCGGGCCTGGCTGTCACGGGCGGGACGCTGACCGCCCCCCTGGCCCCCGCGGCCCTGGTGGCCGCCCTGGCCCCGCTCCTGCTGACTGCGGCCGCCCTGCTGCCCCCGGTTGCTGCCCTGCGCCGGGCGTAGGCCGCCCCCCTGGGCGCCCCGGCCACCCCCGCCCTGGCCGCGGTTGCCGCCCTGCTTTTCCTGGATCTCACGGTCGATGTCCTTTTCCTCGCGGGTGAGGGGCGGGTGCAGGGCCTCGGGCAGGGCGCGGCGGACGTTCTGCCACAGCTGCCGCTGTTCGGGAATCAGGAGCACCAGGTTCGTGCCGGGCCGGCCGGCGCGGGCGGTGCGGCCCGAGCGGTGCACGTGGTCCTCGGCGGTGGCGGCCACGTCCATGTGAATCACCACGCGCACCTCGGGCAGGTCGATGCCGCGCCCGGCGATGTCGGTGGCGATCAGCACGCGGGACTCGCCGTCACGCAGCTGCTGCATGGTCTTCTCGCGCTTCTTCTGGTCCATGTTGCCCTGCAGCGGACTGACGAGTTCGCCGGGCAGCATGGCCTGCAGCTGTTCGGCGCGGCGTTTGACCATGTGCTTGGTGCGGCAGAAGATCACCACGCAGCCACCCGGGGTTTTCAGGGCGTCGCGGGTGTGGGTGGCGGTGACGTCCAGCACGTCGTTGCGGTTGGTGTTCACCAGCAGGTGCGTGGCGCCGGTCGCGCCGCCCAGGATGTCCTCGTCCTCCTGCGTGATGGTCTGCGGGTCGGGTGCGATGTCGATGCGCTCGGGGTGGTGCATGAACGTCTCGGCGACCTTGCGGATCGCGGCGGGGAAGGTCGCGCTGGCCATGGCGAGCTGCAGCTGCTGCGGCGCGGCGCGCTGCGCGGACCGCAGGATGTCACCCACGTCCTTGAGGAAGCCCAGGGAGAGCAGTTCGTCGGCCTCGTCCAGCACCACGTATTTCAGGCCTGCCAGGGAGAGCTCGCCCTTGCCGATCAGGTCCTTGAGGCGCCCGGGGGTCCCGGCGATCACGCCCTTGCCGCTCGCCTCGGTGCGGGTCTGGCCGGGGGTGATGCCGCCCGTGATGCGCCCGGCGCGCAGGCCGAGTTCGCGGGCGACGTCGCGGATCTGCACGGCGAGTTCGCGGGTAGGCGTGATGATCAGCACTTCCGGACGGATGCCGCGCGGTTCGCTCAGGCCGATACCGCGCGCCGCGGCCGGGATCAGGAAGGCCAGCGTCTTGCCGCTGCCGGTGCGGGCGGTGGTGATCACGTCCCGCCCGGCCAGCAGCGCGGGAATCGCGCCGGCCTGCACGGGGGTGGGGGTGCGGCCGCCGAGCAGCGTGGGCCACTGGGTGAGGTCCTGGAGGGGCAGGCCGGTGGCGGCGCGGGGCGCGGCGGGGCTGCGGTCCGGTGCGGAACGGGCCGGGTCAGCCGGGGAGCGGTCGGGGGTGGAGCGGCGGGTTCGGGTCATGGCGTCCTTTGAACGGTGCGGGCACCGTGGGCGTGAGGAGAGAATCAGCGGGCCGGGCCGCGCAGGAGGGCGCGGGCAGGCCGCAGCAACGGACAAGTATACCTGACGGCCCGGGCACCCACCGTGGCCTGAGCGTGGACCGGGGTTGCGTGAAGGAAGTTATGGGTTGGTTACGGGAAGGGTGGGGATTGCACGGTTGTCCTCTCACACCGGGACTTCAGGCGGCCGGAACAATGACAGGCATGAAACATATTGTCTTCCCGACCGTGGCCGACGCCGACGCCTTCATCGCCGACCTGCAGAGCCAGGGCGTCGTGCGGCCCGAGGTGGGCACCACGAACGTGACCCGCCGCAGCGGCATGACCACCGACACCTACAGCAACGACACCTACGCCGGCGACGCGGGCGCCGGGGCGGAGGACGCCGGGGCCGGCGCCGTGAAGGGCACCGGCGTGGGCGCGCTGGTCGGCGCGGCCGCCGGCATCCTGGGTGCGGGCGCCGTGGTCGCCAGCGGCGGCCTGGCTCTCCCGGTGATTCTGGGCATGACCGCGCTGGGTTCCGGCGTGGGCGCGGCGGTGGGCGCCACCGGCGGCGCCATGGGCATTGACGAGAACGCCGACGGCCGCACCGCTGCCGACGGGTACGCCGTGGACGACGCCGACTACGACCACATGCACACCAGCGTGAGCGGCGGCGGGCGCGCCGTGGCCGTGGACGAGCACGTGCCGTCCGACGTGCTGGACGCCGCCGTGCGCCGCCACAACGGCTCCTACGTGAGCGGCGCGGGCGTGGCCGGCGCGGGGGCTGCGGTGGCTGGCGGCGCGACCCGCGTGGGCAGCGCGGCGGGCGACGTGGCGAGCGCCGCGGGCAACAAGCTGGAAGAGGGCGCCGACCACCTGCGCGCCATGGGCCACGAGGTCGCCGGCGCCGTCACCGGCAACCCCAAGCATGACGCCCTGGCCGCCGAGGACCGCGCCAAGGCCAACATGAACAACGACCAGGCCGACCGCGACCTGATGGACGCCGACCGCAAGGTCTGAGCGGACCTGAGCAGGCCCCCCCTGTTCCAGCCCCGGCCTCCTCGGCCGGGGCGGTTCCTTGTGCACGGGTACGCTGAGGGCATGACGGACACGGGCGGGGCAGGGCACGCAGAGCGCAACCGGGCGCTGTTCGGGCGGGTGGCGGCCAGCTACGACCGGCTGGGCTTCCTGACGCTGGCGGCCCGGCACCTGGCGGCGCAGGTGGAGGTCCCGGCCGGCGGCGCGGTGCTGGACGTGGCCTGCGGCACCGGCGAGGTCGCGCTGGGCGTGGCGGCGCGGGGGCAGGCGGGACGCGTGGTGGGCACCGATTTCTCGCCGGAGATGGTCCGCGTGGCGCAGGCCCGCGCGGCCGGCCGGGCAGAGTTTCAGGTGGCGGACGCCGGCGCCCTGCCCTTTCCGGACGCCACCTTTGAGGTGGTGACCTGCGGCGCCGGGCTGTTCTTCATGCCGGACATGGAAGAGGCGCTGCGCGAGTGGCGGCGGGTGCTGCGCCCGGGCGGGCAGGTGGCGTTCACGACCTTCGGGCGGGGCCTGCTGGGCGACTTCCCGGGCCTGTGGCGCCAGCGGCTGGCCGGGGAGGGCCTGACGCCGGCCTCTCCCCCGCTGGGCCGCGTGCCGGACGTGGCCTCGGCCCTGGAACTGCTGCGCGCGGCCGGGTTCGTGGCCGTGGAGGCGGGGGTGGCTCCCCTGCCGTACGTGGTGCCGTCGGCGGAGGCCCGCTGGGCGGACATCGAGGCGGGCCTGGAGGGCGACCCGCTGCGGACCCTGGACGCCGGGACGGTCACGCGGCTGCGGGACGCGCACCTGCACGACCTCGCGCCGCTGTTCCGGGCCGGGCCGGTCACGGTGCCCGTGCCGGTGCTGCTCGCGCGCGGCCGGGCACCGGGCGGGCCCTGACTTTAGGTGGACGCCCCGGCGCATGCCGGAGTGGTTCAATGGGGCATGACCAAGTCTGATGCACCCGAGTCCGGGGGGGCCGGCGGCCCGTCCGGGAACGAGCGGACCCCGAGTGGCAACGCGCCCGCCTGGGTGGACGACGTCCTGAACGCCTCCCGCGCCGGAACGCCGACCCCGGCGCCCACCCGGCCGCCGGTCACGCCGGACCTCACGCCGCCCGCGCCCGCCCCCACCGCGGCGCCCCTCACGCCGGACCCGGCCGATGAGCTGCGCCTGCCGGACGACCTGCCGATTCCGCAGGGCTCCCGCTTCGACCCGGACGACTGGGTGGCGCGCGCGACCGGCGGACACGTGAAGAACCCGGCCGTGCCCACCCCTCAGCGGGCCTCCGCGCCGCAGGGGCATGTGCCGCAGCCGGTGGCGGACGTGCCGGACCCCTGGGCGCCGCGCACGGACGCCTGGGGCGAGGCCGTGCCCACCCCGCCACTGACGACGCAGCCGCTGGACCGCTACGGCCACCCGGACGCGCCGGTGGCCCTGGGGGACGTGGGGCAGAAGCGGCTGGTGGCGGGCCTGCTGGCGATCTTCCTGGGCGCGTTCGGCGTGCACAAGTTCTACCTGGGCATGACCACGCCCGGCCTGACGCTGCTGGGCCTGCACATCGGCACGTGGGTGGTGGCGCTGGTGCTGGGCACGCTGCTGTTCATCGTGGGGCTGGCCCTGACCATTCCGCTGGCGATGCTGGTCAGTTCGGCGCTGGGCGTGTTCGGGCTGGTCGAGGGACTCATCCTGCTGACGAAATCCGACGCGGAATTCCAGCGTGAGTACCTGATCGGCAAGAAACCCTGGCTGTGACCCGGTACCGCCGGCCCGCGCCGGCAGTCTAGGCTGTGGGCATGGAAAAACCGGTGGTGTGCGTGGGGGCGCTGGTGTGGGGACCGGACGGCCGGGTGCTGCTGGTCCGCACCACGAAATGGCGCGGCGCGTGGGGCGTGCCGGGCGGCAAGGTGGACTGGGGCGAGACCCTGGTGGACGCCGTGAAACGCGAACTGCGCGAGGAGGTCGGCCTGGAGCTCTTCGACGTGCTGTACGCGCAGACGCAGGAGGCCGTGCTGAGCGAGGAGTTCTGGCGGCCCGCGCACCTGCTGCTGGTGGACTACTTCGCCAGTGCGGACACGCACGCCGTCACCCCGAACGAGGAGATCGAGGCCTGGGCGTGGGTGACGCTGGACGAGGCGCTGGAGTACCCGCTGAACACCTTCACGCGCACGCTGGTGGACCGCGCCCTGCAGGTCGGCCGCTGACGGCCGGCGTGGGTCAGCGGGCGGGCTGCAGCCGCAGGTTCACGGTCAGCGGCTTGCCGGTGCGGGGGCCCAGGTCGGCCACGCCGCGGTACAGGGTGCGGCCCTGGGCGTCACGGACGATCGCGGTGACCACGTAGCGTTTCCCGGCGCCCAGGCGGCCGGGGCTGAAGTACACCATGTACGTGTTCGGCAGCCGGCTCATCCGGAAGTTCACGTTCACGAGCGGCGCGGCGCGGCCGGGCGCGGCGTCCTGCACGGTGACGGTGGTCTGCGCCCCGGCGGGCAGGCGCGCGGCGGCCGGGCCGGTCAGGGTGCCGCGCACCTCCTGCATGCCGGCCGGCACTCCCGGGCTGGGCGCGGCGCTCGGCGCGCCGCCGGTGCGGGGGGGTGGGGTCTGGCCGGGCGGGGAGATGATCACGTTGCCCACCCGGATCTGGGCGGACGCGGCCCCCAGCAGGGCGGCCAGCAGCAGGGCAGGAAGGGGGCGGGGCATGGGGCTATGTTCCCCCAGCGGGCCGGACGGCGGGCCGGGCCGCCGTTTAGGTGGCCTTGACGCTGCGGGCCGCGCCCCAGGGCCGGCAGCGTAAGCTGGGGCATGCCCGATTCCGCCGCGTCCCCTGCTCCTCTGCCGCCGCTGCGGCACCACGCGGACGCCGCCGCGCACCTGGGCCGCGACCCGGTGATGCGGGAGGTGATCGCCCGGGTGGGGGACCTGGCGGTCCTGACGCCCACGCCGGACCCGTTCGGGACGCTGGTGCGGAACGTGACCGGACAGCAGCTGAGCGTGAAGGCCGCCGACAGCATCCACGCGCGCGTGGTGGCGCACCTGGGCGAGGTCACGCCGGACACGCTGCTCTCCGCGGAGGGGGAGGACCTGCGCGGCCTGGGCCTGTCGTGGGCGAAGGTGCGGACCGTGAAGGCCATCGCCGAGGCCGCCCACAGCGGCCGGATCGATTTCGCGCGGCTCTCGGAGCTGCCGGACGAGCAGGTGATCACGGAACTGCTGCCGCTGCCGGGCATCGGGCGGTGGACGGGGGAGATGTTCCTGATGTTCGCGCTGGCCCGCCCGGACGTGTTCAGCATCGGGGACCTGGGCCTGCGGCAGGGGCTGAGCCGGCTGCATCCGAACGCGCAGCCGTACGAGGTGCTGGACCTGTGGCGGCCGTACCGCACCCTGGCCGCCCGGTACCTGTGGGCGGACAACACCCTGCACCGCGCGGGCGGCGCGCCCGTGAGCAACTGAAGGCGTGCCAGACTGGCCGGCATGACCGCCACGGACAAAGCGCAGCTGACCTACGTCACCGACACGTACTGCATCTGGTGCTGGGCCTTCGGGGACGCCCTGCGTGAGTTCGCCGAGGCGAACAGGGACCGCCTGAGCGTGGACGTGCTGCCGGCCGGCATGCTGGTGGGGGAACGGGTGGTGCCGGTCGGGCAGAAGGACCGCGTGCTGGAAGGCGCCGAGCGGGTCACGGAGATGACGGGCGCGCAGTTCGGGGACGACTTCCGCGCGGCGGTGCGGGAGGGCAGCACGGTGCTGGACTCCACGGTGTCCGCCGTGGCCTTCTGGGCGCTCCGGCGGCAGGCGCCGGAGCGCCCGCTGGACATCGCGCACGCCCTGCAGAAGGCGTGGTACGTGGACGGCCTGGACCTCGCCCGGCCCGAGGTGCTGGCCGGCGTGGCCCGCGACCTGCACCTGGACCCCGAGCAGGCCGCGCAGGACGCCACCGACCCGGCCGTGCTGGCCGAGGCGCAGGCGGGCTTCGAGCGCCGCAAGACTCTGCCCGTGCCCGGGTACCCCACGCTGCTGCTGCACACCCCGGCCGGCCCGAAGCGGATGGGCGGCGCGCGGGTCACGCCGGAGAAGCTGACGCAGCAGTTCGAGCGGCTGATGCGCGGGGAGGAGCTGCCCGCCGAGGAGGACTGACGCCCGCCGCTCAGCGCGGCAGGCTGCTGCGGCCCATCAGGAAAGTGTCAATGCTGCGCGCCGCCTGCCGGCCCTCGCGGATCGCCCACACGACCAGGCTCTGCCCGCGGCGCATGTCCCCGGCGGTGAACACGCCGTCCACGCTGGTGGCGTAGCCGCCGTCCTCGTCGGTGCTGGCCTGGGCGTTGCCGCGCGCGTCCTTCTGCACGCCGAACGCGTCCAGCACCGGGCCCATGGGGTTGGTGAAGCCCATGGCCAGCAGCACCAGGTCGGCCTCATGGGTTTCCTCGCTGCCGGGCACTTCCTGCAACCGGCCGTCCCGCAGTTCCATGCGCACGGTCTTCAGGCCGGTGACCTTGCCGCCCTTGCCGGTGAAGGCGGTCGTGGCAATGGCGAACTCGCGCACGGCGCCCTCCTCGTGGCTGCTGCTGGTACGCAGCTTCAGCGGCCAGTACGGCCACACCAGGGGACGGTTTTCCATTTCGGGCGGCTGGGGCATCACCTCGAACTGCGTGACGCTCAGGGCGCCGTGCCGGTTGCTGGTGCCCACGCAGTCGCTGCCGGTGTCGCCGCCGCCGATCACGATCACGCGCTTCCCGTCGGCCCGCAGCTGCTTTTTCAGTTTGTCGCCGGCGTTCACGCGGTTCTGCTGCGGCAGGAACTCCATGGCGAAGTGCACGCCGTCCAGGTCGCGGCCCGGCACCGGCAGGTCGCGCGGCACCTCGGCGCCGCCGGCCAGCAGCACCGCGTCGAACTCGGCGCGCAGGGCGTCCGGCGTCACGGTCTCGCGGCTGAGGTTCGTGACGCGGCTCTTCTCGTCCCAGGCGCCCACCAGCACGCCCGTGCGGAAGGTGACGCCCTCGGCCTCCAGCTGCGCCACCCGGCGGTCGATATGCGCCTTTTCCAGCTTGAAGTCCGGGATGCCGTAACGCAGCAGGCCACCCACGCGGTCGTTCTTCTCGAACACCGTGACGTCGTGCCCGGCGCGGGCAAGCTGCTGCGCGGCGCTCAAACCGGCCGGACCGCTGCCCACCACGGCCACGCGCTTCCCGGTCTTCACGGCCGGGGGCTGCGGCGCCACCCAGCCTTCCTGCCAGCCGCGCTCGATGATGGCGAGCTCGATGCTCTTGATGCCCACCGGGTCACCGTCGATGTTCAGCACGCAGGCCGCCTCGCACGGCGCGGGGCAGATGCGGCCCGTGAACTCCGGGAAGTTGTTCGTGCGGTGCAGCACGTCCAGCGCCGCGCGCCAGTCGTCCTGGTACACGAGGTTGTTGAAGTCCGGGATGATGTTGTTCACCGGGCAGCCGTTGTTGCAGAACGGAATCCCGCAGTCCATGCAGCGGGTCGCCTGCCGGCGGGCCTGCGGGGCGTCCAGCGGCGTGACGAACTCGCGGTAGTGTTTCAACCGGGCGGCGGGCGGGGCGTACGCCTCCTTCACGCGCGGCTGCTCCAGGAAACCGGTGATCTTGCTCATTGCTCTCTCCGTGCGTGACTCAGGGGGTGAGGGTGCCCTGACCGGCCGGCTGGCCGGGGGCGTCGGGCGTGCGGGCGCGGCCGCGCAGGGCGCGCTGGTACTCGTGGGGCATGACCTTCACGAAGTGCTTCAGGGCGGCGTCCCAGTGGTCCAGCAGGTACGCGGCGCGGGCGCTGCCGGTGTAGCGGTGGTGTTCCTCGATCAGGCCGCGCAGGTGCGCCTCGTCGCTCTGCCCGAAGTGCAGGGTGCGGGGGTGGGCGGCCTGCATCTGTTCGTCGTCGGGCAGCACGCGTTCCAGGCTGACCATGCTCTGATTGCAGCGCTGCGCGAAGGTGCCGTCCTCGTCGTACACGAAGGCCACGCCGCCGCTCATGCCGGCCGCGAAGTTCCTTCCGGTGCGGCCCAGGACGACCACGGTCCCGCCGGTCATGTACTCGCAGCCGTGGTCGCCGGTGCCTTCCACCACGGCTTTCGCGCCGGACAGGCGCACCGCGAAGCGTTCGCCGGCCACGCCGCGGAAGTACGCCTCGCCGGCGGTGGCGCCGTACAGGCAGGTGTTCCCGACGATGATGTTCTCCTCAGCCTTGCCGCGGAATTCGATGGTGGGGCGCACCACGATTCTTCCGCCACTGAGGCCCTTGCCAGTGTAGTCGTTGGCGTCCCCGATCAGGTACAGCGTGAGGCCCGGGGCGAGGAACGCGCCGAAGCTCTGCCCGCCGTTGCCTTCCATCTGGATGTGCACGGTGCCGTCCGGGAGGCCCTGCGGGCGGGCGCGGATCAGTTCGCCGCTCAGCATCGCGCCCACGGTGCGGTTCACGTTGCGGACGTCCTGCAGGAAGTGCACCTTCTCGCCGCGTTCGATGGCGGGGCGGCACTTCTCGATCAGGCTCAGGTCCAGCGCGCGGTCCAGGCCGTGGTCCTGCGTGACCATCTGGCGGGGCGCGGCGTCCCCGGCGTCCGGGCGGTAGAACACGCGGCTGAAGTCCAGCCCGCTCGCCTTCCAGTGCTCGATGCCGGCGCGGGTGTCCAGCAGGTCGCTGCGGCCGATCAGGTTGTCGAAGCGCCGGATGCCGAGCTGCGCCATGTACCCGCGCACCTCCTCCGCGACGAAGAACAGGTAGTTGATCAGGTGCTCGGGCCGGCCCGTGAAGCGCGCGCGCAGGGCGGGGTCCTGGGTCGCCACCCCGACCGGGCAGGTGTTCAGGTGGCATTTGCGCATCATGATGCAGCCCTGCGTGACCAGCGGCGCGGTCGCGAACCCGAACTCCTCGGCGCCCAGCAGCGCGGCCACCATGACGTCCCAGCCGGTCTTGAGCTGCCCGTCGGTCTGCACGCGCACCCGGTCACGCAATCTGTTCAGGACCAGGGTCTGCTGCGTTTCCGCCAGGCCCAGTTCCCAGGGCGTGCCGGCGTGCTTGATGCTGCTCCAGGGGCTCGCACCCGTGCCGCCGTCATGCCCGGCGATCACGATGTGGTCGGCCTTGGCCTTCGCCACGCCGGCCGCGATGGTGCCCACCCCGACTTCCGACACGAGCTTCACGCTGATGTCCGCACGCGGGTTGACGTTCTTCAGGTCGTGGATCAGCTGCGCGAGGTCCTCGATGCTGTAGATGTCGTGGTGCGGCGGCGGGGAGATCAGGCCCACGCCGGGCACGCTGTGCCGCAGGAACCCGATGTACTCGCTGACCTTCCCGCCGGGCAGCTGCCCGCCCTCCCCGGGCTTGGCGCCCTGCGCCATCTTGATCTGGATCTGGTCGGCGCTGACGAGGTAATTGGTGGTCACCCCGAAGCGGCCGGACGCCACCTGCTTGATCCGGCTGCGCAGGCTGTCGCCGGGTTCCAGCGGGAAGTCCACCTCCACGCGCCGCGTGCCGTCCGGCCCCTGCCCGAGCACCGAAGTGAGACTCTCCCCCGCCCCGATGGCCTCGCCGCGCAGTTCCCGTTCGTACCGCGCGGGGTCCTCGCCGCCCTCGCCGGTGTTGGATTTGCCGCCGATGCGGTTCATGGCGATCGCCAGGGACGTGTGCGCCTCGGTGGAGATGCTGCCCAGGCTCATGGCGCCGGTCGCAAAGCGCTTCACGATCTCCGCGGCGCTCTCCACCTCGTCCAGCGGCACGGGCGTGAGCCCGGCGGTGTTCAGGGTGAACAGCCCGCGCAGGGTCATGTGCCGCCGGCTCTGGTCGTTGATGATCCGGGCGTACTCCTCGTACGTGGCGTACGAACCGCTGCGCGCACTGTGCTGCAGTTTCGCGATGGCGTCCGGCGTCCACAGGTGCTCCTCGCCGCCGGCCCGCCAGGCGTACTCGCCGCCGGCGTCCAGGTCGCCCCGCGCCGGGTTGCCTGGCACCTGGTCAGGGTCACGGAAGGCGGCGGCGTGCATGCGCAGGGCCTCTTCGGCCACCTCGAACACGCCGATGCCGCCCACCTGGCTGGACGTGCCGTAGAAGTACTTGTTCACGAATTCGGATTGCAGACCCACCGCCTCGAACAGCTGCGCGCCGCAGTAACTCATGTACGTGCTCACGCCCATCTTGGACATGATCTTGCTCAGGCCCTTGCCGACCGCCTTGATGTAGTTCGCGACCGCCTTCTCCGGCGTGACCTCCGCGAGTTCCGGCAGGCCCGGCACCGGGCGGTGCAGGCTGACCAGCGTTTCCAGCGCGAGGTACGGGTGAATGGCCTCGGCGCCGTACCCGGCCAGCGCCGCGAAGTGATGCACCTCGCGGGCGTCGCCGGTTTCCACGATCAGGCCAGCGCGCATGCGCAGGCCCTTCTTCACGAGGTGGTGGTGGATGCTGCTCAGGGCCAGCAGGCTGGGAATCGCGACCCGCTCCGCGTTCACGCGGCGGTCGCTGATCACGATGATGTTGTGCCCGTTCTCGATGGCGTCCACCGCCCAGGCGTTCACGGTCGCCAGTTTCGCCTCGATGCCGCGCGCGCCCCACTCGGCGGGGTACGTGATGTCCAGGTCGAAGGCGCGGAACTTGCCGCGGGTGTGCTCGCTGATGGCGCGCACGCGGGCCATGTCGTCGAAGTCCAGGATGGGCTGCTCGACCTCCAGGCGCATCTGGGGGTTCACGGCGTTCACGTCCAGCAGGTTCGGACGCGGGCCCACGTACGACACCAGGCTCATCACCACCGACTCGCGGATGGGGTCGATGGGCGGGTTGGTGACCTGCGCGAACAGCTGCCGGAAGTAATGGAACAGCGGCTTCGTGCGCTCGGACAGCACCGCCAGGGGGCTGTCGTTGCCCATGCTGCCGATGCCTTCCTCGCCGGTCTTGGCCATGGGGCCCATCAGGAACTTCAGGTCTTCCTGCGTGTACCCGAAAGCCTGCTGGCGCCTCAGCAGCGGCTCGTCGAACTCGCCGACCGTGCCGGTCTCGTCGCTGTCGTCCAGGCGGAACTTCGTGTTCTCCACCCACTGCCGGTAGGGCTTGGCGGACGCGAACTGCATCTTCAGCTCGTCGTCCTCGATGATCCGGCCCTGCTCCAGGTCAATCAGGAACATCTTTCCGGGCTGTAGCCGCCACTTCTTCACGATGCGCGACTCCGGCACGGGCAGCACGCCCACCTCGGACGCCAGCACCACCAGGTCGTCCCGGGTGAGCACGTACCGCGCGGGACGCAGGCCGTTGCGGTCCAGGGTCGCGGCGATCTGCCGGCCGTCCGTGAACACCATCGCGGCCGGGCCGTCCCAGGGCTCCATCATGCTGGCGTGGTATTCGTAGAACGCCCGGCGCCGGTCGTCCAGCAGGGTGTTGCCCTCCCAGGCTTCCGGGATCATCATCATGGCCGCCTGCGCCATCGGGTACCCGGCCAGCGTCAGCAGTTCCAGCGCGTTGTCGAAGGTGGCGGTGTCGCTCTCGCCCTCGAAGGAGATGGGGTAGAGCTTTTTCAGGTCGTCGCCCAGCACCGGCGAGTGCATCACGCCCTCGCGGGCGCGCATCCAGTTGAAGTTGCCCTTCACGGTGTTGATCTCGCCGTTGTGGGCCACCATCCGGTACGGGTGCGCCAGGCGCCACTCCGGGAAGGTGTTCGTGGAGAAGCGCTGGTGCACCAGCGCCAGCGCCGACACCACCCGGTCGTCCTGCAGGTCCAGGTAATACTCGCCGACCTGCGTGGCCAGCAGCAGGCCCTTGTAGATCACCGTGCGGCACGACATGCTGGGCACGTAGTACTCGGCACCGTGCGTGAAGTTCAGCGCGAGAATCGCGTTGCTGGCGCGGCGGCGGATCACGTACAGCTTGCGTTCCAGCGCGTCCGGCACCAGCGTGTCCGGCCCGGCCCCGATGAAGATCTGCCGGATCACCGGCTCCTTCTCGCGCACGGCCGGGCTCATGGGCATGTCACGGTTCACCGGCACGTCTCGCCAGCCCAGCACAACCTGCCCTTCGGCGCGAGTGGCGCGTTCCAGTTCCTGCTCGCACGCGCGGCGGGACGCGATCTCCTTCGGCAGGAAGATCATGCCCACGCCGTAATCCCCGGGGGGTGGCAGTTCCACGCCCTGAGCGCGCATCTGCGCTGCATAGAACTCGTGCGGAATCTGAATAAGGATGCCGGCCCCGTCGCCCATCAGCGGATCGGCGCCCACCGCGCCCCGGTGGTCCAGATTCTCCAGGATCTTCAGGCCCTGCGCGACGATCCCGTGCGACTTCACGCCCCGGATGTGGGCGACCATGCCCACGCCGCAGGCGTCATGCTCCGCGCCGGAGTACAGCCCGGCGGCCGCGGCCTGCGCCAGCTCGGTGTTCATGGTGTTCGCGGTGATGGGCGGCCCGTCGTTCGGGGCGGCCCGCTTGTGATCATGCTTCATCCCTGCACCCCCAGACGACACGCACCCCGCCCGTCTGCTGCGGGCGATGAGTCCCACCGTACCCGCCCATGCATACCTATACAGGGGTCCTTGTTCAGCCGTTCCGCCCAGAGGTCTAGACGGTCACCTACCCCGCCCGGCGCCGTAGCCTGCACGCATGCTGATCGTCCTCTCCGGCCTGCCCGGCACCGGCAAAAGCACCCTGGCCCGCGCCCTCGCCCGGGACCTGCGCGCCGCCCACCTGCGCGTGGACAGCGTGGAAGCCGCCCTGCTGAACGCCGGCCTGGACCGCGTGACCGTGGAAGGCTACGCCGCCCTGTACGCCGTCGCCGCCGACCAGCTCAGCGCGGGCCTCCCCGTCATCGTGGACCTCGTCAACCCAGTCACCGCCACCCGTGAAGCCTGGGCCGACGTGGCCGCCCGGGCCGGCGCGACCCTCGTGAACGTGGAAGTCACCTGCACCGACCCGGCCGAACACCGCCGCCGCGTCGAAACCCGCCACACCGCCCCCGACACCCACGCGGGCCGCTGGGCCCCGCCCACCTGGGCCGACGTGCAGGCCGCCGCACACCACTACGAACCGTGGACCGCACCCGTCCTGCGCCTGGACACCGCCCACGCCACGCCCGCCGAACTCATAGGCACCCTGCGGGCACGCCTGCCTGACGCCGGGACGCTACCCTGACCGCATGTGGTCCGCCGTTCCTGATGTCCTCGTCACCGACCTCGGCGACGAACTCGTGCTGCTCGACCCGGCCAGCAGCGAGATGTTCAGCCTCAACGACACCGGCCGCCTCCTCTGGCAGGCCCTCCCCGCCCCCGAAAACGACCTGACCGCCCTACTCGAAGGCGAGTACGGCCTCCCCCATGAGCAGGCCCAGGCGGACGTCCACGCCCTGCTGACCAGTCTGGAAGCCCGGCACCTGATCACCCGGTCGTGAGCACCTGGACTTCCCTGGACCTCACCCTCGACACCGGCATACTGCCAGATCACTTGGAGGCCGCTCTGCGCGACCGCTGGGAAACCCATTCCGGCACGCCATCCCCATACCCCGTCACGGTGCAGGTGGCCGACTTCCCCGATCTCACCGCTCCCGAACGGACCGTCACCGTCTCCAACGCCACCACGGCCCTGCACACCACCAAGGATCAGGTGCAGATCGGCCCAGCCCTCCTGCACCTCACCCCCGGCCACGCCACCCTCACCCTCCGCACCCCGGAGCTTTCCGAACTCACCGCGCTGCTCCTTTTCTCCGAACTGCACCGCGCCCGCGGCTGGCTCCCCCTGCACGCCAGCACCGCCGCCCTGAATGGCCGCGCCGTCAGCATCACCGGGCCCAGCGGCGCCGGCAAAAGCACCGCCGCCCTGCGCCTCGCCGGCCTCGGCTACACCATCCTCGCCGAGGACCAGACCTGGCTACACCCCGGAACCCGCCGTGTGCACGGCCTCGACCGCTGGCTGCGCGCCTACCGCGACAGCCTGGAACGGTTCGCCCCGCAGTTGCTGCCACACACCCAGGGCACGGACGTGTATGGGAAACACCTCCTGAGCCTCAGTCGCACCCGGGAACCCGCAGCTCTGGAGGCCCTTCTGTTCCTGGGCCAGCCTATAGAAATCCCTGCCGCGCATGTTGCTCGACTTGTCTGGGAGGCCAGCGGCCTGCCCCTCACGCTTACCGGCCAGCATGCCACTGCACATGCCATCAGCCCAGTGATTCGTCATCTGCACATTAGGGGAACGGGTCGGGAAGGCCTGCTGGACGAAGTGGAGCGTCAGCTTGGTCCAGCAGGCGGCATTACATCCTGAAAATCGGCAAGTTCCCGCTCTCAACGTCCCTGTTACAGCAGTTCGTCTTCTAGTTTTTACCAGCCTGACCATCAGTCTCGATCCCAAGCACATCACCCAACGCGTAAGAACAGAAAAACCGCCCTCCTTTGAGGGCGGTCTTGAGTGCAGAGAGTTCAGGGGGTCGCGCAGACGTTGACGGGCGTGCTCTTGTTACGCGGCGCCGTGGCCTGAATGGTCAGGTCACTTGCATTGCTGTTGGTGTCCTGGCAGCCGTTCCGCAGGCGGAACAGTGCCTGGGCAACGGTAGGGGCAGTGCTGTACGTTCCTTCGTACGGGGAGGTCACCGATCCCCAGGCGACGGCATCTACGATGCTGGCATCGGTGGAGGTTACGGCAGCTGTGCCCTGAACAAGCGCGATCTTACCTGCGCTTCCGCCCATGCTCAGGTTGGTGGTCGTGAGGTCCGCACCGGTCAGGTCTGCCCCCCCCGTGCCGGCCTGACCCGTCTTCACGAGCAGGTATTGTCCGGCGGTCAGGGTCCCACTTAGGTTAAAGGTATTGCTGGTGGTGGTCCCCGCAGCGGAGTAGTACTGGAGGCTGTAGCCGGTCAGATTGATGCTCTGGCCGGTGGGGTTGAACACCTCCACGTAATCGTTCTTGTAAGAAGCTGTGGCGCTGCCACCGCCGCCGCCCGGGTAGACCTGGCTGATCACGAGATGGTTCACAGGCCCAGTGGTGGGCGCGGCGGTAACGGTCACGCTGATGGTGGTGCTGGCGCTCAGACCGTTGTCGCCGGTTGTGGTGACGGTCACCGGGTAACTGCCGGATGTCGTGCCAACAGGGGCCTTAACAGTCACCGTAAAGGTGCCGATCGGGGCCACAGTGGCGGAGGAGGTGGTAACGCTCAGGCCCGCCGCGTTGCTGGTGGTGATGGCGAGGTCAGCCCCGTTGTAGTTCTGGGTGTTGGCCGTGACGGTGCTGCTAGCGCTGCTGGTTCCGTCCGCCGTGACGCTCAGGGTAGTCGGGTTGGCGCTGAGACTAGTGGTCGGAGCAGGGGGAGGGGTGACAATCGTGTCAGCGTTCAGGTTTAGGCCCACCAGAACAGGGTCGTGGTCGCTGGCGCGGAAGGGGGTCATGGGGTCGAAGAGATCCACGGCACCGTCATCGGTGTTGTAGTCGGCGGCAATGGGTTCGTCGCTATTGACGTGCCACTCGGTGATGCCGGTGACCTGCGCGCTCAGATTGCTGCTGGCCAGGGCGTGGTCGAGATATCCGAACGTGCCGTTGAACTGGTAGCTGTAACGGTCCTCGGCGGGGATACGGAGGTTGAGGCTTTCAAAGCCGCCATTCTGAATCGTCTTGATGGGATCCTCAGCACCGTATGCATTGAAGTCGCCCATCAGAATGACGTCTTGGTCGCCGGTGCTGGTTTTCAGCGTGTTGACGAAGTTCAAGAGCTGCGTGGCCTGCTGTACGCGCAGGGCGTTCCAGCACCCCTGACCGTCGCCCTGGTCGGCGTTGGCGCCAGTCGCGCCACTGCACCCCTTGCTCTTCAGGTGATTGGCCACCACCGTAAATACGCCTTTGGTGGTGTTGTCCTGGAAGGTCTGGGCGACGGGCGGGCGGGAGTGGATGCTGTCCGTGTCGAGCTGGTACGTGCCGACGGGGGTAACTTTGCCGGGTTTGTAGATGATGGCGACCTTGATCTCGTCGGTACCGACCGTGCTGGTCTGGATCGCGGCGTAGGTGCCGGCGCCGGCCTTCTCGTTCAGAGCGGCCACGAGGTCGTTAAGCGCAGTGTCACCGTTGTTCTGCACTTCCATGAGGGTGAGGACGTCGGCGTTCAGGGCCACCAGGTTGGAGGCGGTCTTCGCACGCTGGCGGGCGAATTCCGTGGCGTTGTTCGCGCCGCGGCTGCCGAAGGTGGTGAAGTAGTTCAGGACGTTCGCGCCGCCGACTTTCAGGGTGCCGCCCACATCTTTGGGCGTGAGGTTGCCGGCGCGGGTGTTCACGCTCTGGAAGTTGACCGTGCCCTCGGGTTCCAGCATGGGCAGGTTGGCGATGGTGTGCCAGATGCCGTTCAGGCCCGTGATGGTATCGCCGGTGCGGCGGGTGTTCTCGCTGCTCAGGTAGGCCAGGGGGTTGGGGTAGGAGTTGCTCACGCCGTCGTCGAGCAGGATCTGGGCCTGTGCGGTGCTGGCGGCATTGCCGTTCGTGGGGTTGAACATGCGTCCGGCGTTGGAAAGGCCCAGTTCACCGTATTGACCGTAGGGGTAGTTGTTCGTGATGGTCAGGGTTTCCGGGAACGTGAGACGCATACCTTCGTAGCGTTCCAGTTGCGTATCCACGACAGGCAGGGTCACAGTGATCGCGTCCGGCAGGGCGAGGCCAGCCATCAGGCGGGTGATGGTGGGGGAAGCCATTTGGGTGCCCTTGTTGTATTCCGCGATGGTGCCCGTCACGCGGACCCGTTCCCCAGACTGAAGGTCCGTGGGGCAGGCGGTGTTGCAGTACACGAAGACGCCGTTGCTGGTCGTGAGGTCGGCGTCGGCGTCCATGCCTTCTTCCTGAACGAAGAAACCGCTGAGTTTGGGGTAGTAGGCCGTAATGACCCCTTCCACCGTCTGGGTACCGGTCAGGGCAGCCGGGGCGTCCCCACTGGGAGTGGCGCCCTGCACCGTGCCGATGTTGGTCAGGGTGCTGGTCTGGGGCACGTTGTCGGCGACGGTGAAGACCATGTTGAAGGAGAAGGGGTTCTGTTGTGCGTCGGTGCCGGGGATGCGGATGGCGACGGTGACGCGGCCGGTGGCGCCGTTGGTGAGGGCGGGCATGACCCAGCCGCTGCGGGCGGTGCCGGCGAGTTGCGTGGTGCCGGTGTTGATGCCGGTGATGCTGCCGCTGTCCAGGCTGGCGACGAGGGGGGTGGTGTGGCCCTGCTGGTTGGTGCCCTGGGTGTAGGTGAGGCCGGCGGCCTTGCTGGAGGCGTCGGCGCCGCCGAAGGTTTTCAGTTCACGGAACGCGGTGTAGCCGACGGTGCCGCCCGTGCCGGCGGTGTCGATGGGCACGAGGGTGGGGGCGGTGATGTCGGTGCCGCTGTTGTTGGTGACGTCGAAGGTGGCGTAGGCGACGGTGGAGTTGCTCTGGCTGTCAACGGTGTAGCCGTACTGCACGCTCTGGAAGCTCAGGCCGCCGACCTCGTTGGCCTGGGCGCGGACGCTGGCTTGCTTGGCGGTTTTGCCGTCGCCGCTGAGGCTGAGTTCGTATACGCCGAGGGCCGCTTTGGTGCTGGCGCCGGTCTGGGGTTGTGTGGGGGGGGTGGGGCTGGTGGTGCAGGCGCTGAGGGTGAGCAGGCCGGCGAGGAGCAGGGTGTTGGTGCGCAGGGTCACTGGGGGCCTCCGGCGGGGGGCACGATAGGCACGGAGTAGGCCAGGGTGAGCTGGGCCCAGGGGCCCAGGTTGGTGACCTGGGGGGCGCGGTACGGAGGGCGGTCTGCACGGGGCGGCTGAGGGGCCTGTCGGCCCTGCTGGCTAGACATGAGGTTCTCCTTGAACACACTCTAAATTGAAAAAACCTCATGGAGTTTAGACTTCTCACGTCAGCGAAGTGTGAGCCACATTGGAAATGACACCCCCATCAGACCAGCCAGTGGGGGCATGGACGGGATCGTCTCAGGGTCCAGCGGGCCCATCAGAAGGGGATTATCAGTACTGTTTTCCCTTACCGACATGAGAAAGGAGACCCGCAAAGGTCTCCTGTGTGGTCCGGCGCTGCGGGTCTTGCCGCATTCTGCCAGTCGCACGCCCGTTTTTTATCCTGGAGGTGGGCGTCTCCCTCAAGTGCAGCGGTACTTCGTGAGATTCGCACTGCCTTCCCCGGTCACCCGGGAGGGGCCCGCTGCGCAACCGCATGCTGGGCCTGCATGGTCAAGCAACTGACCAGAAGGAGAAGTGTACAGGACTTCTCCTTCCATGTCAAGCGCGGGGAGGCTCAGGTCTTGTCGCCGACGTGGATGGCTGCGATTCCGAAGGTCAGCAGGCGGTAGCGGGTCCGGAACCCCGTGGCGCGCATCAGCCCGGCCAGGCGTTCCGGGTCGGGGAAGGCCAGCACGCTTTCCGGCAGGTACGTGTACGCCCCGCCGTTCCCGCTGACCAGCGCCCCGATCCGCGGAAGCACCTGACGGAAGTAGAAGCGGAACAGCAGCCCGAACAGGCCCGGGGCGGGCGGCGGGAACTCCAGGATCACGGCCCGCCCTCCCGGCGCCAGCACCCGCCACATCTCCGCGAGGCCGCGGGCGTAATCCGCGAAGTTCCGGAACCCGAACGAGCAGGTCACCACGTCGAAACTGCCGTCCGGGTAGGGCAGGCTCAGGGCGTCCCCCTGCTCCAGCTGGACGTCCAGGTGGCGGGCGGCGGCCTTCCCGCGGGCGATCTCCAGCATTTCCGGCACGAAGTCGCTGCCGACCACCTGCGCGTGCGGGGCGCGGGTCTTGAGTTCCAGCGCGAAGTCGCCGGTGCCGGTCGCCACGTCCAGGATCCGGGCGGGGCTTTTCGCCAGGGCCTCGGTCACGGCCGCGCGGCGCCAGGAGCGGTCCACGCCCAGGCTCAGCACGCGGTTGAGGAGGTCGTAGCGGGGCGCGATGCTGGCAAACATCGCCTGCACCTGCGCCCCCTTGTCTTGTCTGTCGCCCACGGGCGGCCGGTTGGTCATGCCCAGGATGATAGGGCGCGCGCCCCGCCTGCCCGTGTGGGGCCCTTCAGATGATGCCCAGCGCCCGGCCGACCTTCTCATACGCGCCCAGGGCCTGCTCCAGGTCCGCGCGGGTGTGCTCGGCGGTCACGATGTTCCGGATGCGGGCCTTGCCGCGCGGCACGGTCGGGAAGCCCAGACCCACCGCGAAGATGCCCTCGTCGAACAGGCGGCGGCTGGCCTCGAACGCCGCGGGCGCCTCGCCGAACACCACGGGCGTGATGGGCGTCACGCTGCCCATGGTGTCGAAGCCCAGGCGGTGCAGTTCCGCCTTGAAGAAGCGGGTGTTGTCCCACAGGCGCTCCATCAGGTTGGGATCGGCCTGCACCTCGTCCAGCGCGGCGGCCAGCGCGCCCACCGTGGCAGGGGCCATGGCGGTCGAGAACAGGTACGGGCGCGCGCGGTTGATCAGCAGCTGCCGCAGGTCCCCGTGCCCGGCTGCGTAGCCCCCCACGCCGCCCCAGGCCTTGCTCAGCGTGCCGACCTGGATCACGTCGTCGGCGTACTCGAACCCGAAGTGATGCACCGTGCCGCTGCCCTGCGGGCCCATCACGCCCGAGCCGTGCGCGTCGTCCACGTACGTGACCGCGCCGAACTTCCGCGCGACCGCCACAAGTTCATCCAGCGGGGCGACGTCGCCGTCCATGCTGAACACCCCGTCCGTGACGACCATCACCAGACCGTCGGTGGGGTTCTCGCGCAGCACGCGTTCCAGGTCGGCCGGGTCGGCATGCCGGAACACCTTGCGGGTCGCTTTCGTCAGCCGCAGCCCGTCGATGATGCTGGCGTGGTTCAGCTCGTCACTGACGACCAGGTCGCCTTCCTGCAGCAGTGCGCCCAGCACGCCCTGGTTGGTGGTGAAGCCGCTGTGCAGGACCAGCGCGCTGCCGGTGTGCTTGAACGCCGCGATCTGCCGCTCGAAGTCCTCGTGAATCTGCATGGTGCCGGCGATGGTGCGCACGGCGCCCGCCCCGGCGCCCCACTTTTCCAGGTACTCCTGCGCGCGGGCCTTGAGTTTCGGGTGGTCGGCGAAGCCCAGGTAGTTGTTGCTGGCGAGGTTCACGACCGCGCGGCCGTCCACGCGGGTGCGGGCGCGCTGCGGGGCCTCCAGCACGCGCGGGGAGATGAGCAGGCCCGCGTCACGCAGGCCCGCGAGTTCGGTGGAGAGCCGGTCCGAGAGGGAAGTCGCCATGCCCGCAGTGTACGGGGCGCCCCGCGCAGAGCACAGGAACCTGGCCCGACCGCGGGGCCCGTGTCCACCCCTGGCCGGACGCCCCTCCCCTAACGGCTGCCCCACGCCGGGACCGCAGATGCGTCCCCCGCTCCGCATCCCTGGCGGCATACTCGGCGCATGTCCTCCGCCCTGAAGGTCGGCCTGCCCGGCGCCGCCCTGCTCGCCTGCTGCGCCCTGCTCCTGGCCTTCCTGGGCCAGTTGCAGCCGCTGCTCAGCACCCCCGTCAACCCGGAGACGCCCAACCTCTCCCCCGGCGAGATCCGGACCCACCTGCTGATGCTGCGCGGGCTGGCCGGCTTCACCGCGGCCGGCGCCCTTTTCGCGCTCACAGCCGCCGCGTGGACCGCGCGCCCCTCGGCACCTGTCCGCGCTGCCCTGGCCGGGGCGGGGTGGCTGCTGCGCCTGACGACCCTGATCGTGGCGCTGGTGCTTGTGGTGCCGCAGTGGCAGGCCGTGACCACCCCCGGGTACTTCGATGGCCGGGCCCGGGCCATCCTGGGGCTGCTGCTCACGGCCGTGCTGGGCCTGCCGGCCCTGCTCCTGGTGTGGACGGCCGTGGGCCGCTTCACGCGCTGGACGGCCGAGGCCCTGACCTGGACCGCCGGGTCCGGGAGTGGGCGGCTGCAGCGGCTCTTCCGCCAGCTGAACAGCAGCTGGCACCTGCTCACCGCGCTGCTGCTCATGGCCGGGCTGCTGCTGGTCCCGATGGTGCTGATCGACGCCCCGCACCCCAAGGCCGAAACGGTGTCCACCGCGCTGGACCGCACCGTGATCGCGCAGCAGAAACCGCTGCTGATCATGGTCACGTTGTCCCTGGTCGCTTCCGGCCTGAGCGCCTGGTTCCTGCGCCGCGCCGCTGCGGACCGGACCGCGCAGCTGGATCGTCAGCACAGCCGCATGGACCGCGTGCTGCGCCGCCCCACTCCCGAGCCGGCGGCCGGCACCGCGGAGGTGCCCTGACCCACACGAACACACCCCTGGCTTTCGCCAGGGGCATGCCGCGCTGAGGCGGAGAGAACGGGTGAGAGCGGGAGCAAGGCGGAAGAAGACGATGTCTCAGCGGTTCCCAGTGCGGTCCGGTCCGGGTGGAGCCGGAACGCTCAGGGGCGTGGGGTCAGGGGGTCACGGCGCAGTTCAGGATGTGGCAGATCCAGCCGGGGTAACCGGATGCCGCCGAGCTGTCTGTGGCGTCCACCGTGGAGACGCACAGGCAGAGGAGCAGTACGGAGCGCAGTAGGGTGCGGCGGTTCATCATCGGTCCTCCGTGGGGTGCTGGACTGCTGCGCATACGTTAGCGCCCGTCCGAAAAAAAAACGCCTGTAGAGTTTGAGAATGGCAGGTGCCACACTACTGGATTCGGAAGCCGGCCGGGTCCTGCTGGATTTCTCCCGCGCGCGGCTGCTCGCGCCGTTCATGGCCCGGCCCATGACCATCCCGGAAGCCGCGAGGTACGCCCGCAGCAGCCCCAGCGCGCTGGCGTACTGGGTGCGGCGTTTCGTGGACCTGGGGTTGCTGCGGCAGGTCGGGGAGCGCAAACCCCACACGTACCAGGCGGTCAGTGCGGAATTCATGGTGGACCTCAGCCGCACCGCGCCGCTGGACGCCGTGATCGCGCAGATGAACCAGCCGGGCACCGACCGCCTCAGCCACTCCATCACGCAGCAGTACCAGCGCATCTCCGAGGACTGGATGATCCGCATCTATGTGGACGGCAACAACCTGCTGCGCCAGGAACTGGTGCCCTCGCCGTTCCCCACCCAGGCCGCGCTGCCGGAGGAGATCCGGCAGCAGTTGCCGCTGGACACCTTCGGGCTGATCCGCCTGAACCGCCGGCAGGCCAAGCGGCTCGCGGACGCCCTGATGGCGGTGGTGCTGGAGGCGTTCCAGGAGCAGTCGGAGGACCCGAACGACGACAACTACTTCCTGCACATCGCCCTGACCCGCGACACGCCGCCCGAGTAAGGCCGCGGCAATGCAGAGCCCGCCTGCCCCGATGGGACAGGCGGACCCGGCCTGCGGTACTCAGCGGTTGACGATGTGGATGGCCTGCTTGTGCACGGCCTCGGCGGCTTCCAGGACGCTCTCGCCCAGGGTGGGGTGGGCGTGGATGGTCAGGGCGATGTCGGTGGCGGTGGCGGCCATCTCCAGGGCGAGGCCGGCCTCGCCGAGCATGTCGCTGGCATGCGGCCCGACGATGTGCACGCCGAGAAGCAGGTCGGTGTCCTTCTCGACAATCATCTTCACGAAACCGTCGGTGCTCTGGAGGGTCATGGCGCGGCCGGAGGCAGCGAAGGGGAAGTTGCCGGTCTTGACCTCGTAGCCTTTTTCCTTCGCTTCGGCTTCGGTGAGGCCCACCCAGGCCAGTTCGGGGCTGGTGTACACCACGCCGGGGATCGCGACGGCGTCCTGTTCGGCGGGTTTGCCGGCGATGACCTCGGCGGCCACCAGGCCCTCTTTCATGGCCTTGTGGGCCAGCATGGGGTTGGAGGCGACGTCGCCGATGGCGTAGATGTGGGGGACGTTCGTGCGCTGCTTGCGGTCGGCGGGGATGAAGCCGCGGTCGGTGACGGTCACGCCGGCCTTCTCGGGGTTCAGGCCGTCGGTGCGGGGGCGCCGGCCGATGGCGACGAGCACGCGGTCGTAGACCTCCACCGTCTTGGCGCCGGTCTTGACGTCCTCCAGTTCGACGTGCACGCCGTCGGCCTTCTTCTCGGCCCTGTTCGCCTTGGTCTGGGTGGCGACCTTGATGCCCTGCTTTTCCATGCTCTTGCGGAACGCGGCGACAGCGTCGGTGTCCGCGCCGGGGATGACGGTGGGAAGGAACTCGATGACCTTCACGTCGCTGCCGAGGTTGTTGTAGATGTGCGCGAACTCGAAGCCGATCACGCCGCCGCCGATGCACAGCATGCGGCCGGGGATGGGGTCGGGAACGTTCAGGGCGCCGGTGCTGTCCACGATCACCTGCTGGTCCACGGTGATGCCGGGCAGGGTGGCGGGCTCACTGCCGGTGGCGATGATGATGTTCGCGGCGGTGTGAGTCTGGTCACCGACCTTGACGGTGTGGTCGTCCACGAAGGACGCCTGCCCGGTCAGCAGGGTGACCTTGTTCGCCTTGAACAGGCCGGAGACGCCGCCGGTGAGTTTCTTGACGATGCCTTCTTTCCAGCCGTTGAGCTTGCCGATGTTCAGGCTGGTCCCGCTGAAGGTCAGGCCGAAGTCGGCGGCCTGTTTGCTTTCGTGAACCATCTCGCCGGCGTGCAGCAGGGCCTTGGTGGGGATGCAGCCCCAGTTGAGACACACGCCGCCCACCGCCTCGCGTTCCACGCAGGCGGTCTTGAGCCCCAGCTGCGCGGCGCGGATGGCGGCGTGGTACCCGCCGGGGCCGGCACCGATGACGAGCACGTCAAAGTCATAGGACTTGGTCATGGGGGCAGTCTACCGGGTCCGCCACTGACCTGACCGGATAGATGGACGCGCAGGACTGACAACCGGGAATGGTGAATTCGGCCGCGCGGGGCGCTCAGCCGTCCTCGTCCAGAAATTCCGCGACAACGCGGTTGAGGACCCACCAGCCGTCCGGCGTGGCCCGCAGCTGAGCGCCGTGCAGGGTCAGCAGGCCGCGCCGGACGTTCCGTTCGATCACGGCGGCGTACCGCGCGGCGACGTCCACGCCGCTGCGCGCCGCCAGGGCCCGCAGGTCCAGGCCCTCCCGCAGGCGCAGACCCATGAACAGGGCGTCCGTGACGTACTCCACCGCGTCCACCGGCAGCGTCTCCCCGGCCGCGCCGGTCAGCCAGTCGTGCAGGTGCGGGTTGGTGCGGCGCGTGGTGAGCAGCCCGCGGCCTGCCGGCGCCGGGTAATGCCCCGCCGCGCCGGGCCCCAGGCCCAGGTACGTGCGGCCGTGCCAGTACGCGAGGTTGTGACGCGACTCCTGCCCGGGCAGGGCGTAATTGCTGACCTCGTAACGCGTGAAGCCCCGCGCCGAGAGCAGTTCCTCGGTCCGCTCGAAGCCGGCGCGCTCGTCGTCCTCCTGGACGGTCACGCCGCGCCGCGCGAACTCAGTGCCGGGCTCGATGGTGAGCGTGTAGGCGCTCACGTGCCCCACGCCCAGGTCCACCAGGCCGTGAATGTCGGCCTCCAGCGGCTGACCGGGCACGGCCGTGATCAGGTCGCCGCTCACGCGGAAGTCCGCGGCCGTGAGGGTCTGCACGGCCCGGCGGGCCTGCTGCGCGTCGTGCGTGCGGCCCAGGAACTTCAGGGTGGGATCGTGCAGGCTCTGCACGCCCACGCTCGCCCGGGTGAAGCCCAGGTCCCGCCACAGCGCCGCGCGGTCCGCGCTGACCGTACCCGGATTGATTTCCAGGGTGTTCTCCACGCCGCCCCAGCCGAGGTGCCGCTGCACGCTGCGCGCAAGCTGCGTGATCTCGGCGTCCCGCAGGAAGCTGGGCGTGCCGCCCCCCACGTACACGGTGTCCAGCTGCACGTCGTACTGCCCGGCCAGTTCGGCCGCCTCCTGCTCCAGCCGCGCCAGGTACGCCTCGACCATCCCGGCGCGGCGGGTCAGAACGTGAAAATCACAGTACGGGCAGATGCTCGGGCAGAAGGGCACGTGCACGTACAGGTGCCGCACCACCTGGTCCGGAAGAGGGGCAGCGGGGGCCGTCACGCGGCGGAGTGTACCCCGCCCCGCCCGGCCCGAATGGTCACGGCACTCAGCGGCCGTGGGGCGTGGCGTCCATCCAGGCTTCCAGCACCTCCCGCACCGTGCCGGGCGTGGCGAGCCGCACCGGCAGGTCCAGCGAGGCCACCGCGCTCGCGGCCGGGCACTCGCCCTGCGCCGAGCCACTCTGGGGCCCGGCGGCGGTCCAGGCGGGGAACGCGCCGCCCTCCTGGTACGCGGCGTTCTCCGCGTGTTCCACCGTGCGGGCCTCCACCGTGACGGCCGGGCCGGCCTGGAAGGCCTCGGGCGCCACGATCAGCACGCCGCGGGGCTGCATCTCCCGCGCGGTGGCCAGCAGCGGCGTGAGGCCCTCGTGGACGAGCAGCTCCACGGTGCCCTTGCCGTCCACGCCCTCCAGCTGGGCGGGCACGGCGGCCGCGAGATCGGGCGGCGCGGCCACCAGCCAGGTGTGGCCTCCGGCGCGGCCCTCGAAGCTGGCGCAGGCGCTGCCGTACATGTCCGTCCAGGTGCGGGTGTGGTTCATGCCCGAATCGTACCCGCCGCGCGGGCGGTCAGGTGGCCTGCGCGCACACCCCGGCCGGCGCGCTGTTCCGGCTGGCCGACCGCGGGCCTACCGGCGCCGGGTCCGCCTGACCATCACGCGCCCGGTGCGTCCCCCGTTGCTGCGGCACCCGTACTTCACGCGCCACTCGCTCTTGGCCTGCCGGAGACACCGATAGGGTTGGATTCGCATTGCGCCCAGTCTGCACCCGCCCCGGTCCGCTGCCTGTCAGTCGGGGTTCAGGCCGCATTCATGCTCGGCCCCTCAGGACCCGCGGAACCAGCCGTCCGGGAACCGCGCCGCAGGAAAGACCTCCTGAGCCGCCCGCAACATGGCCTGCCACGCCGGAGGGTCGTAGCGGCGGGAGACGTGCAGCAGCACGAGGGCCTGCACGCCCGCCGCGCGCGCCAGGGCCGCGCCCTGCACGGCCGTCGTGTGGTGGTGCCGGGCGGCCAGGGCCGCGTCCGCAGGCGCGTACTGCGCCTCCACGTACAGCGTCTGCACGCCCCTCAGGAGGGGCGCGAGCCGCTGCACTTCCCCTTCGTCCAGCAGGAAGTCCGTGAAGTAAGCGGCACTCTCCCCGGCTTCGCTCTGCAACAGCCGGGCGCGCAGCTCTGCGGCGTCATGAAGCACGCCGTTCACGTCCAGCTGCCCGGTCACGCCGGCCTTCAGCTGCGCCAGCCACCGCCCCCCCGGCACCCCGAGGGCCGCCAGCGCAGCCGCGTTCACGTTCACCCGCTCCGGCTCGCGCAGGATGAAACCCAGACTCACGCCCTGGTGCCGCAGCGACACGGCCTGCACGCTCACCTGCGGCGTGGACAGAATCACCCCGTCGTGCGGCCGCCGCCCGGCCTCGTGCTGGACCTCGAAAGCCTCGTGCGCCTCGAACCGGAAGGACTGCACCGCCCCCTCCCCCACCTCGTGCACGAACCACGTGCCCCGCAGGTCCGGCGCGTGATTCCACCAGAACCCCTGGAACCGGTGCGAGAGAATGCGCGCCGCACCCGGCGGGCCCCACAAATGATTCTCCCGCGCGGTCCGCTCGAAGTTCACGCGAAAAAACGCATCGAACCCCGCCACGTGATCCATGTGCAGGTGCGAGAACAGCAGGTGATCGATCTGCTGCACCTCACCGAACGGCAGGGCGTCCACGGTGCGCCCGCCGCAATCCAGCAGCAGCCGGGTCAGACCCTGCCCCCCATCGGCAGTCACGAACAGCGCGTTGTCCCCGCCGGGCTCACCCAGCACCTGCACCCTCAGCATGCCCCGAGCCTACCCGAGGGGAACGACCGCGTTCCTCACGTCGTACCCGGTGACAATGAGCCGCCGATTCCGCCTTCTCCTGCCCCTCTCGGCCCTCGCCCTGCTCAGCGCGGCCGGCGTCGCCACGCAACGCCTGCGGGCCCCGAACCCGATTGCGCTCGGATACGAGGCCCGCACGTTGCAGGGCTTTCAGCTGTTCGTCTCGCCGGAACTGCAGGACCACCCCGACCTGATGGAGCGCCTGGAGTGGCGCCTGGACGAACAGCTCGCCCTGGTGAGCCGCACGCTGCCCGCACCGCACGTGCGCCTGCTGCGGGAAGAAACGCCGATCTACCTGGAACTTGATCCGGACTGGGAACGGGACTCGGACGGCATGCGTGTTGGCAACGAATACCTCGCCTACTACCGGGGGCGCTTCCTGCCATGGAGGTCCCTTCAGTACACCTGGACAGTCCTGCGTGAAGGCGTGCCCCGCGATGTGGGCGCCATCACCGTTCCGCACCCCAGCACGCTGATCCAGAGCCACGCCGGGCACCCGACGCTCATGCTGCACGAGTTCGCCCACGCCTTCGAGGACCTGAAGTTCAACTTCGCCAGCCCTGCCATCCAGGCGGCCTATGACCGGGCCCACGCCGCCCGCCTGTACCGCGACGACCTGACCAGCGATCATTACGCCGACCGCAACCCGCGCGAATACTTCGCGACCCTCAGCGAGATCTATTTCGGCCTGACCAAGGACAAGGCGCCGCCCAACACCCCGGCTGCGTTGAAGGCCCTTGACCCTGATGGATACGCCGCCATTGCCGCGGCCTGGAGCGTGAACCCGAAAGCGCCCTGAACCGGGATCCAGGGCGCTTTGGATAATGGGTCAGGACTTCACTCTGCTTCGGGCCGCTGGCCGCCGCCGGCGTCCACCGGTTCATCGAGCGGCAGAGACTCAGCCGCCTCCTGCAAAGCCGCAGCGCGTTTCCCGTCGTCGCGGTACACGTACGCCTGCCCGTCCAGCCCCGTGATGCGGACCGTGTAGTCGCTCAGGCGCTCCGGATCGATGGAAATGCGGCTGTCCTGCACCGTGGCCGCCCGCTCCTGCACCGCGCCGAAAGGAGCGAGCAGCGGGGAGCTACACCCTTGGTCGTTCAGCGGGGAGAGGTCCTGACCGGAGCGGCCATCCGCCACGCGGTAACGCTCGATGGCCGCCACACACAGCTGCCGGTAACGGGTGGCCTGAATGCGCTGCGTCTGCGCCTGCCGGTCCTTCTTTACCTGTTCTGCCGACGTGCACCCGCTCAGCAGGCCGGTCACCGCCAGACCGCCCAGGAGGGCGCCGGTCCGCCAGCGCCGGGAGAGCTTTGTCCGGAAACGCGGGGAGAAAGAGGGGAAGACGTCGGCTCCAGGCGGGGGTCGCATACTTCCCGGTACGGCGTGACCTCCGCCCGCGTTCCTGGGCTCAGCGGTTCAGGACGCTGACGATCTCCACGTGGCTGGTCTGCGGGTAGAAGTCGTGCGGGGTGACCTCGCCGAGTTTCCAGCCGCGCCGCACGAGGTCGCCGACATCGCGGGCCCAGGTGGCGGGGTCGCAGGAGACGTACACGAGGCGGTCGGCGGTGCTGGCGTGAATCTGGTCTCGGGCTTCCTCGTCCAGCCCGGCGCGGGGGGGGTCGACGACGATCACGTCGGTGCCGAGTTCGCTGAAGTTCGCGGCGTCCCCGTGGCGGTAGGTGACGTTCGACTCGCCGGCTTTTTCCACGTCCTGCCGGCCGCGGGCCAGGGCTTCCTGCGCGGAGTCCAGCACGGTGACGCGGCGGAAGTTCCGCGCGAGGTGCCGGGCGATGGCGCCGGAGCCGCCGTACAGGTCCACGGCGTGGTCGCCTTTCCCGGCGAGGCGGGCGGCGTGCGTGTAGGCCAGCCCGGCCGCCTGGGGGTTGACCTGCGCGAAGCCGGTGGCCGAGACGCGCAGTTGCACGTCGCCGAACTGTTCGAGGATGTCGCGTTCCCCGGCGATCAGCTGCACGCCGGCGCTGAAGCGCCGCCCGGCCGGCTGGGCCAGGGACACGCCGACCACGCCGGCGTCCATCAGGTGGTCGCTGGCGCGCAGGTACGCGCGGGGTTCGCCGCTGCCGATGATCGCGGCGACGACCTCGCCGGTCAGGCGGCTGGCGCGGAAGGCGATCTCGGTGGCGGGGTCCAGCAGGGCGGGGTCCAGGCGGTCCACCACGGCCTGGATGGCCGGCATGACCAGCGGGTCCTGTCCGACGACCAGGGGGTCGTTCCCGCGGCGTTCACGGTACGCGAGGCCCTGGGGGGTGACGAGGTACTGCGCGGCGTTGCGGTAGTGCCACGCTTCCGGGCTGGGGACGGTGTCGTTCACGCCGTGCCGGACCTTGGCGATGCGGGTCAGGGCTTCTTCCACGAAGGCTTTCTTGAAGGCGAGCTGCGCTTCATAAGTGGCGTGCGCGAGGTCGGCGGTGGGGAGGGCCGTGCCGTGGGGCGGGTCCACCCGGTCGGGGCTGCGGCGCAGGATCTCGATGACCTCGCCCTGGCGCACGCCGCGGCCGGTGCGGACGCGGACGGTCACGCGCTCGCCGGGCAGGGCCCCGCGAACGAGGATCACGCCGGACTCGTCACGGGCCAGCCCCAGACCTCCGGCGACCAGTTTCTCGATTTCCAGCGTGAGTGGTGCGTCTGACATACGGCACAGCCTAGCCGATGCGGGCGCCGGAAAAGGAGACCGGGGCGCCCCCGGCTCCTTTCAGGGCAGCGGGCCGAGCAGGTCGCCGGCGGCCGTGGCGGGCACCGGGCGGCCCAGCAGGAAGCCCTGCACGTCATCGCAGCCGAGTTCGTGCAGCAGTTGCAGCTGTTCCTCGGTCTCCACGCCCTCGGCGGTGACGTGGATGTTCAGGCGGTGCGCGAGGTGCAGCATGACCTCCAGCACCGTGCGGGCGTTGCGGCTGCCGCCGCTCTGCTCGGGGTCGGCGGTGCTGGCGCTGCGGATGAACGCCCGGTCGATCTTCAGGTGGTCGAAGTGCAGGTCCTGCAGCACGCTCAGGCTGCTGTAGCCCTGCCCGAAGTCGTCCAGGGCGACCTGCACGTCCAGTTCCCGCAGGGCCTGGATGTGCTGGCGGGCCAGGCCCAGGTCGCGCAGCAGCATGCTTTCCGTGAGTTCCAGCACGAGCTGCGCGCCGGGCAGGCCGGTTTCCTGCAGGGCGGCGCGGACGTCCTGGACGAAGGTCGGCTGCTCGAACTGCAGCGCCGAGACGTTCACGGACATGCTCAGGGCCCGCGCGGGGAAGTTCCAGGTGACCGCCTGCTCGCACGCGCGGCGCAGCACCCAGGCGCCCAGCGGCAGGATCAGCCCGGACCGCTCGGCCAGGGGGATGAACTTGTCCGGACTGATCCGTCCCTGCACCGGGTGGTCCCAGCGCAGCAGCGCCTCGAAGCCTGCCAGGCCGCAGGCCGGCAGGCCGAAGCGGCCCTGGTAGTGCAGAGTGAACTCGTCGCGGGCCAGGGCGCCCTGCAGTTCGCGTTCCAGGTACAGGCGCTCGTCGCGCTCGCGCTGCATTTCCGGCGTGAAGTTCAGCACGTGCCGCCCGCTGCGTTTGGCGTGGTGCATGGCGAGGTCCGCCTGGCGCTGCAGGGTGGCGGCGGTGTGCGCGTCGCGGGGGGCCAGGGCGTATCCCAGGGACGCGCCCATCTCGATCAGGCGCCCGGCGGCGCGGTACGGTTCGCGCAGCGCGCCCAGCAGGCCCGCGGCGAGGTGCTCCACGCTCTCTTCGGTCATGGGGGACGGCAGGAACACCATGAACTCGTCCCCGCCCAGCCGGGAGCTCAGCGCGTTTGGGGGCGTGGCGGCCACCAGCCGCTCCGCGAAGGCGCGCAGCAGCAGGTCCCCGACCTGGTGGCCGTACAGGTCGTTGATGGCGCGGAAGCTGTCCAGGTCGATGAACAGCATGGCCGCCTGGGCGTGGGCAGGCATGGTCTGCAGGTGGGCATTCACCTGCGCGCGGAAGGCCTCGCGTTCCAGCAGACCGGTCAGCGAGTCGTGCGTGATGCGGGTGCGCAGCTCGTCCTGCAGGCGCTGCAGTTCGCGGTTGGCGCGCTGCAGTTCGTCGTTGCGGCCGTGCGCCAGCTGGATCTCCATCTCCAGGCGGTGCAGGCGCAGGTCGGCGTCCAGGGCGTGCTGGTGCGCGCGGCGCTGCTGTTCCTGCCGGGCCTGCTGCAGGGTGTGGTGCGACCTCAGGTGCGCCAGGGCCAGCACCGGGGCCCCGAGCTGCTCGTGCAGGCGGCTGAGTTCCTCGTGCGCGGCGAGCTGGTCCAGGGGTTCCTGCCGCGCCTCGGCGAGCTTCAGGGCGGTCTCAGCGGCGGTCAGGGCCTCGGCGTGCCGGTCGAGCTGCCGCAGGTTCGCGGCGCGCGCCAAGTGCAATTCCGACGCGATGCGGCCCGCCCCGGCCTCGTCCCCGGCGATGCAGGCCAGGCCGCGGTCGGTGCAGGCCAGCGCCTCCCGGGGGCGCTGCTGGGCGTGCAGGCTCAGGTGCAGGGCCAGCGCGGCGCGGGAGCGGAATTCGCGGGGGTCCTGGGTCAGCGCCGGGTCGCTCAGGCAGGCCTCGAGTTCGTCGTGCAGGGCCTGCACGGCCTCGTGCTCGCCGAGGCGGGCGGCGCTGATCATGCGGTTGGTCAGGCTGATGCAGCGGTAGCGCACCCGGCCCAGCTGACAGGCGAGGTCGTACGCTTCCTCGTGGCGGGCCAGGGCGTGGCGGTCGTCGCCGGTGTACTGCAGGAACCCGCCCAGGTTGTTCATGATCAGGAAGCGCAGTTCCAGGTCGCCGTGCTGGCGGGCGTACTCGTGCGCCTCCAGCACGTGGGCCATCGCCTCGTCCAGGCGGCCCTGGCGGCGTTCGACGGTGCTCAGGGCGTTCAGGGTGCGGGCCAGCCGGTACCCGCCTCGGGTGGGGGTGAGGTGCGCGCGGGCGTAGCGGTGGGCGTCCTCGTACAGGGCGTGCACGGCCACGTCCCCGGCCTGCTCGCCCAGGCAGCGGCTGTACAGGGACAGGATCTCCATCTCCAGGTGTTCTTCCCCGAGGTCGCGCGCTTCCTGCAACAGGGCCGCGAAGGGGTGCAGGTCGTGCGTGCCGCTCAGCCAGTCGGCACGGGCGGCCTGCGCCCGGTGCAGCAGGCAGGCCGGGGGGGTCGGGGTGGGGTCCTGGGCAGCGGTCATGGGTTCAGGGGGAGGCGGAGGGGAGGGGCGCTGAACGGACCGGAAAGCGGAGCACGGTTCAAGTGTGGCACGCGGACTCTGACGCGGCCCTCACATGCCGGGCCCGGGCACGTGCAAGGCGGCGCACGAGACCCGGAGGTCAGGCGCGCCGCAGGGCCACTTATGGGGTTCAGCTCTCGTATTCGAGGTAGGTGTACCCGAGCAGTTCCTCGCCGTAGTCCTCAAGGAGTTCGTGTTCCTGCTCGTCGGTCAGGGTGCCCTTCTTGATGGCGGCGTCGGCCTGGTCCTCGATGCTGTCGCGCAGCATGGGTTCCTCGTAGCCCATGGACTCGATCATGCGCCGGGCCTTCTGGCCGCGCACGAACAGGTCGATGTTGAAGCGCCCGCCGGGCCGCACGGTGACGTGCGCCTCGCTGACCTTCCCGAACAGGTTGTGCGCGCTGCCCAGCACGTCCTGGTAGGCGCCCATCAGGAAGGCGCCCAGGTAGTAGGGGGTGTCGCCGGGCTCGTGCAGGGGCAGGGTGGCCTTCACGTCGCGCAGGTCGATGAACTTCTCGATCTTGCCGTCGCTGTCGCAGGTGATGTCCACGAGGGTGGCCTGCCGGGTGGGTTTCTGGTTCAGGCGGTCCAGCGGCACGATCGGGAACAGCGCCTGGATGGCCCAGTTGTCCGGCAGGCTCTGGAACAGGGAGAAGTTGCAGATGTACTTGTCCGCCAGGACCTTCTGCAGGTCCTCCAGTTCGTCCGGGACGTACTTCTCGCTCTGGATGAGCTTGGCGATCTTGCGCAGGATGGCGTTGAACAGCGCCTCGCCGGTCGCGCGGTCCGGCAGGGTCACGTAGCCCAGGTCGAAGAGGTTGTGCAGGGTCTGCTTGTCGCCGACCGCGTCGTTGTACATCTCGCGGTAGTTGCGCATGCTGATGTTCTGCAGGATCTCGTACATGTCCCGCACGATCTGGTGGCTGTCCTCGCCGGGTTCGGCGATCTCCTGCGCTTCCAGGTTGCGGGTGGGGCCGGTGACGTCCACGACCGGCAGGATCAGCACGGCGTGGTGCGCGGTCAGGGCCCGGCCGGACTCGCTGACCAGCACGGGTTCGGGCACCTCGCGCGCCTTGCAGACCTCCTGCACGGTGTACACGATGTCGGCGGCATACTCCTTGACGGTGTAGTTCATGCTGGCGTAGAAGGTCGTCTTGGAGCCGTCGTAGTCCACGCCCAGGCCGCCGCCGACGTTCAGGTACTTCAGGTCGGCGCCCGCGGCGATCAGGCCGGCGTAGGTCTGCGCCGCCTCGCGCACGGCGACCTTCACGCGGCGGATGTCGGTGATCTGCGACCCGATGTGGGTGTGCAGCATCACCAGACTGTCCAGCATGTTCTCCTCTTTCAGGCGCTCCACGACCCGCAGGAGCTCGTAGGCGTTCAGGCCGAACTTCGCCTGGTCCCCGCCGCTCTCCTCCCACTGGCCGGAGCCGCGCGCGTGCAGCTTGAAGCGCACGCCCACCACCGGTTTGACGCCCAGCGCCTTGGCCTGCTTGAGGATGCGGTCCAGTTCCGTGAACTTCTCAATGGTGATCACGACGTTCTTGCCCAGCGTCCGGCCCCACAGGGCCAGCTTGATGAACCCGTCGTCCTTGAAGCCGTTGCAGCACAGCAAGGCGTCCGGGTGCATCCGCTGCGCGAGGCACAGCGCCAGCTCGGCCTTGCTGCCGGCCTCCATGCCGTGCGCGTAGTCGTACCCGGCGGCCGCCACGCTCTCGACGACCATGCGGCGCTGGTTGACCTTGATCGGGAACACGCCCTGGTAGTGCCCGCTGTAGCCGTACTCCTGGATGGCGTTCTGGAAGGCCTCGTTCAGGTGCTTGACCCGCCCGGCGATCACCTGCGGGAAACGCAGGATGACGGGCAGGCTCTCGCCGCGCTCGACGATCTCGTCCACGATGGCGCGCAGGGGGGCGTGCAGGCCGGGGCTGGGCGTGACTTCCACCTGGCCCTTGTCGGACACGCGGAACCAGCCGCCGGACCAGTTCGGCACCTGGTACAGTTCGGCGGCGTCAACAGTGGAAAAGCTGGGGTCAGGAACAGTCGTCATGTGCAGGCGTCCTCCGGGGCAGGGGTAGGCTCGCCGTGCGCGGGGTTCGGAACAGACACTGCTCACGGACGCCGTGCGAAACCGGGGCGCATGATACGCCACGCAGCGAAAAAAAAGCGTTAAGCGTTCCCCCCTTCTCCCCCATCCACCGCCCGCGCCGCCTGCCGGAGGGCCTCCAGGGCGTGCAGCACGGCCCGGCGCATCAGGGCCGCGTCGCGCCAGCCGGTCTCGAAGGCCGCCCAGGTGTGCGCGTAGTAGGCGCGCAGTTCATCCGCCACGGCCCCGAGCGCCCGCGCGTCCAGGTCGGCCAGCAGCACGCTGCGCGGCGCGTGCCACACCCCCGGGCCCGCCCCGGCGGCGCTGAGCAGTCGGGCCGGCAGCGGCGACACCCGCCAGTTCAGCTGCCGCAGCGCCGTCCACAGCTGCGGCCCCACCTTGTCGAGCAGGTCCAGGCCCAGCCCGGCCGCCTGCGCGCTCACCTCCAGCAGCCGGGCGCGGTCCTCCGTGGCGGTCGCCTCCGCGCCGGGGTAGGGCTCGCCGCGCAGCACCTGCACGTGCGACCGCGTCCAGCCGCTCAGGGCCACCCCGTTCAGCAGCAGCAGCTGGGGGCGCGGCATGTGAAGCGGCGCCGGGCACGCCTGGAAGAAGCGGTCCTCGGCGTCCTGCGCGAACTCCAGCGCGAACACGGCCTCCCGGAATCGCGCCAGCCACGCGGGGGCCGCGTCGTCGTGGAACCACACGTGCAGGTCCAGGTCCGAGAGTTCCGGCACGTAATCCAGCGGCGCGTACCAGGGCTTGCTGGCGCTGCCCTTGAAGTACACGCCCCGCACCGCCTGTGCCGGCACCCTTGCGTCCAGCGCCGCGATCAGCGCGTCCCGCAGGGCGTGCACCTCCAGGCGGAGCTGCTGCGGGTCGGCGGGCCAGTCGGGGGAAGGCATGCCGCGCAGTGTCCCTCAGGGCGGCCGGGGCGGGCATCGGCCAGATGGCGCAAGTCCGGGCGGGCCGCACAGGAAGAACGAGACCCCGGTGGGGTCTCGTTCTCTCTTTCTGGCGGTCCGGACGGGATTTGAACCCGCGACCTTCTGCGTGACAGGCAGATATGCTAACCGCTACACTACCGGACCATTCTGAGACTGCGGCTGGCGGACCAGCGGAGAGAAGGTTAAGGGCCGCAGCCCGCCATGTCAAGCGGCGGGGGATCAGGAAAGCGGCGCAGGGCCATTCGTGAAGGGACCGGCCGGGGCGGCGAGCCGGGGTGGGGGCGTACGCTGCGGGCATGTTCCGCCGTGATCCCCTGCGCGCCGCGCAGCCGGACCTGACCCGCCTGCTGGGCCGCGACGTGGGCCCGGACCTGCCGGCCGTGGGGGCGGTGTACGCGCGGGGCGGCGTGCTGGGCATGACGCGAGGCGACGAGAGCGTGCTCGTGCCGCTGGGCGGTGTCCCGGCCGACGGCGTGTTCGAGCTGGCGAGCGTGACCAAGCCCGTCACGGCCGCGCTGGCCGGGGCGCTGGTGCGCGAGGGCGCCCTGGCCTGGGACGCGCCGCTGCGCGCCCTGGGGGGCCCGTTCCGGAGCCTGCCGGGCGCCCTCACGCCGCGGGCGCTGGCCACCCACACCGCGGGCCTGCCGATGCATCCGGCGCGGGCGATGGTCACGACCTTCACGCGGTACCACGACCCCTACGGCGGCATGAGCGCCGCGGACGTCATCGCCAGCGCCGCCCGCTGGGCCAACCTGCGCGCGGCCGGGCGGCTGGTGTACTCGAACCTGGGCGCCGGCCTGCTGGCCCTGGCCTGCGCGCACGCGGCCGGGGAGGCGACCAGCGCGGCCGGGTACGGACGGGCCCTGGCGCGCCTGGTCACGGGGCCGCTGGGCCTGCCGGGCCTCACGCTGGCCCCGCCGCCCGGGGTGGTGCGCCCCACCGGGCCGCTAGGCCCCACCGCCGTGACCGGTTTCGGGCCGCTGGCGGGCGCGGGGGGCCTGTACGGCACAGCCGCGGACCTGCTGCGGTTCGGGCAGGCGCACCTGGACGGCCGGGCGGGCCTGCACTGGGCGGAGGTGACCCACCCGCGGCCGCGCCCGGCGCACCTGAGCGGCGTGGCGCCCGGCTGGCTGGTGTCCGGGGACGTCCGCTGGCACGACGGGGTGGCGCGCGGCACCCGCGCGGCCCTGGGCTTTCACCCGGGAAGCGGGGTGGTGATCACGCTGCTGGTGCGGGGCGGGCCGCCGGTGCTGGGGGCGCGGGGCGCGGTCCCGGCGCTGCTGCTGGCGCTGCTGGGCCCGCCGCAGGTGAGGGTCAGGAACGGCTGATCCGGCCTGGTGACCTCAGGGGAGCACCCAGGTGACGCTGCGGGCGTCGGTCAGGCCGGACAGCAGCAGCCGGGACCGCCAGCTGCCCTGCGCCAGCCCGAGCGCAGTGTCGTAACGGGTCAGGGTGGTGGCGGTCAGGGCGTACAGGAAGCCCTGGGGGTCCACGGTCACGTCGCGCAGGTCGGCCACGAACGCGTCCACGGTGGCGGCGGAGTTGTCGGTCTGGGTGGCGCGGCCGTCCCAGAGCCGCAGGGGCTGGGAGGTGGTGCCGGCGCGGATGTTGCTGCGCCACGCGGCCAGCAGCGGGGTGCCGCCCACGGGCACGCTCCACACCCGGTCGTACCGGGTGGTGCCGAAAGCGCGCAGGGTCGCTTCCGGGTTCAGGGCGCCGGTGTCCCGCAGGGGTTGCAGGCCGGTGTCGGTGGCGGCCACCACGCCGCCCGCGTACGGGGCGAGGTCGCGGATCACCGGGGTGTTCACGGTGCTCACCACGTCCGCGACCAGGCTCCCGACCTGCGCGGGGGCCACGCGCAGCACCTCGCTGCCGCCGCCCAGCACGGGCCGCGCCACGACGCCCAGTTCCGTGCCGGGGCCGGTCAGGACCGCCAGCCGCACGGGCGGGACGTCCTCCTGACCGGAGGGTGGCAGGTACACGGGGAGCCGCGCGGTCCACACGAGGCTGCCGTCCGCGCGGTACAGGGCGAGGCGCTGCACGTCGTTCGGGCAGTCGCTGAGGGCCAGCAGCCGGTCCCGGCCGGCGCTGAGGGCCACGGCCGTGAAGCACGGTCCGGCCGGGAACTGCGCGGCGGGCGGGGCGGTGAAGGCCTGCCCCTCGGCGGGCGGGGTATTGGGTGCGGGGCGGGCCTCGATGCCGGCGCGGCGGGTCAGGGCGTAGCGGGTGGCGTTGGCCAGCACGTCCACGCTCACGCCGTTCTGAATGGGCAGGGTGGCGTCGTCGGTGTTCGCGGCGCTTTCCGGGCCGGGCGTGAGGGTGCGCAGGGTCTGGCCGCCGTCGGTCAGGAGGGCCAGGCGGATCACGGGGAGGTCCTCGGTGGTGCCGGTGCAGGCGGTGAGCAGGGCGCCCAGCAGCGCGGTGAGGCCCAGCAGGCGCGGGCAGGCGGGAGTTGGGTGGGGCATGGGCACCTCCGGGGTGGGGGTCACGGCTGGGTGAGAAGCGGGAAGCGGAAGGTGCCGTCCACGAGGTCCAGCAGCGGGTAGAAGCTCTGACCGGGCAGGCCGATCGCCAGGCGGTAGCGGCCCTGCGCGAAGTCGGCCTCGGCGGAGGCCGCCCAGCAGCAGCGGTTCAGGATGACGCCCACCACCGGCGTGATGGGGCTGGTGTCGGTGCGGATGCCGTTCACCCAGGTGTAGGTCTGTTCCAGGCGGGCGGTGAGGTACACGTCCGGCTGCTCGACCCGGCCGAACGCGAAGGCCACGCGCAGGGGTGCCAGGGTGAGGGTTTCGGTGGCGGTGTCGTCGGGGTACGTGCCGGTGCGGGTGCGGTTGTACACCACGTTCGCGCTCAGGGCGGCGCGGCTGCCGAACTGCCAGGCGGTCTGCACCTCGGCGCGGCGCACTTCCAGGCGCGGCTGGTCCAGGCCCGGGATCGCCACGATGGTGCGCAGGCCCAGGGTGCGGCCGGCGCCCGGCAGGCCGAAGTCGGTGCGCACGACGGCGTCCAGGGTGGGGGCGATGAAGCCGGTGCGGCGCAGGTCGTACGCGCCGCCGTAGGTGACGCTCCAGGCGGTGGCGCGGCCGTCCACGGTGCCGACGGAGAAGGTCATGGTGCCGCTGCTGCGGCTGCCTTCCGGGGTCACCATCAGCAGGTCGTGGGTGTGGCGGAACTGGTACTCGCCGCGCCACAGCGCGGTGTACGTGCCGACCATGCGCGCGGCGGGTTCCAGGATGAACGCCTCGCTGCCGGTGACCAGGATGGGGTTGAGGACGACGTCCTCGGCGGGGCTGAGGTTGAAGCGCACGCCGAACTCGCGCAGGCCGGGCGTGATCAGGTCGTGCACGAGATACGCGCTGACGTTGTCGGTGCGGTCCTCGCCGGTCACGGTGGCGGTCAGCGTGAAGGGCTGCGGGCCCTGCGCGCTGGTGTACCCGCCGCGGGCATTGAGGGTAAGGCGGGGCGCGGCCCAGCGGCTGCTGTACTCGATGCGGGCGGGCGCGGCGGGTTCGGTGGCGGGCCGGGCGGGCGTGACCTTGGGCGTGCCGGCTTCCGGGTCGCTGAGGGTGACGTCGTACGTGAAGCTCTCGATCACGCCGGTGACCGGCTGGTAGCTCAGGGCGCTGCTGAAGCTCAGGGGCGGGCCGGTCACGCCCACGTTGAAGGCCAGGCGCTGCTCCTCCCAGGGGCGGAACAGGTCGTAGCTGTACGTGGCGCCGAAGGTGGTGTTCTTCAGCGGGACGGTGCTGAGGGTCAGGGCGACCGGGGCGCTCAGGAGCCGGCCGCTGATGGCGTCGAACTGGAAGGGGCTGGTGCCCTCGCGGCGCAGGTACCCGGCGCTGAGGCTCAGGGTGTTCGTGACGTTGAAGCGCTGCGTGAGGTTCGCGGTGAGGTTCAGGTCCACGGTGCGCGCGCCGGTGCCGTAGTAGCGGCCGGTGAAGGTGTTGCGCACGCTGAAGGTCGCGTCCCGCCAGGGCGTGGCCGTGTAGTTCAGGTCGTGCGTTTCCTCCAGGCGGGTGGTGGTGATGTTCAGGCCCTGGCTGAGCGCGCTGCGGGACAGGGGGTTGCTGGCGGCGGTGTACTGCCCGGCGCTGACCCGGAAGTCCAGGCTGAAGTTCCCGAAGGTGTACGGCCGGGGGTCGATGATCAGTTCCGGCTGCCGCAGGACCGTGCCGCCCAGGCTGACCGCGCCAGGCCCGGTGATGGGCCGGGGGCTGAAGCGGTCCACGTAGTTCAGGTCGGCGGTGAAGCGCGGGTACTCGGCATGCACGCCGAAGCGGATGTCGGTCACGCCCTTCAGGGGGTCGGTCTCGGCCAGGCCGATGTCACGGCGGTCCACCTGCAGGGTGTACGTGCCGTCCTTCTCGGCGCTGGGCAGCGCGAAGCGGCCGGTCACGCTGAAGTTCAGGTCCAGGTCCATTCCGGGGTTCTGCGTGCCGTCCGGGTTCAGGGGCTTGGGGTTCAGCAGCGTGTACAGCGTGAGCCGGTCGATGTAGGGCTGCGGCGCGTACGAGCGCAGGGCCACGCCCACCCCGAAGTTGGGGCTGCGGTTCTGGTAGAAGCGCAGCAGGGTGGTGCCCAGCGTGTTGTCCGCGATGCTGAAGGGCAGGTCGGCCAGGGCCGTGAAGCCGTCCTGGGCGCTCTGGCCAACGCTGAAGCGCGGCTGGCGGTCCTCCTCGTTCAGGGGCAGGACCAACACCGGCAGGAACAGCACCGGCACGTCCAGGATCAGCACCTGCACCCGGTACGCGACCAGCCGGTCACCGGGGTACACGATGAGTTTCTCGGCGCGGAACGCGAAGTCGTTCACGGTGCGCCCGCAGCGGGCGCAGGTGGTGAAGTACCCGCTGCTGGCGCGGATCTGCCCGGGCATGCGGTCCACTTCCGCGCCGCGGATCTCCAGCACGGCGTCGCTGATCAGGACGTCCTCGCCGCTGATCTGCTCGTCGCCCAGGCTCACGATCAGGTTCTCGCCGGTCAGGGTCTGCTTTTCCGCGGCGTTGTAGTAGCTGGCCGCGCCGACCAGCGTGAGGGTCCGGCGGGTGCGGTTGTACTCGACGCGGCGGGCCTTGACGACGTCGTCGTCCACGCGGAGCTCCACGACCTCGCCGGTGATCACCACGAGTTCCTGGCCATCCACCTGCCTGAGTTCCAGGGTGTCGGCGCTGACGATCTTCACGGTGCGCGCCTCGGCCAGCCCGAACAGGCCGGCGCCCAGCAGCCCGGCCGCCAGCAGCAGCGGCCGCGCCCGCAGCGCGAGGCGGGACGTCAGGGCCCGCAGCGCCCTCATTCGGCGGTCCCGCGCGCCGCGCGGGCCAGCAGCGGGCTGGCGGGCAGGGCCGGCAGGGCGGTGCCGGCATGCAGCGCCGGGCGCTGCACGGCCGGGGCGGCCGTGGGCGTGCGCGCCAGCAGGGGCGTATCGGCGCGCGGCGCGGCGGCCAGGCGGCTCAGCAGGGTGCCCGGGTAGTAGAAGCCCAGGATGTGCAGCACGTCGTACCCGGCGTTCGCCAGGCCCAGCGCCCCGTACTGCGACAGGCCCACGCCGTGCCCGGCGCCGGCGCCCTGCAGGGTCAGGGTGCCGCCCTGCATGCCCAGGTTCACGCGGCTGCTCGGGGCGCCCAGCGCGCGGATGAACCCGCCGGCCTTGGCGCCCTGGATCAGGTGCGTGCCGGCGCTGCCGGTCAGGGTGAGTTCGCTGGGCCGCCCGGACTCGCTGACGCGGGAGGCGGTCACGGCGCGCAGCGTCCCGATCTTCGCGCCGTACTTCACGGCGAGCTCCTGCACCTTCGCGGCCGGCAGGTCCAGCTGCCAGCGGGAGCGCGGCCCGACGCTGAACGGGTCGGGTTTGGCGGGCAGGTACGGCAGGTCCATGTTCCAGGCCTCCTTCGCGGACGCCGTGAAGCCCCCGGAGTCACTGCTGAAGTACGTGGTGGCCGCCTTGCCGCCGTACGCGATGACCTGCCCGGCGGTGGCCTGGATGGCGGCGTCGCTGCCGGGCTTCTCGGCGGCGACGCCCTGGTACACCTGGCAGCTTTCGGTGGCGCAGGTGTCGTACGGCACGGCCGGGTTCACGCGCGCAGCCGCGTACGTCCGGGCGATCACCGCCTGCGCCTGCAGGGCCGCGGCGGGCCAGGAAGCGGGCATCTCGGCCGGGACGACGCCGCGCAGGTAGTCTTCCAGGTCCACCACGTTGATGGCCTGCACGCCGCCGTCCAGGGAGCGCAGCAGCACGCCGCCCCGGTAGCTTCTGCCGCTGATCTCCACCACGCTGCCGGGCGTGGGCGCGAGGTACAGGGTGGTGTTCCCGGCGTCCTGACCGTTCAGGGTGAGGTTCCCGCCCTTCTTGCCGCCCAGCACGCCGACCTTCCAGGTGGTGAAGGTCACGGGGGCCGGCGCGGCCGGCAGCCCGGGGGCCGACAGGTCCGGGGTGGTCTGGGGTGCGCGGGTCTGCACGGGGGTTTTCAGGGTGACCTGCTCGCCGCTGGACACCAGGACCCGCAGCGTCACGGCGTGGGCCGGGGCGGTGTGGGCCAGCCCGGCCGTGAGGGCCAGAAGCGGCAGGGCGGCGCGGCCGGGCAGTGGGTTGCGGACGGGCATGACGCCAGCAAGTATAAACTTCGCGTGAATCCGGCCGTCTGACAGGCGCGTGAGAACTCCCCGCCGGGACGGCATCATGCGGGGATGACAGGGCACACGCCGGGTATGGCCCCGGCCACTGCGGGACAGGTCTGGGCGCACGTGGGGCAGCCCTTCACGCCGGATAGCTGGGACGTGCTGGTGCTGGGCGCCGGCCGCATGGGCACGGCCGTCACGCTTTTCCTGCGGGACCTGAAACCCGAGTGGCGGGTGCTGCTGGTCGAGGAGGGCGGCCTGCCGAACGAGGACGGCGCCACGATCCTCGCGCCGGGCCTCTGGACCCTGGCGGGTCTGCCCGAAGCCCGACACGCCGAGGCCCAGTGGGAGCGGGCGCAGCTCGAAGGCCGCTTCGGCGGGGCCGGGGGGCAGGCCCGGACGCTGCTGAGCCTGGGCCAGGACGGCGAGGAGGACACGGCCACCGTCCTGGCCCGTCACCCGGAGCTGGCCGGCGTGGTGGACCCGGCCGGGGCGCCGCGCGCGGCCGTGCACGAGGCGTTCACGTACCGGCCGGGCGCGCTGGCCCTGGCGGCCGGGCAGGCGGCGGTGCGGGCCGGCGCGGACCTGCTGCTCAACACCCGCGCGAGCCTGATCCCGGGCGGCGCGTGCCTGGAACGGCTGACGGTCACGAACACGCACCAGATCGTGACGCACGAGACGCACGAGGTCCGGGCGCCGCGGGTCGTGGTGGCGCTCGGCGCGGCCGGCCCACACGCCACCGAGCACGGCCTGGGCGTGCACACCCGGCACGCGCGGGCGTACCGGCAGACGCCGCGCCTGAACGTGCCCACCACCGACACCACGCCCGTGCTTCACGCGGCGGGCCTGACGCTGCGCCCGCAGAGCGGCGGGGTCACCATCATCCCGCCCGTGCATCACCGTGACCCGCACGGCTACGCGCCGCAGGGCGGGCAGCTGACCGGCGTGCCCACCGGCCTGCGCCGCGAGACGCTGGAGGACCTCGTCTCCGCCCTGGAGGTGCTGCCAGCCCTGGGCACGGACGCGCTGGAGACCGGCCGGAGCCTCGCGGACGTACCCGGCGCTTGGCTGGCCCTGCCGCACGGCGACCCGGCGGGCCTGCCCTGGCACGGGGAGGTCGCGCCGGGCGTGCACCTGCTGCTGGGCGGCCCGCAGGCGGACACACTGGGCCTCAGCACCGCGTACCGGCTGGCGGCGCAGCTGGCCGGCGTGGCCCTTCCCGAAGGGTGGGCGGCGCCGTTCAGTCCTCGCTGACCTGCACGCCCTTCCAGAAGGCGACGCGGCCCTTGATCTGCCGCGCGGCGTCTTTGGGCGTGGGGTAGTACCAGGCGGCGTCCGGGTTCTCCTGGCCGTTCACGACCAGGGTGTGGTAGCTGGCCTCGCCCTTCCAGGGGCAGATGGTGTGCGTGGCGCTGGGGCGCAGGTAGGCGGGGTTCACGCTGTCGGCGGGGAAGTAGTGGTTGCCTTCCACGACGACCGTGTCGGGGGACTGGGCGATGACCGTGCCGTTCCAGGTGGCTTTCATGCCCCAGGGTAGGCGGGCGGGGCGGGCGGGGACCGTCAGCGCGCTGACGGTGTGCGGGCCGGGCATGAATGAACGGATCAGGAAGGTTGAACGGATTTGGAGCCCGTGCTGACGGGCGCATACTGGGGGTTGCTTGACAATTCATCCGGCCGGAACCGGACGTGGCCGCGGGGGATGAGGCCCGCGCCGCCCCTGGCCGAAGGAGTGATCCCGGAAATGAAGCGCTTCCAGTCTGTGGCCCGTCCCGGCCTGCTCGCCCTGCTCACGCTGTCCCTGGCCGCCTGCGCCCCCGCCCCCACGCCCGACCCCGACGGCCCCCTGGCCCGCGACTGGCGGGACGAGACGATCTACTTTGCCATGACCGACCGCTTCGCCAACGGCACCCCCGCCAACGACAACGGCCCGAACCGCGACGCCGGGGACGTCGCCGACCGCAGCAACCCCCTCGCGTGGCACGGCGGGGACTTCGCGGGCCTCAAGGCCAAAATCGAGGAAGGCTACTTCAAGCGCATGGGCTTCACCGCCCTGTGGGTCACGCCGGTGGTGCTGCAGGTGCCGGCCATCACCGCCGGGGACGGCCTGAACCAGGGCAAGGCCTTCGCCGGGTACCACGGCTACTGGGCCGAGAACTTCTTCAAGGTGGACCCCCACCTGGGCACCCTGGACGAGTACAAGGCGCTGATCCAGGCCGCGCATCGCAACGGCATACGGGTGATTCAGGACATCGTGGTGAACCACGCCGGGTACGGCGCCACCCTCACCAAGACGAACCCCGGATGGTTCCACACCGACGCCGAGTGCGCCGCGAGCACGTCCCCGGTCACCGACTGCCCGCTGGCGGGCCTGCCGGACTTCAAGCAGGAGCTGCCGGAGGTCACGGCGTACCTGAACAGCTTCGTGAAGTACTGGCGGGACACGACCGGCATCGACGGCCTGCGCCTGGACACCATGAAGCACGTGCCGGACAGCTACTGGACGCAGTTTTTCGCGGCGGGCGGCGTGGGTGACCCGGCGAAGCTGTGGTCGGTGGGCGAGGTGTTCGACGGGAACCCCGCGTACCTGGCGCGCTTCATGGATGAGCTGGGGTCGCCCAGCGTGTTCGATTTCGCGCTGTATTTCGCGATGAAAGACCACCTGAGCAGCGCGGGCGGGAACCTGGACCGCGTGGCGGACGTGTTCGCGCAGGACGGCGCGTACCGCGACCCGACGCGCCTGACGACCTTCGTGGACAACCACGACGTGCGGCGCTTCGTGAACGAGGTCACCTCCCGGGGCGGCACCCGGGCACAGGCGGTGGAGCGGCTGGACCTGGCGCTGTCCACGATGTACTTCTCGCGCGGCACGCCCAGCGTGTGGCAGGGCACCGAGATCGCCCAGCCGGGCGAGGGCGACCCGTACAACCAGACCACCGAGAACAGCAACCGGCAGGACATGGACTTCTCGCAGCTGGGCGCCTCGGCGCTGGACGAGCGTCTGGGCGCCCTGGCCCGGGCCCGGTGGACCTTCCGGGCGCTGACGCGCGGCGCGCAGCAGGAACTGTGGCGTCCGAACGGCGGCGCGCCCGTGCTGGCCTACCGCCGGGTGGTGAGCGGCGTGACGGGCGCGGCGGGGCAGCCGGTGGTGTTCGTGGTGAACGGCGGGGACGCGGCCGTGGACCTCGCCAGCCTGCCGGGCGGCGGGATTCCGCTGCTGGGTACCTTCGCGGGTACCGCCCTGACCGAGGTGACCGGGCGCACGCACGGCCTGAAGGTGGAGGGCGGGAAGCTGGTAGGGACCGTGCCGGCCCGCACAGCCCTGGCGGTGACCGCCCCGGCCGGGAGCGGCAGCGTGGGCACCGTGAACCCGGCCCTGCCGGAGGTGCAGAACCTGGCCGCGCAGCCCGGCGACAGCGCCGCGCGGCTGTCCTGGACGCCCAGCACCGACGCGGCCGTGACCGGATACCGCATCTACGCGAGCACCGCGGGCGGCACCGAGCGGCTGCTGAACTTCGCGCCGCTGGGCCGCGAGCAGGGCAGCTACCTGGTGCGGGGCCTGCCGAATGGCGCGGCCACGACCTTCCGGGTGGTGACGGTGGACGCGCAGGGCGCCGAGAGCCGCGGCGCGGCCGTGACGGCGACGCCGGGCGCGCAGTACACCGCGAAGGTGACCTTTACCGTGGACGCCCGCAGCCAGGGCAACGGCCCGGTGGAACTGCGCCGCTTCGACACCGGCAGCCAGGTGGAATACCCGATGACGCAGGTGAGCCGCGGGGTCTGGAAGACGGACATCGACCTGCCGCTGTTCCGCGAGGTGAAGTTCAAGTTCGGCAACGACGCGGCCGGCGCGAGGAACAGCGGGTACGAGGGCCCCGGCCAGCCGGACCGCAGCCTGATCGTGGGCGCGCCGGACACCACGTACGCGGGCACGTACGACTTCATCACGGTGCCGGTCCCGGCTGCCACCATCGAGGGCACCGTGACGGGCGCCGGGCAGCCGCTGGCGAACGCGCTGGTGGAGGCCACCACGGCCGACCCGAACCTGAACTATGCCCTGACCTTCAGTGACGGAACGTACACGCTGCTCAGCCCGGCCGGTGAGCAGACGCTCCGGGCGTCGGCGGCCAGCTTCGCGGACGCGGGCCGCACCGTGACCGCCCCCGCGACCGGCGTGGACTTCGCCCTGACCCGCCCGGTGACCGCCAGCCGGTACGTGATCGACGGGCAGCTCGGCGACTGGACGGCCCCGAAGGTGAACGTGCAGAGCCCGGCGGCCGGGGTGTTCGGGGACAACAACAACTGGCTGACCCTGCAGGCCGACAGTGACGCCACGTACCTGTACCTCGCGTACACGTACCGCGTGGACGGCAACAGCGCGATCCTGTACCTGGACACCGGCGCGGGCGGCGCGACGGCCGCGGACGGCTTCAACGCCTGGCCGCGCGCGGCGACCTTCACCGGGGGCATTCCTGGCGTGGACGCCTTCATCGCCCGGTACGGCGGCGAGCAGGCGCAGCTGTGGACGGTGCAGAGCACTGCGGCCGTGTCCCAGGTGGACGGCGCGGCCTACCAGTTCGCGGCCACCGGCAGCCTGCCGGCGCAGACCGTGGAACTCGCCATTCCCTGGACGGCGCTGGGCCTGAGCGGCCCGCCCGCCGGCGGCGTGGGCGTGGTGGGCGGCATCTTCGGCGGGGACAATTACGGCGCCGGGGACATCATCCCGGACGCCGGCAGCACCCCGGCCGGCGCGAACACCATCGGCGCGGACACCCAGCAGCGCCGCGCGACCTTCACCGAGCCCGTCCGGGTGCCCTGAGCCGCGCCTCCCCCGGCCCCCCGGCGGGGGGAGAGCCGGCCCGGCCGAGGGGGGATACAGTACGTGTGCAGCGCGCGGGAGGCCGGCCGGGTCCGGCTCCCGCTGCTTCCCGGCCCGGGTGTCCTGACATTGCCATGACATTCGGGGGAAGAATCAGGAGGATTGTCATGGTCTTGTCAAAATTCATGCCGCAAAACCACAAGTTCAGTGAGCGTTTCGCCGCGATGGCCCGCAACGCCCACGCCACCTCCCAGGCCCTGGTGGACCTGCTGGAGAACTACACCGACGTGGACGCCAAGGTGCAGCGCATCCAGGACCTGGAGCACGAGGGCGACCGCCTGAGCGGCGAGGTGACGGACCTGCTGGCCGAGTCCTTCATCGTGCCCTTCGACCGCGAGGACATCATCAGCCTGAACGGCGAACTGGACGACCTGGTGGACGACATGGAGGAAGCGGCCGTCAAGCTCAGCCTCTACCGCCTGGCGCGCCCCATGCCCGAAATGGTGCAGATCGCCCGGATCGCCGAGCGGCAGTGCGCGCTGCTCGCGCAGGGCATGCCCCTGATCGAGGACTCGCACAGCAAGATGGGCGACCTGCGCCGCATCGAGAAGGAGATCCGCGCGCTGGAAGACGAGGGCGACGCCCTGGCCGACCAGGTCGAGCGGACGCTGTACGACGGCGTGCAGGACGTGCCCGCCATGATCGCCGCCATGCGCAGCGGCGAGATCGTGCGGCTGCTGGAAGACGCGACCGACCAGGCCCAGCGCGTGGTCAAGACGGTCGCCAGCATCCTGCTGAAGAACGCCTGAGGCCCACTGAATGGAAGCCTCACTGCTCGGCCTGATCGTCGTCGTCGCCCTGGCCCTCGCCTTCGACTTCATCAACGGATTCCACGACACCGCCAACGCCATCGCCACCAGCGTCGCCACGAAGGTGCTCACGCCGGCGCAGGCCATTGCCATGGCCGCCATCCTGAACGTCGTCGGCGCCCTGATGGGCACCGCCGTCGCCAAGACCATCAGCAAGGACATCGTCCCGCAGGAGTACGCCACCCTGGAACTGGTGGGCGCCGCGCTGGTCAGCGCGATCTTCTGGAACCTGTTCACGTGGTGGAAGGGCCTGCCCAGCAGCTCCAGCCACGCCCTGATCTTCAGCCTGGTGGGCGCCGGCGTCGCCGCCGGGGGGTGGGGCATCATCATTCCCAAGGGCGTGGAGAAGACCATTACCGGTCTGCTCACCAGCCCCGTGCTGGGCTTCCTGGTGCCCATCGTGCTGATGTTCATCCTCAGCTGGGTGGTCCTGCGGCGCATGCGGCCCCGGGCGGTCACCCGCAACTTCCGCTGGCTGCAGATCTTCAGCGCGGCCTTCATGGCCTTCAGCCACGGCGGCAACGACGCGCAGAAGACCATGGGGATCATCACCTTCGCACTGGCCGCGTACTACAACACCACCATCGAGATCGTGCCGCTGTGGGTGATTCTCTCGGCCGCCGCCGCCATGGGCGCCGGCACGGCCCTGGGCGGCTGGCGGATCATCAAGACCATGGGCTTCAAGGTCGTGGACCTCAAACCCGTGGACGGCTTCGTCGCCGAAACCAGCGCCGCCCTGATCATCGAGACCGCCAGCCGCCTCGGCATTCCCGTGAGCACCACCCACACCATCAGCAGCTCGATCATGGGCGTGGGCACCACCAAGGGCTTCAAGAAAGTCAAGTGGCAGGTCGCCGGGCGGATCGTGCAGGCCTGGATCTTCACGATCCCGGTGTGCATCGCCCTGGGCTGGCTGTGCTTCCAGATCGCCGAACTGTTCAACTGACCCCCCCTCTCCCCTGCCCCGGACGCGACCGGGGCAGGGTTTTTCATGCCGCTCACCGGTCGCCCCCGGCCGGACGGTATGCTCGGGCATGAGCCGCGCCCCGCACTCCCTGCTCGCGCTGCTGGCCCTGACCCTGCCGCTCCCGCCGGCCCTGCCCGGCAGCGCCCGGGCCCAGGAGGCCGCGCCCATGTACGTGGAAACCTTCGTGCCCGAGGGCACGCCGCTGAACGTGCTCAAGCGCGTCACCTGCCGCGCCCCGGAGAAAGCCGACCTGGCCGCGCGGGTGTACATGACCCGCGTGGGCCGGCGCCTGCGGGTGGCGCGCGTGGACTACACACCGGCGCTGCGCAGCGTGCTGGTCGCCCGCAAACTCCCGGTGCTGAACCGCTACTACGACCAGTACATGACGCGCGGCGAGGTGTTCGAGGAATGGACCATGAACGCCCTGATCAGCCTCAGCCGCGTGCTGGGCATGCGCTTCGACCTGGACGGCCGCACCTACCAGTGCACCCTCAGCTGACCTGAGCCCATCCCCCTCAGCGCCCAGGGCGGCTGGCCCACATCTCCACCAGGCCGCGCAGGGTCAGCGTGTCGTCGTAATGGTGAATCTCGCGGCACAACCCCTGCACCGTGCGTGAGAAGCCCCCGGTGGCGATGTTCACGGCCGGGCCGGGCAATTCCGCCTGAATGCGGCGCAGCAAACCGTCCACCATCTCCGCGTACCCGAACACCAGCCCGGACTGCAACGCGTGCGTGGTGTTCTTCCCGATCGCCGAGCCGGGCGCCGTGAGCGTGATGCGCGGCAGTTTCGCCGCCCGGGCGAACAGCGCGTCCGCGCTCACCTGCGCGCCCGTCGCCAGGACCCCGCCGATGAACCGCCGGCCCCGGCCGATCACGTCGAAGTTCGTGCTTGTCCCGAAGTCCACGACCACCGCGAACTCGTGCTCCGCCATGTAGCGCTCCGCACCGAACAGGTTACACAGCCGGTCGGCGCCTACCGCGTCCGGCTGGTCCAGTTCCACCCGCACGTCCGGCAGGTTCGCGGCCGACACCGTGAACGGCTCCAGCCCGAAGTGCTTGCGCAGCGCCAGCGCGTAATTCTCCCCCACGGGCGGCGCCACGCTGCTCAGCACCGCCGCGTGCGGGCGCGGCGCGCCGCTCATGGACAGCAGGCTGTGCAGTTCCAGCGCCAGGTCGTCCGGAAGTTCCTCCCGGTTCGTGCGGATCCGCCACGAGTGCGTGAGCGTCAGGGACTCGTCGGCGAGGCCCAGGACCGTGCTGGTGTTGCCGATATCCACGGCCAGGAGAGGAAACGCAGGCATGCCCGGAGTCTACCGGCGGGCTGGCCCACCCGCGTAAAGGGGCCCCTGCACGCCTCAGTTCTTCAGGAAGATCACGCGGCAGGCGTCCCCTGCCGCCAGGAACGCCCGAGCCGCCGCGGCGTTCAGTGTGGCGTCCACCAGCACCCCCGACTGGGGCGCGAAGCGGCTCGCCTGCACGCGGCTGGCCTTCACGCGCGTCACGTCCGCCGCCAGCACGCCCAGGTCCCGCAGCCGGGCCTGAATGGCGGCGTCCGTGGTGTACGACTCGCTCAGGCCCAGTTCGTTCACCAGCGCGGAACTCACGCCCCGCACCTTCTCCGGGTCCGGCCACAGCGGCGTGCCCGGCTGGCCCTCCGCGAAGATCGAGTTGCTCATGTCCCGCTGAAAATTCCCCAGGCCGCGCACGTCCACGATCACCGCGCACTTCCCGGGCTCCGGTTCGGCCGCGGCCGGGGGCGCCGGGGCGGGGCTGCCCCCTCCCCCGCTGCCGGAGCCGTCACCACTGCCGTCTCCGTCGCCGGTGCCGCCCGGTCCTCCGGGACCACTGCCCGGACCGGCCGGCCCGGAGCCACTTCCGCCGCCATTGCCGGTGCCGCCGGTGCCCGTGCCCGGCGCGTCGCCCGGGGCCGCACCTCCCCCTCCGGACCCGCCGCCTGGGTCTCCGGTGCCTGGACCGGGCGGCGTGGGGGACGGGTCGGCCCCGCCCGGGGGGCCTCCGGCGTCGCCGGGGGGATCCGGGTCCGGGGCGGGCGAGGGCGATGGGGCGGGCACAGGAGTGGGGGCAGGTGCTGGCGTCGGCGCCGGGGTGGGGGCTGGCGTTGGTGAGGGCGTGGGAGAGGGCGCTGGTACGGGGGGAGGGGCCGGTGCTGGCGTCGGGGCCGGCGAAGGAGCAGGCGTGGGATTCGGAGTGGGCTCGGGGGCCGGCTCCGGTGCCGGGGTGGGAGTCGGTTCTGGGGTCGGCTCAGGGTCAGGGGTGGGCGCCGGCTCCGGTTCGGGGTCCGGCAGGGGTGCGGGGGTCGGCTCGGCGGGGGGATCGGGTTCGGGCGGGGGCGGCAGGGAGGCCAGGTCGCCGGCTGGCTCCGGGTCCGGCAGGGACTCCTCGGGCGTCGGCAGGGGGTCCGGCGTGGCCTCAGGCAAGGTCTGCTCTGGCACAGCCTCGGGTTCCGGTGTGGGGTCGGCGGGCAGGTCGGGCAGCGGCTCCGGGACGGGCTCCGGGACGGGCTCCGGGGCCGGGACGGCCGGCGCCGTGGGGGCTGCCGGGCTGCTTTCTGTGGCCGGGGTGGGGGCTGCGGCGGGCGCGGGCGTGGCCGGGGGTTGCGGGGCGGGGTTACGGGCGCCGGTGGGGCCGGCGGAGGGCGCAGGGGCGCTGCCGGCGGGCGTGGCGCTGCGGGCGGTGCCGGGACGTCCGCCGGGCGCTGCGGCGGCGGGCTGCGGGGCCGGCGCTGGGTTGGGGCGGGGCGCTGGTGCAGGGGTCGGCGGAGGCGTGGTGGGGCGCGGCGGGGTGGGCGTCGGCCGTTCGGGCGGGGGATCGGCCGGGTCCGGTTCGGGCGTGGGCGCCTCTGGGATGGGTGCCGGGGGCGGGTCCGGGGGGAGCAGCGCCACGACCTCCAGGGGCGGGCGGGGTGGCGTGGCGGGTTTGGGTGCCGTGCGGGCCTGGGGGTCCAGGCGGGTGAGGAGGCCCAGGAGCAGCAGGGCGTGCAGGGCCACGCTGGCGCCGGCGGCCCGCTGCCGGTCGCGGCGGGCCTGGGGGTCCGGGTCCGGCCGGGCCGGGGTCCGGGGCGGGCGGGTCATGGGGTGGCGCCGCTGGCGGCGGGGAGGCGGGTGCCGAGGGCGAGACGGGTGCCGCCGGCGCGGCGGATCACGTCCATGACTTCCACGACGGTGCCGTACTGGCCGTTCTCGTCGGCGCGCAGGCCGACCACGCCGCCGGACGCCTGCGCGAGGGGCCGCAGGCGGGCGCCGAGGCTGGTCAGGGGGGTGGCCTCGCCGTTCAGGTAGACCTTGCCGGCGGGGTCCACGCTCACGATGGGCAGGGCGGGGCTTTCCTTCACGGCACTGCTGGCGCGCGGCAGGTCCAGGGGCAGGGCGGTCTGGCGGGCGCCGAGGCTGCTGGTGAGGAAGAAGAAGATCAGCAGGAGCAGCACGATGTCCACCATCGGCGCGAAGTCGAAGGTGACGGTCTCGCCGCCGTCGCGCATGCGGCGCCGGCGGGCGCTCATCGGGCGGCGCCTTCCAGGACGGCGGGGCGCAGGGGTGCGGCGGCCCGGGCGGGCTCGGGGTGGGGCGCGGCGAGCCAGGTGGGGAGGTCCTCGCGGACCTGTTCGGCGTGCAGGGCGATGCGGTCGGCGCGGGCGCGCAGGGCGCCGCGGGCGACGTACGCGAGGATCGCGACGATCAGGCCGCCGGCGGTGTTGATCAGGGCCTCGCTGATGCCCTGGGCGAGCTGCGCGGGGGTGGGGCTGGCGGTCTGGCCGAACACCAGGAAGGAGCGGACCATGCCGATCACGGTGCCCAGCAGGCCCAGCAGCGGGGCGACCTGGGCGGCGGTGCCGAGGGCGCTCAGGCCGGCGTACAGGCGGCCTTCCTCGGCGAGGAGGGTGGAGGTCATGGCGGAGGCGGCGGCGTCGGGGCCGCGGTCGGCGCGGCTCAGGCCGGCGCGCAGGACGTTGGCGGCGGGGGTGTGGTTGCCGCTGCGGTCCACTTCGGCCAGCGCGGCGTGGGGGCCGCTTTCGGCGGTGACGGCCCGGGCCCGTTCGGTGAGGGTGCGGGGGTCGGCGCTCAGGCGCGCCAGGGCCTGAGCGCGCAGGGCACTCAGGTAGACCACGTACAGGGAGAGGGCCAGCAGCACCCACAACAGCGGTCCGGCGGCGCGGATCAGGTCCAGGACGTTCACCGTTCACGGGTAACACGGGCGGGGGTGGCAAGCGTGAAAGGACCGTGCGGCGCCCTCATGTGGCGCGCGGGGAACGGGTCAGGGCCGCGCGGCCCCAGTGCGGCGCGGCCCTGCGTGGGGGGGCTCAGTGGGTGCTGGCGGGTTCCTGGCGCGCCTGGAGCAGTTCGGCGCCGCTGATGCCGGGGCTGGTCATGTTGTAGGGGTTGAGGATGACGTCCAGTTCGGCGGCGGTCAGGGCGCCGCTTTCCAGCACGACGTCGCGGATGGGCCGGCCGGTGTCGATGGCCTGTTTGGCGAGGCGGGCGGCGGTTTCGTACCCGACGTGGGGGTTGATGGCGGTGACCACGCCGACGCTGCTTTCCACGTAGGCGCGCAGGCGGTCCTCGTTGGCCCTGAGGTCTTCGAGGAGGTGCTTGCGGAACACGGTGAAGACGTTGGTCATCATGGTGATGCTCTGGATCAGGTTGAAGATCAGCACGGGTTCCATGACGTTCAGTTCAAACTGCCCGGCTTCGCTGGCGAGGCACACGGTGGTGTCGTTGCCGATGACCTGGAAGGCCACCTGGTTGACGACCTCGGCGATGACGGGGTTGACCTTGCCGGGCATGATGCTGCTGCCGGGCTGCCGGGCGGGCAGGTGCAGTTCCCCGAAGCCGCAGCGGGGGCCGGAGGCCATCAGGCGCAGGTCGTTGGCGACCTTGCTCATGTTCATCATGCAGACCTTGAGCATGGCGCTGACCTCGGTGTAGCCGTCGGTGTTCTGGGTGGCGTCGATCAGGTCGTCGGCGGACGTGATGGGGTGGCCGCTGAGGTCGGCGAGGTGCTGCACGACCGCGCGGATGTAGGCGGGGTCGGCGTTCAGGCCGGTGCCGACGGCGGTGGCGCCCATGTTCACCTGCCGCAGGTGCGCGCCGGTCAGGGCGATGCGGTCGATGTCGCGGGCGAGCACGCGGCGGTACGCCTCGAATTCCTGGCCGAGGCGGATGGGCACGGCGTCCTGCAGGTGGGTGCGGCCCATCTTGATGACGTGGTCGAACTCCTTCGCCTTGCGGGCGAAGGTGGCTTCGAGGTCGCGCATGCTGGCGAGCAGGTTTTTCAGTTCGTCCAGCACGGCGATGTGCATGGCGGTGGGGAAGGCGTCGTTGGTGCTCTGGGCCATGTTCACGTGCGTGTTGGGGCTCAGGCGCGCGTAGTGGCCTTTGTGGTCCCCGAGGAGTTCCAGGGCGCGGTTGGCGAGGACCTCGTTGGTGTTCATGTTGATGCTGGTGCCGGCGCCGCCCTGGATGGGGTCCACCAGGAAGTGCGCGTGCCACTGGCCGGCCATGACCTCGTCGGCGGCGCGGGCGATGGCGTCGGCGAGTCCGGCGTCCAGGTTGCCGGTTTCGGCGTTGGCGAGTGCGGCGGCTTTTTTCACCAGGGCCATGGCGCGGATGAGGGAGGGGTGCAGCCGCAGGCCGGTGATGGGGAAGTTCTCGATGGCGCGCAGGGTCTGGATGCCGTACAGGGCGTCCTGGGGGACCTGTTTTTCACCGAGGAAGTCTTTTTCGAGGCGGTAGGTCATATCTGTCTTCCTTTGGAGCGGGGGGTGGGCCGCGGCAGCTCCGGTGCGGCGGGGGCGGGTCAGAACAGCAGGGTGGCGAGCAGGAAGCCGGTGCTGATGGTCACGACGGTGGCGACCAGCCCGGGGAGCATGAAGCTGTGGTTCAGGAGGTACCGGCCGATGCCGGTGGTGCCGGTGCGGTCGAAGTTGATGGCGGCGACGACGGTGGGGTAGTTGGGGATGAAGAAGTACCCGTTCACGGCGGGGAACATGGCGATCATGAAGGGTGCCGGGATGCCCAGGGCGATGCCCAGCGGTGCGAGCGCGCGGATGGTGGCGGCCTGGCTGTAGAGCAGGATGCTCATGACGAACAGGGCGATGGCGAACACCCAGGGCTGCGTCCTGACGAGGCCTTCCACGGCGCCCTTGAGGGAGTCGATGTGCGCGGCGATGAAGGTGTCGCCCATCCAGGCGATCCCGAAGATGGCGATCACGGCGGCCATGCCGGCGGGGAACACGCTGCCCTTGACGACGTCCTCGGCCTTCACGCGGCACAGCAGCAGCATCAGGGCGCTGGCGCTGAGCATGATCATCTCGATGGAGTACGGCATGCCCAGCGGCACCAGGGCGGTGGGGTCCTTCAGGTCAGGGACCAGGGGGCGCAGGGCGGGCACCGAGCCGACCAGCACGATGGCGAGCGCGGCGGCCAGGAAGATCCTCACGCTGGTGCGGGCGCTGGCGGGCAGGGCGGGTTTCTGGGTGTGCGGGGCGACGGGTTCGATCTCACCGCGGTCCAGGCGCTCTTTGTAGGTGGGGTCGTCGTTCAGTTCGCGGCCCTTGCGGAACACGGCCAGCGCGCCGGCCATCACGCCGACCAGGGTGGCGGGCACGCACACCTTGAGGATGTCGAAGAGGCTGATCTCAGGGTTCTGCGCGGCGAGCAGGCCCAGCAGGGCGACGGTGGCGGCGCTGATGGGGCTGGCGGTGATGGCCTGCTGCGAGGCGATCACGGCGATGCTCATGGGGCGTTCGGGGCGGATGCCGGCCTCGCGGGAGACCTCGGCGATGACCGGCAGGACCGAGTAGGCGGTGTGGCCGGTCCCGGCGAACAGCGTGAACAGATAGGTGACGAGCGGGGCCATGAAGGTGATGCGCGAGGGGTTCTTGCGCAGCAGCATCTCGGCCATGCGGACCAGCCATTCCATGCCGCCGGCGGCCTGCATGGTGGCGGCGGCCGTGATGACGGCCACGATCATCAGCATCACGTCGATGGGGGGGGAGGTGGGGTTGAGTCCGAACACGAAGGTGAGCAGCGCCAGGCCCAGGCCGCCCATGACCCCCAGACCGACCCCACCCAGACGCGCGCCGATGAGAATGGCGCCCAGTACGACCACGACCTGCAACAGAACCATAAACGACTCCTCTGGTCATCGGGGCCGAGGAGGGTCGCCGGGCGACAGAGTTCTGGTGGGCCCGCTGCGCGATCAGGTCGGCCTGATCGATGTGGCTGGAGCATAGGCTTCGCGGCCGGGGCTGCTGTCCCAGGGTGCGACTGGGGCAGGAACACCCGGGGGCAATCCACAGTGGGGTACTCAAGTTTCGGCTAAGATGTGAAGGCAAAACAGGAACCATTCCTGAAAAGGAAGCGGCCTGAAACCCCAACCCCCCCAAGGAGAGCGCATGACCCACCAGCTCGAAATCCGCAACCTGCACGCCAAAGTCGGCGACACCGAAATCCTGCGCGGCATCAACCTCGTGGTGCCCCGCGGCGAACTGCACGCCATCATGGGGCCCAACGGCAACGGCAAGAGCACCCTGGCCAAAGTCATCGTCGGCGACCCCGAGTACACCGTCACCGAAGGCGAGATCCTGGTGGACGGCCAGAACATCCTGGAGATGGAACCCGACGAACGCGCCCGCCTGGGCGTCTTCCTGGCCTTCCAGTACCCCGTCGAGATCCCCGGCGTGACCATCGCCAACTTCCTGCGCCTGGCCATGCAGGCCCGCAAGGCCGAAGGCGAGGAAGTCTCCTTCACCGAGTTCTACGGCAAGCTCCAGAAGGCCCTCGCGACCCTGGAATGGGACGAGAGCATCGTCGAGCGCTACCTGAACGAGGGCTTCTCCGGCGGCGAGAAGAAGCGCAACGAGATCCTTCAGATGCTGATGCTGGAACCCAACTACATCATCATGGACGAAACCGACTCCGGTCTCGACGTGGACGCGCTGAAGATCGTCGCCAAGGGCGTGAACAGCATGCGCGGCGAGAGCCTGGGCGGCCTGATCATCACCCACTACCAGCGCCTGCTGGACTACATCGTCCCCGACAAGGTCCACATCGTCCTGAACGGCCGCATCGTGGAATCCGGCGGCCCCGAACTCGCCAAGAAACTCGACACCCAGGGCTATGACTGGGTCAAGGAACTGGCGACCGCCTGAGGCGCACGCGGCGGCAGGTGAAAGCGGCCCGCCCGCGTCCCGTGACCGCGCCCCGGCCCGATCTCGCCTTCCGCCCACCCCCAAGGAGAGCACATGACCGTCAATCCTGAAGCCAGTGAAATCAACACGACGTACGAGTACGGGTGGAGCAACCCCGAGAAGTACGCCATCAAGGCCCCCAAGGGCCTGAGCCGCGAAGTGGTCGAGATGATCAGCAAGGCCAAAGACGAGCCGCAGTGGATGCTCGACTTCCGCCTCAAGGCGCTGGACATCTTCTACAGCAAGCCCATGCCCGAATGGGGCGCGGACCTCTCCGGCCTGAACCTCGACGAGATCTACTACTACATCAAGCCCGAAGGCTTCAACGCCCGCAACTGGGACGACGTGCCCGAGGACGTCAAGCAGACCTTCGAGCGCCTGGGCATCCCCGAGGCCGAACGGGCCGCGCTGGCCGGCGTGGGCGCGCAGTACGAATCGGAAATGGTATACCACAACCTCAAGGAGGAGTGGGAGAAGCTCGGCGTGGTGTTCCTCAGCATCGAGGACGGCCTCAAGGAGTACCCGGAGCTCTTCCGCGAGCACTTCGCAACCATCGTGCCGCCCGAGGACAACAAGTTCGCGGCCGTGAACAGCGCCGTGTGGTCCGGGGGGTCCTTCGTGTACGTGCCCAAGGGCGTCAAGGTGGACATCCCGCTGCAGACGTACTTCCGCATCAACGCCGAGAGCAGCGGGCAGTTCGAACGCACCCTGATCATCATCGACGAGGGCGCGCAGGCGCACTACATCGAGGGCTGCACCGCCCCCGCGTACAGCTCTGACAGCTTCCACAGCGGCGTGATCGAGATCGTCGTGAAAGAAGGTGCGCGCTTCCGGTACAGCACCATCCAGAACTGGTCGCACAACGTGTACAACCTCGTGACCCAGCGCGCCGCGGTGTATGGCAACGGCGTGATGGAGTGGGTGGACGGCAACCTGGGCAGCAAGGTCACCATGAAGTACCCGGCCTGCTACCTGCTGGAAGAAGGCGCCCGCGGCGAGGTGCTGAGCATCGCCATGGCCGGCCGCGGTCAGCACCAGGACGCCGGGGCGAAGATCGTGCACTTCGCGCCCTACACCTCGGGCACCATCGTGTCCAAGAGCATCAGCAAGGACTCGGGGCGCAGCAGCTACCGCGGCCTCGTGAAGATCTACGAAGGCGCGCGCGGCAGCAAGACCAACGTGGAATGTGACGCCCTGCTGCTCGACGAGGAAGCCCGCACCGACACCTACCCCTACATCGAGATCGAGGAGAAGGACGCCAGCGTGGGCCACGAGGCGACCGTCAGCAAGATCAACGACGAGCAGATCCTCTACCTCCAGAGCCGCGGCCTGAGCGAGGACGAGGCCGCCGGCCTGATCGTGCGCGGCTTCATCGAACCCATCGCCAAGGAACTCCCCCTGGAGTACGCGGTGGAACTCAACCGCCTGATCGAACTGGAAATGGAAGGGAGCGTCGGGTAAGGCATGACCAAATTCAACGAACAACTCGCGCAGGCCGGCGGCCCCGAGTGGCTGACCGCAAAGCGCAGCGAGGCACTGAACCTGTTCAACACGCTGGGCGTGCCCACCGAACAGGTCGAAGCCTGGAAGTACACCCGCGTGGACGTGGACTTCGAGAACCTCCGCCCCCACGCCAAGCGTGACGTGATCACCGACACGGCCCGCCTGCCGGCCAGCGTGCAGAAGCGCCTGAGCAGCACCGACGCCGGAGCGTTCCTGGTGTTCGACGGGCCGGACGTGGTGTACCGCACCGAACTGCCGGCCGCCCTGACCGCGCAGGGCGTGATCTTCACGGACCTGAAAACGGCCGTGGAACAGCACGCCGACAAGGTGCAGCAGTACCTGTACAGCGTGGTGCCGGCCGAAGTGCCGGACGACACCACCATCGCCGCGCCCGGCACCACGCCCAGCAAGAGCCCCGACCCCAGCGAGGGCAAGTTCAGCGCCCTGGCCGCGGCCCTGTGGACGAACGGCGCGTTCGTGTACGTGCCGCGCGGCGTGGAAGTGGACCTGCCGCTGGGCGCCTTCCGCGTGATGAGCGAGGCCGGCACGTACACCGCCACCCGCACGCTGGTGGTCGCCGAGGAGAACGCCCAGGTGACGTTCATCGACGAGCAGGACAGCGAGGAGTTGCCCGGCACGTACGCGATCGGCGCGGTGGAACTCGTCGTGAAGACCGGCGCCCGCCTGCGGTACGTATCCATCCAGAACTGGGGCAAGGGCGTGACGCACATCCAGCGCCAGCGCGGCGACGTGGAGAAGGACGCCACCCTGAACAGCCTGGTCGTGACCATGGGCGGCACGCTGTCCCGCACGGAAATGCAGTCGTACCTGCGCGGCACCGGGGCGGACAGCGAGATGCTGGCCCTGTACTTCGCGTCGGACGACCAGCACTTCGACCACTACACCCTGCAGCACCACGCGGCCGCGCACGCGCACAGCGACCTGCTGTACAAGGGCGTGAACAGCGACGAGTCCGTGGGCGTGTTCAGCGGCATGATCAAGGTGGACCTGAACGCCCAGAAGACCGACGCGTACCAGAAGCACCGCACCCTGATGCTCAGCAGCGAGGCGCGGAACTTCAGCGTGCCGCAGCTGGAAATCAACGCGAACGACGTGCGCTGCAGCCACGGCAGCACCACGGGCCCGGTGGACCAGGAGGCGCTGTTCTTCCTGCGCTCGCGCGGCATCCGCAAGGAACTTGCCGAGAAAATGCTGGTCACGGCGTTCCTGGAGGACGTGCTGTCCCGGGTGCCGCTCGAGAGCGTCGTGAAGTACATCGAGGGGATCATCGCGGAGAAGGTCGGCGCGGCCTGATCGTCGTGCGGGTCCGGGCGGGCGGCTTCCTTAGGGAGCCGCCCGCCTTCTTTTGTGCCCGGAACCGAAGCGGATGAGCCGGCCGCTCAGGTGAAAATGAGAGGGCGGCCTGTCCCTGTCGTGCCCGTGCGCGCCACGCATGAGGTGAAGTTCTCATTCAAGCTTGGGGCCGGCGGAGTATGGAAAGGCCATCAGGTCACGTTTGAGGGTGTGCGTTCCTCCCGCCTGCTGAGATCTGCATGAGTGGCTGCTGAATCCGATGGCCCCTCCATGCGGGTTTGCCTTCAGGCCGCCCAAGACGCTCTTGAGATTCTGGTGGGAAGGCCCACAGGAAGCGCAGTTAAGGTTTTCTCAGGTCCGCTCCGCCCAGCCCACCGGCCCGCACCGCAAGGTGCGGCACGGTCGCTGCGGCGGCAGGAGCGGCCATCACCCGGCCCCGCCCGAACAAAGTGGCCCACGCGGCCCACCTGGGGCCGGGTCGACCACCTGGAGGAACGTCATGAACCGAACCGCCACTGCTCTCCGGACCATTTCCCTGGGCCTGCTGCTGCTGAGCGGCGCCACTCTGGCGCAGGACACCCCGCCGACCACACCTCCGCCCACCACGCCCCCCACCGAGCCGGCGCCGCCGCCCACCCCGCCCACGGAGACCCCGCCCGCGACGGACCCAGCTCCGACCACCCCGGCCGAACCGGCGCCCGCCACGGCCGCGCCCGCCTCCCCTACCCTGGCCCCACTGACGGGCGAGCAGCCGCTGAAGACGGTCACCACCGTGCTGGGCCAGGCCGTGATCTACGCCGGGACCGTGAAGGACGTGCTGCCCCGCACGCTGGAGCAGCTGAAGGCCGAGGGGTACACCGTGCAGAGCCAGACGGACACCGGCGCCACCCTGCAGAAGGACGGGCAGACCGTGCAGCTCAGCGTGCGGCAGCAGCTGGGCGTGGTGACCGTCAGCCTGTCGCGGGCGCTGGCCTCTGCCGGTGCGGCGCCGACCAGCGCGGAACCGACCAGGGAGCCGGCCAGCCCGGCCACCGAGACGGAGCCCGCGGCCCCCGCCGAGCCGGAAGAGCCTGCCGAGCCCGGTTCCGACGCGCCGGCCGACCCGGCTGCTCCGGCGGACCCGGCCACGCCGCCGACCGATCCTGCGGCGCCCCCCACCGCCCCTCAGACGCCCTGAGGGAGACGCACTGAACGTCAGGCGGCCTGTCCCCCGGTGGGGCAGGCCGCCTCTCTTCATGGCTGCGGTGCTCAGAGCTCGATGTGGCCGTCGTCCTCGCCCCACCACTGGATGCGTTTGGCGTCCACGACCAGCATCACGAGACCCTCGGTGTCCAGGCCGTCCTTGAACCACTGGCGCAGTTCGTCGTGCCAGTGGTCTTTCATGACGCGGCGGTCGGTCAGCACGCGCGCCTCGCCCTGCACGGCCACGAACAGGAATCCCTTGTCGGCACGGAAGTTCAGCTGCACGTGGTGGTTCTCGCTGATGTCCCTGACCATGCGGGAGTCCGCCCAGGTGAAGAAGTAACTGGTGCCGTCGTACTCGACCTCGCCGTTGTTGCTCATGGGGCGGCTGGCGAGGCGGCCGTAGCTGCTGACGGTGGTGAGCATGCACAGGTCCATGCCGCGCATGCGCCGGGCGAGGTCTTTCATGGCTTGGGTCGTCATGCCCCAGCGTAGTCAGGGCAAGCGGGCTGAACGGGCAGTGGGGCTTGGGCAGAACTTCACCCACGCAGGTCGGGGGTTCTGGACGCGGGCTGTTCCTGTGCGGGGAACGCAGGCGCGCGCGGCGACAGTCGGTGCGGGGGGCGGGTGGTACGCTCGGTGGTGGTTATGGAGACGTTTGACGTTCTGGTGATCGGCGGCGGCCCGGCGGGCTACGTGGCGGCAATTCGGGCAGCTCAGCTGGGGTTCAGGGTCGCGTGCGTGGACGCCTTTACCCGTGACGGAAAGGCCAGTCTGGGCGGCACCTGCCTGAACGTGGGCTGCATTCCCAGCAAGGCCATGCTGGATTCCAGCGAGAAGTACGAGATGCTTCAGCACGACTTCGCAGACCACGGCATCACGGTGCAGGGCGCCAGCGTGGACCTCGGGAAGATGCTGTCCCGCAAGGCGGGCGTGGTGGATAAGCTCACGGGCGGAATCGCGTACCTGTTCAAGAAGAACAAGGTCACGAGTTTCCACGGGTACGGCCAGTTCGTGCGGCAGGACGGCGACGCCTGGGTGGTGGACGCCGCCGGCACGGAAGTCAAGGCAAAGCACGTGATCGTGGCGACCGGCAGCAACCCCCGCGCGCTCCCGCTGGCGCCCTTCGGCGGGCACGTGGTGGAGAACAGCGGCGCGCTGGCCTTCGAGCAGGTGCCGACGAAACTGGGCGTGATCGGCGCGGGCGTGATCGGCCTGGAGCTCGGCAGCGTGTGGCGCCGCCTGGGCGCGCAGGTCACGGTCCTGGAGGCCCTGCCCGGCTTCCTGATGGCCGCCGACGACGCCGTGGCGAAAGAGGCCCTCAAGCAGTTCCAGAAGCAGGGCCTGGAATTCCACTTCGGCGTGAACATCAGCAAGGTCGAGCAGAGTGACGGTGGCGTGAGCGTCACGTACACCGAGAAGGAGCAGGAGGTCACGGTGACCTTCGACAAGCTGATCGTGAGCATCGGCCGCGTGCCGAACACCGACGGTCTGGGCGCGGACAGCGTGGGCCTCGCGCTGGACGAGCGGGGCTTCGTGAAGGTGGACAGCCACTACCGCACCAACCTGCCGGGCGTGTACGCCATCGGCGACGTGATCGGCGGCGCCATGCTGGCCCACAAGGCCGAGGAAGAGGGCGTGGCCCTGGCCGAGATGCTGGCCGGGCAGGCCGGGCACGTGAACTACGACGTGATTCCCTGGGTGATCTACACCAGCCCCGAGATCGCTTGGGCCGGCCTGACGGAGAAGCAGGCCAAGGCGCAGGGCCTGCAGGTGAAGACCGGGCAGTTCCCGTTCAGCGCGAACGGCCGCGCCCTGGGCCACGGCGACCCGCGCGGCTTCGTGAAGGTCGTCGCGGACGCGCAGACGGACCGCCTGATCGGCGTGCACATGGTCGGCGGGAACGTGTCGGAGCTGATCGCGGAGGTCGTGGCGATCATGGAGTTCGGCGGCAGCAGCGAGGACCTCGCCCGCACCATCCACGCCCACCCCACCCTGAGTGAAGTGGTGAAGGAAGCCGCGCTGGCCGCGGACAAACGCGCCCTGCACATGTAAGACGCGCTCACGCGAACGCCGCCCGCTGCACTGGCAGGGGCGGCGTTCTTCCGTCTTGCAGACAGGGCGGACAGGTCAGCGGGTGTAGCCCAGCATGATTTCTCCCTTGCTGGTCACGTTGCGGATCATGCTGTTGCGCTCGTACGTCAGGACGATCTGGCCGCTGCCGAGCAGCCACAGGTTCAGGGTGCCGTTGATGCCGCTGAACGTCTTGATGTCGTTGCCGCGGATCTTCCACTGGAAGCCGCTGCGGACGTCCAGGGTCCGGTCGGTGGGGTTGGGTTTGAAGGCCGCGATCTTCGCCGTGAAGCCCTCGGGGGTGGTCATGTCCCCGCTCCGCAGGTCGATGCTCACGCCCTTGAGCACCCCGCCCAGGCCCGCCACGTCCCCGAACATCACGCGGGCGCTGTCGCGGGTCACAGGCAGCCGCACGGTTTTCGCGGTGGCGACCAGGGTGGGCTGGAACACCAGGTACCGCTTGAACTCCTCGCGGGAGATGCCCAGGCGTTCGTTGTACTCAGGTGTAGCGCCGCGGGACACCTCGGCAATCAGGTCCTCGTAGGCGGCGCGGTCCCCGCCGACCGTGGCGACCCGCCGGCCGAGTTCCACGCTGGCGAGCGTCACGCCGCGCGTGAGCACGGTGGCGCTTTGCCCGGGCAGGGGCAGCATGGCGGCCAGTTTGCCCTGCCAGCCGCCGGGCAGGGGACTGGGTGCCGTGGCGGCCAGGGCCGTCAGGGTCAGCAGGGGAAACAGGACGGGTGCCGCCTTCATCGCGACTAAAGCTTAGGGCGGCACGGTGAGAATTGTGGTGGTTTGCGCCTCAGGAAGGCGCTTTTTCAGGTCAGCTGCCGGTCAGGGCAGCCCCCCCGGTTGGGGGGAGGACCCGAGGCCAGTCTCAGGCCTTGCCGATGCTGCCGAGCACGCCCATCTTGTGCTCGACGATGGTCGCCATGACCTCGCGCGCCTTGCCGAACACCTTGCGCGGGTCGAATTCCTTGGGCGTGTCGCGCAGCACCTCGCGGATGCCGACGGTGCTCGCCAGGCGCAGGTCGGTGTCCACGTTCACCTTGGCGATGCCGTGCTGGGTGGCTTCCTTCAGGTCGTCATCGGCGATGCCGGCCGCATCGCCGATCTCGCCGCCGCCCGCGCGGAAACGCTGCACGATCTCGGCGGGCACGCCGCTGCTGCCGTGCGCGACGAGGGGAATGCTGGTCAGTTCGCCGATCTTGCGGATGCGGGCCTGATCGATGTAGGGGCGGCCCTTGCCCTTGTACGCGCCGTGGCTGGTGCCGATGGCGATGGCGAGATAGTCGGTGCCGGTCTGCTCGATGAACTTCACGGCTTCCTCGGGGTCGGTGAGGAAGGCGTCCTTCTCGTCCACGACGATGTGCTCCTCGATGCCGCCCAGGCGGCCGAGTTCGGCTTCCACGCTGATGCCCATGGCGTGCGCGGCTTCCACGACGCGGCGGGTCTCGTGAATGTTTTCCTCGAAGGGGTGGTGGGAGGCGTCGATCATGACGCTGGTGAAGCCCATCTTGATGGCCTTGAGCGCCGAGGCGTAGCTGCTGCCGTGGTCGAGGTGCAGGGCGACGGGCACCGTGGCGCGGGTCGCGAGGTCGATGACGATGTTGGCGAGGTCCTGCCCGCCGTACTTGATGGCACCCTCGCTCATCTGGACGATCACGGGGCTGCGCAGGCGTTCGGCGGTGTGGATGATCGCCTGGGTGATTTCCATGTTGTTCGTGTTGAACGCGCCGACGCCGTACTTGCCGGCGCGGGCGGGCACGAGGATGTCATTACCGGTAACGAGCATGGGGGTTCCTCCTGGGTGAACTGGGGCTCTGGGCCGGGACCTTCGAAAAGGTGACCGCCTCACTTTACCCGGCTGGACCTGAAAAGGCACGGACAGGCGGCCCGGGCGTAGCATGCAGTCATGTCCGTGCCTGCCTCCGCCGTTCCTGCCTTCGATTTCACGTCGCGGCTCTCGCGCCGGGCGCAGACCATGAGTGCCAGCGCCATCCGCGAGATCCTGAAGGTCACGCAGCGGCCCGAAGTGATCAGTTTCGCCGGGGGGCTGCCCGCGCCGGAACTGTTCCCGCTGGAAGACGTGCGCCGCGCCGCCGACGCCGTCCTGACGAGGTACGGCCCGGCCGCCCTGCAGTACAGCACCACCGAGGGCCACCCGCCGCTGCGTGAATGGATCGCGGCGCGGCACAGCATTCCGGCCGCGAACGTGCAGATCACCACCGGCAGCCAGCAGGCGCTGGACCTGCTCGGCAAGGTCCTGATCGACGAGGGCGACACCGTGCTGGTCGAGGCGCCCACGTACCTGGGCGCGCTGCAGTCCTTCCAGCCGTACCTGCCGACCTACCAGGAGATCCCCACCGACGACGAGGGCATCGACGTGGACGCCCTGGAGGCCCTGCTGGCCCGCACGAGCGTGAAGGTCATGTACGTCATCCCGAACTTCCAGAACCCCACCGGCCGCACCCTGAGCCTGGAACGCCGCCGCCGTCTGGTGGAGATCACCGCGCGGCACGGCGTGCCGGTCATCGAGGACGACCCGTACGGTCAGCTCACGTTCACCGGGGAGACCTACCCCAGCCTGTACGAGCTGGGCCTGGAACGGGCTGGGGGTGTGGAGGGCAACCACGTCATCTACTGCAGCAGTTTCAGCAAGACGTTGGTGCCCGGTCTGCGGGACGCGTGGGTACAGGCGGCCAGCCCGGTTATCCTGAAACTCATCACGGCGAAGCAGGGCGCGGATCTGCACACGCCCACCCTGAACCAGATGATCATCACGGAACTGCTGCCCATCCTGCCCCGGCAGGTGGACGTGGTGAAAAAAGCGTATGGGGAACGCGCGGCGTTCATGATTTCCCGCCTGGAGGCCGAGTTCCCGGAGGGCGTGGCGTTCACCCGGCCGAAGGGCGGCATGTTCTTGTGGGTGACGGTCCCCGGCGACATCGACACCACGCCCCTGCTGGCCCGGGCCGTGGAACGCAAGGTCGCGTACGTGCCCGGCAGTCCCTTCTTCGCGCACGGCGGCGGGAAGAACACCATGCGCCTGAGCTACACCAGCGCCACCCCCGACCAGATCCGCGAGGGCATTCACGCGCTGGCCGGCACCCTCCGGGACGCCCTCGCGTGAGCCGCACCCTGGACGCGGCCGGCACGCGCCGGGTGCTGGAAGAGGTCCTGGAGGAACGACTGCGGCAGGACGCGAAGTGGGGCGTGCAGAACCACGACCCGCCCACCTGGCTGATGATTCTGGGCGAGGAGGTCGGCGAGGTGAACCAGGCGGCGCTGGAGTACCACTTTCACCAGTTCGACAAGGCCGCGCCCGAGCGTGGCCCGCGCACGCTGGACGACTACCGCCGGGAACTGGTGCAGGTGGCGGCCGTGGCCGTGTCCATGATCGAGTGCCTGGACCGGCAGCAGGCCGCCGCAACCGGCGAGCAGGACTGATCCAACGAAGAGGGCCAGGGCCGGGCGGGGATGCTCTCCCCTGCCCGGCCCTCACCTGACGGCGCTCAGTTCCAGCGGCCGCCGCGTTCGCGTTTCACTTCGGGTTCCGGCGCAGCGTACAGCTCCTCGGCGCGGGAGAGTTTCTTGCGGCCGTACAGGCCTTCCAGCACGAATTCGGCCGCGGCGGCGCGCACGGCGTCGTCGCTGCTGCCGGCGACGGTGGCGGCCAGTTCCGGGAGGTCCGGGACGTCCTGCGCGGCCTTCAGGGCGCTGGCAGCGTCGCCGCCCTGCGGGAAGCGGAAGACGTTCCCGGCGTCAAACCATTTTTCCAGGGCTTTGGTGTCGGCGCTGCCGTAGTGGCGGGCGTACACGGCGCCGGCAGCCTTGCGGATCACGTCGCGGGCGACGTTGTCGGCGCCCTTGAGTTCGCCCTCGTACTCCAGTTCGAGTTTCCCGGTGATGGCGGGCAGGCCGGCGTACACGTCGCTGACGCGCACGACGGGGGCGTCGTCGGTGGTGAGGCTGCGGCGTTCGGCGTTGGCGGCCGCGACTTCCAGCAGGGAGATCGGGAGGCGCTGGGACACGCCGCTGAGTTTGTCCACTCGGCCGTCCTCACGGGCCTGGAAGGCGATCTCCTCGATGAGTTCGGCGATGAAGCCCGGCACCACGACGCCCTCGGCGCGGACGGCTTCCTGCGCGGTGATCTCCATGCCTTGGCGCACGTCGGTGGGGTAGTGGGTGCGGATCTCGCTGCCGATGCGGTCCTTGAGGGGCGTGACGATCTTGCCGCGGGCGGTGTAGTCCTCAGGGTTGGCGCTGAAGACCAGCATGACGTCCAGTTCCAGGCGGATGGGGTAGCCCTTGATCTGCACGTCGCCTTCCTGAAGGATGTTGAACAGGGCGACCTGCACCTTGGGGGCCAGGTCGGCGAGTTCGTTCACGGCGAAGATGCCGCGGTTGGCGCGGGGCAGCAGGCCGAAGTGCATGCTGCGCGTGTCGCCCAGGCTGGTGCCCAGCCGGGCGGCCTTGATGGGGTCCACGTCGCCGATCAGGTCGGCGACCGTGACGTCCGGCGTGGCGAGTTTCTCCACGTAACGTTCGGCGCGGGGCAGCCAGCGGATGGGGAGGTCCAGGCCGTGCGCTTCGAGCAGGTGCCGGCCTTCGGCGCCGACGGGGTTGAGGGGATCGTCGGGCATGTCCACGCCGGCGATGACCGGGACTTCCGGGTCGAGCAGGTCGGTGATGGCGCGCAGGATGCGGCTTTTCGCCTGGCCGCGCAGGCCCAGCAGGATGAAGTTCTGCCGGGCGAGCAGGGCGTTCACGAGCTGGGGGATGACGGTGTCGTCGTACCCGACCACGCCGGGGAACAGCGGCTCTCCGCTGCGGAGTTTGCGGGTCAGGTTGGCGCGGACCTCGTCCTGCACCAGTCTGATCTGGTTGTCGAAGGGCCGGCGGCCTGCGTACTCCGTCGTCTGGAGCAGTTCACCCAGCGTGCGCGGTTTCGTTTCCATGCTGCTGCGGAACGTAGCACGCGTTCCAGCGCGCAACTGTGGGCGTGAACGGCCCGCGCGACGCGCGGGTCAGCTGCCGCTGCTGGCAGAACTGGCGGCCTGGCTGCTCTGCTCGTCTTCCAGAGCCTTGTAGGCGCACACGGCCGCGAGCGCGGCCAGTTCGGTGGGCACCGGCCCGACATGGAGGTGCACGTCCTTGCCTTCCAAGGTGCCGCCGATGCGGCCGGTGAGCTGGTCGCCGTCCCGCACGAGGTGCACGTCCTTGCCGTCGATGCGCCCGGAGTAGCGGCCGGTGACGCGGTCGCCCTGAACGCGGAGGTGCACGTCGTCACCGACCACGTGGCCGCCCAGGCGGACCTGCACGCCCTGCGGGCTGAGCTGGCCGTCGGCGTCGAAGCCCGCGAAGGTCCCACCGACGCGGCCGTCCACCTCCCCGGCCGCCACGGTGAGGTGAATATCCTTGCCGTCGAACACCCCGCCGATGCGGCCGTCGAGGGTCTGGCCGTTCCAGCGCGCCTTGAGGTCGTAGCCGGTGAGGGTCCCGCCGATGCGTCCGTGGAGGTCTGCCATGCCTCCGGTACGGGAACCGCGCGGGGTTGGTTGCCGGTGGGCGCCTGAACGGTGGAAGACCCCGGCGCGTGGCCGGGGTCCCCTGGGAGGCGCGGGTTACTGCTGGTTGAGGAGGCGGGTGGCTTCCAGCTGCGCCTGGCGGGCCATGTCGGCGCTGTGCCCGAGGGCGCGGGTGGCCTCCTGCGGGCTGTGGAAGCCCATGCTGCTCTCGGCGTCCACGAAGTCCCAGCGCAGCTGCGCTTCGCGGTGCAGGTCGTAGGCTTTCTTCAGCTGTTCGGGCGTGGCGCCGGCGTCCTTGGCGGCCACGATGGCGTCGATGGCGTCGCTGATGGCGGCTTCGGCGCTGGCCTGCATGTCGCGGGTGCGGTTCTGGATGGTGACCACGCGGTTCCGCAGTTCGTCGGAGCTGGACTTGTGGCAGGTCTGGCAGGCGTTGTTCAGGTTCTGCAGGGGGCTGCGCACCCAGTGGTCGCTGACCTTCTGTGCGCCCTCGCGGGTGTAGGGCATGTGGCAGTCGGCGCAGGCCACGCCGTTTTTCGCGTGGATGCCGGTGGAGTACATCTCGTAGTCCGGGTGCTGCATCTTGATCATGGGGCCGCCGGTCTGGGTGTGGTTCCAGTCGGTGTGGCCGTCTTTCTGGTAGTAGGTGCTGATGTTCTCGATGGTGATGCCGTCCTCGAGTTTCTTGCTCTCGCTCCAGGGGAAGATGAGTTCCTTGCTGTCTTTCTCGAAGTAGTACTCGACGTGGCACTGCGCGCAGACGTAGGTGCGCATCTGCTGGTGGGTGGCTTCCTTCACGTCCACGCCGCGTTTGGCCATGGCGTTCACGAAGGCGGGGCGGGTAATGGTCAGGCTCATGTCCTTGTTGCTGTGGCAGTCGCCGCAGGACACGCCCTGGTGCAGTTCGGCCTTGTTCAGGTCGTTGTAGGGCGTCTTGTTCATCTTCGCCCAGCCCATGGTGTTGATCAGGCGCGGCACATCGGCGCTGTGGCAGTTCGCGCAGGTGCCGGGCTGCTTGCGTTCCTTCACGCGGCGGATTTCGCGCTGGTCAATCAGGGAGTAGTAGTGACCGCGATCCTCGTTGTACTCGACCTCGAAGGCGTACCCGGCCCAGAATTTCTTGCGCAGGGGGTTGGCGGCCAGTTTGTCGAAGGGTTCGTTCCCGGCGTAGGGGGTGCGCACGCCGGTCTCCTTGGTCTTCATGAAGGAGTCGTACTGCCGGGGCCAGTTCTTGCCCCACACGGCCGGGTCGGTCTCGAAGTCGGGGATGGTCACGAACTGCGCGGGTTGCGTCGCGGCCTCGTCGTGCCGCTGCTGGATGTTGGTGAGCAGCATGCCCACGGCCACGCCGACCGCGGCGAACAGGGCGATCAGGAGCAGCCAGACGGCGGGGCGGGGGCGGGTTCCGGGTCGTGTCATGGGCGGGGGTTCCTCCTGGGGAATGGGGCGGGAAGGCGGGCGCGGGGGCGGCCGGTTACTTGTTGCCCTGGTGCCCGACGTTGCCGTGGCAGGTGGTGCAGGTGGGCTCGTCGGCCTCGTGTTTCTTGGACATGGAGACGTGCATGGTGCTCACGGTGGTCTTGTGGCATTCCACGCAGTTTTCCAGCACGATTTCCTTGTTGCGTTTTGTGATCACCATGGGTTCGGGGAAGTTCCCGGTGGTGAAGGCCTTGCCGTGGTTCCAGCCGTTGAGGGCTTTGGTGTACCACTTGTTCACGAAGGTGTGCGGCATGTGGCAGGTGATGCAGTCCGCGACGTTCTTGTGGCTGCTGTGCTGCCAGGAGTCCCACTGGGGGTTCATGACGTGGCAGTTGATGCAGGATTTGGGGTCCTTGGAGAGGTACGACCAGCCTTTGGCGTGCGTGAACGTGAACGCCCCCAGCCCGGCCACCAGGGACGCCAGGGCGACGGCGATCAGGATGAGGGTGCGGGGCACGTGCTGGTCCTCCATGGGATCGGGGGGGTAGGGCGGTTGTGCATGGCTCACCTTTACTTTGGAGTGGCGTAGGGGGCTCTAGACAGGCTCACCATACCCTTAACTGGACCCCGGCGTCCACAAGAGAAGAAAATCACACACGCGCCATAGTCCCCAGGGCTACCCAGAAGGGAAGGTGCAGAAACCCTGTTCTGTACGCACTCCCACCCGTCCTCCGCTAGGCCATCCGGCCCCCTGCTTTCCGGCCGGTCAGGGCGTCCACCCGCACCGAACGAAGCACCCCACATCAAAGCAATTCCCCTTGCCTCCAGGCAACCGGAACCCCTCCACTCCAGATCAGGAGTAACCCTTCCAATCCAGAAAAAGCAACGAAAAACCCCCCGTCACCGGGGGGCTGCATACACTGTTTGGATTACCAGCTGGCTTTCTTCACGCCGGGCAGTTCGCCCTTGTGCGCCATCTCGCGGATGCAGATGCGGCACATGCCGAAGAAGCGGTAGTACCCGCGGGCACGGCCGCAGCGGCTGCAACGGTTGTAGTTCTGCACCGCGAACTTGTGTCCGCGGGCGGCCTTCACGACTTTGGAGGTGTTCGCCATGATGTAGTCCTTTCCCTTTACGCCTTGCGGAAGGGCAGGCCCATGGCCTGGAGGAGAGCGCGGGCTTCTTCGTCCGTCTTGGCGGTGGTCACGATGGTGATGTCCATGCCGCGCACCTTGTCGACCATGTCGTAGGTGATTTCGGGGAAGATGAGCTGTTCCTTGATGCCCAGGTTGTAGTTCCCGCGGCCGTCGAAGGCGTTGGGGTTGATCCCGCGGAAGTCACGGATGCGGGGCAGGCCGATGTTGATCAGCTTCTCCAGGAACACGTACATGCGCTCGCCGCGCAGCGTGACCTTCACGCCGACGGGCATGCCCTGACGGAGCTTGAAGTTGCTGATGCTCTTCTTGGCCTTGGTGATGATGGGCTTTTGCAGGGTGATCAGGGAGAGTTCCTTGGCGGCCTTGTCGATCGCCTTGCTGTCTTCCTTGCTGCTGCCGAGGCCCTCGTTGATCACGATCTTCTCGATGCGGGGCACGGCCATCACGCTGGAGTAGCCGAACTGCTGCATCAGGGCGGGGCGCACCTGCTCGTTGTACTTGCCTTTCAGGGTCTGCATGGTGGGTATCCTTCGAGCGGTCTCCCAGTTTTTCAGAGAGCGCCGCCCAGGTCACCCCGCGCAAAGGCGGGGGTGACCCGGAGAGGTTCAGTCGATGACTTTGCCACTGGCGACCGCGACGCGCACTTTCTTGCCGTCCACGATCTGCTTGCGGATGCGGGTGGCCTTGCCGGTTTCAGGGTCGACGATGCTGACCTTGCTGGCGTGCAGCGCACCCTCGCGCTTCTCGACGCCGCCCTGGGGGTTGGCAGCGCTGGGCTTGACGTGCTTGGTGACCAGGTTCACGCCTTCCACGACGACCTTCTGGTCGCGGGGCAGGGCGAGCAGGACCTTGCCGGTCTGGCCCTTGTGCTTGCCGCTCAGAACGACGACGGTGTCGCCTTTCTTGACGTGCAGCTTGTCGTTGTGGTGGCTTCCGGCGCTGGGCTTAGGCATTACAGCACCTCCGGGGCCAGGGACACGATCTTCATGAAGCGGCGGTCGCGCAGTTCACGGGCGACCGGCCCGAAGACGCGGGTGCCGCGGGGCTCGCCCTGGTTGTTGATGATGACGGCCGCGTTCTTGTCGAAGCGGATGGTGCTGCCGTCGGCGCGCTTGATGGCGTGGCTGGTGCGCACGACCACGGCCTTGACGACGTCGCCGGCCTTCACGGTGCCGCGGGGGGCGGCGTCCTTGACGGAAGCGACGATGATGTCACCCACGTGGGCGTAGCGCTTGTTGCCGCCGCCGCCGGTGGTCAGGCCCTTGCCGCCGATGCCGCTGTTGAGCACGCGGATGCACATGATCTCGCGCGCGCCGCTGTTGTCCGCCACGTCCAGGCGGCTCTGGGGCATGATCATGCCTGGCCTCCTTCGGTTTCCACGGCGGTGGTTTCAATGCCGCGGGGGCGCTCGACCAGTTTGGTGACCTTCCAGGTCTTGGTCTTGCTGATGGGGCGCACGGCGATGATCTCGACGCGGTCACCAATGCGGAATTCGTTGTTCTCGTCGTGGGCAGCGTACTTGTGGCTGCGGGTCACGACCTTCCCGTACAGCGGGTGGGCGAACTTGCGCTCGACCTTGACGCTGACGGTCTTGTCGGCCTTGTCACTGACGACGACGCCGGTGAAGGTCTTTTTCATGCCTGCTCTCCTTTGAGACTCGCCACGACCTGCTCACGGCGAATCGTGTTGAGCTGGGCCACTTCACGGCGGAGCTGCGTGACCCGGTGCGGCTGGGCGAGGGTACCCATGGCCGCCTGGAAGCGCAGTTCCATCAGTTCTTTCTTGCGGGCGTCGATTTCCTTCTGGAAGTCGGCGTCCGTCAGGTTCCGCATGTCACTGGGCTTCATCGTAGACCTCGCGCTTGACCATCTTGGTCTGGATGGGCAGCTTGTGACCGGCCAGGCGGAAGGCTTCCTTGGCCTGTTCTTCGGTCACGCCAGCGACCTCGAACATCACGCGGCCGGGCTTCACGACGCTGACCCAGTACTCCACGGCACCCTTACCTTTCCCCATTCGGGTTTCGGCGGGCTTTTTCGTGACGGGCTTGTCGGGGAAGATGCGGATGTAGATCTTCCCGCCGCGGCGGAAGTGGCGGCTCATCACGATGCGGCAGGCCTCGATCTGGTTGCTCTTGATCCAGGCGGGCTCCAGGGCGATCAGACCGAAGTCGCCGAAGGCCACGTAGTCGCCGCCCTTGGCGTCGCCGGTCATCCGGCCACGGTGCTGTTTACGGAATTTGGTGCGCTTCGGGAGAAGCATCATTCACCTCCGGTGCGGCGGCGCGCGGTGGGCCGGCGGCGGTTGGGGCGGTCGCCACCTTCGGGGCGGCGCTCGTCGCGGTCGCGGCGCTGGGGACGGGCGATGGTTTCGGTGCGGCCACCGATGACTTCGCCGTTGAAGACCATGACCTTAATGCCCAGGCTGCCGTAGGTGGTCTCAGCGCGGGCGGTGCCGTAGTCGATGTCGGCGCGCAGGGTGTGCAGGGGCACGCGGCCTTCGCGGACCATTTCGGTGCGGGCCTGTTCAGCCCCGCCGAGGCGGCCGGAGAGCACGATCTTGCAGCCGCGGGCGCCGGATTCCATCACGCGCTGGGCGGCCTGCTTCATGGCGCGGCGGAACGCGAAGCGGCGTTCGATCTGCTCGGCGATGCGCAGGGCGACCAGGGGGGCGCTGATGTTGGGGTTGGGGATCTCGGCGACGTTCACGGCCACGGTGCCGGCGGACACGAGTTTCTCGATGTCGCCGCGCAGCTGCTTGATGCTGTCGCCGCCCTTGCCGATCACGATGCCGGGTTTCGCGGCGCTGATGATCACGTTGACCTGCTGGCCGGCGCGCTCGATCTCGACGCGGGCGATGCCGGCGGCGCTGAGCTTGCGGTCGACGAGCTTGCGGATCTTCTCGTCTTCCTTGAGCAAGGTGGCGTACTGCTTCTTGCCGGCGTACCAGCGGCTGTTCCAGCCGCGGGTGATGCCCAGGCGGAAGCCGTTGGGGTTGATCTTGTTACCCATTATTTCGCTCCCTTCTCGCCCACGACGATGGTGATGTGGCTGGTGCGCTTTTTCAGGATGTTGGCGCTGCCGCGCGCGCGGGGGATCAGGCGCTTGAGGGTGGGGCCGGCGTCGACGTAGGCGGCGGTGATGACCAGGCGGTCTTCGAGCATCTCGTCGTTGTGCAGCGCGTTGTGCTTGGCGCTGTTGAGCACCTTGGCGACGGGCTCGGAGGCGGCGCGGGGCAGGAAGCGCAGGATGGCTTCGGCCTCGGTGACGCTCTTGCCGCGGATCAGGTCCACGACCAGGCGCACCTTGCGGGGGCTCATGCGCACGTACTTGGCGATGGCGTACCCGGGGCGGCGGATCACGTACTTCTGCTTGCGGGCCTTCTTGGTGTCGTAGTCCTTGCCGAATTCGGTGGGACGCTCGACCAGGACGGCGTGCGCGGGCAGGCTGACGCGGCGGGTGCGGGTGTCAGAAGCGGTCATTTCTTCTTGCTCCCCTTGGCGTTCTTGTCAGCGCCGTGGCCGCGGTAGGCGCGGGTGGGGCTGAATTCGCCGAGTTTGTGGCCGATCATCTGCTCGTTCACGAAGACGGGCACGTGCTGCTTGCCGTTGTGCACGGCGATGGTGTGACCGATCATCTCGGGGACGATGGTGCTGCGGCGGCTCCAGGTCTTGATGACTTTCTTGCTCTTGGTCTCGTTCTGGGTGTCGACCTTCTTCAGGAGGTGGTCGTCCACGAACGGGCCTTTCTTCAGGCTGCGAGGCATCTAACCCCCTCCTTACTTCCCGCCGCGGCGGGTGATGATGAAGCGGTCGCTGTTCTTGCGCTTCTTGCGGGTCTTGAGGCCCTTGGCCGGCTGGCCCCAGGGGCTGACAGGCTGACGCCCGGCGCCGGTACGGCCTTCACCACCGCCGTGGGGGTGATCCACGGGGTTCATGGCGCTGCCGCGCTGGTGGGGCTTGCGGCCCAGCCAGCGGCTGCGGCCGGCCTTGCCGATCACGATGTTCTTGTGCTCGGCGTTGCCGACAGCACCGATGCTGGCGTAGCACTCGCTGTGCACGCGGCGCAGTTCGCCGCTGGGCAGGCGCACGATCACGTAGTCGCTTTCCTTACCCTGCACGCTGACGCTGGTGCCGGCGCTGCGGGCGAGCTGGGCGCCCTTGCCGGGGACCAGTTCCAGGGCGTGCACGACCGCGCCCACGGGAATGAAGCGCAGGGGCAGCGCGTTGCCGAGCTTGGGCTCCGCTTCAGGGCCGGTGTTGACGGTGGCGCCCACAGTCAGGCCTTCGGGGGCCAGGATGTAGCGCTTCTCGCCGTCGGCGTAGTTCAGCAGGGCGATGCGGGCGCTGCGGTTGGGGTCGTACTCGATCGCGGCGACCTTGGCGGGCACGCCGGACTTGTCGCGGCGCTTGAAGTCGATGATGCGGTACAGGCGCTTGTGCCCGCCGCCGATGAAGCGGCTGGTGATGCGGCCGCGGTTGTTGCGTCCGCCAGTCTTGGGCAGGGCTTCGGTGAGCGCCTTCTCGGGGCGCTTCTTGGTCAGTCCGCTGAAGTCCGCAGTCGTCATCTGGCGACGGCTGGGGGTGTACGGACGGTATTTCTTGACGGCCATGTTCAGTCTCCCCTTTAGGCCTGGCCCTCAAGGGCAGCAATGGTCTGGCCGTCGGCGAGGCGCACGATGGCCTTCTTGCGGTCGTTGCGCTGGCCGATGAACTTGCCGACGCGCTTGCGCTTGCCGGGGACGTTCATGGTGCTGATGCCGACCACGGTCACGTCGAACGCCTTCTGGATGGCGGTCTTGATCTCGGTCTTGGTGGCCTTGGGGCTGACCCAGAAGGAGTACACGCCGCGTTCCATGCCGGCGTAGGCCTTCTCGCTGATCACGGGCGCCTGGATGATGTCGTAGTGGCTCACTGTTCTTCCCCTTCCAGTTCATCCTGAGCGGGTTCCAGGGCCACGGCGTCGATCACGAGGCGGTCGTGACGCAGGATGTCGTAGGCGTTCAGGCCCATGACGGGCATCACGGTCGCCCAGGCGACGTTGCGGGCGGCGAGGCGGGTCTGCTCGTCGTCGGTGACGATCAGCACGCGGTCGGTGCCGTCCAGGCCGTTGTCCTTGGCCCACTTCACGAAGCTCTTGGTCTTCGCGTCGGCCAGGTCGAAGCCGTCCACGGCCAGCAGCTTGCCGCCTTCCTGGCGGTCGGCCAGGGCCATGGCGAGGCCCAGCTGGCGGACCTTGCGGGGCAGGGTGTAGCTGTAGCTGCGGGGCTTGGGCCCGAAGGCCACGCCGCCACCCACGAAGGTGGGGACGCTGCGGTCGCCGTGACGGGCGTTACCGGTGCCTTTCTGGCCGTACATCTTCTTGCCGGTCTTGCTGACCTGCGCGCGGGTCTTGGTGCTGGCGGTGCCGCGGCGGCGGCTGGCCAGCTGCCAGGTGACCACGTCGTGCAGGACGCCGGTGTTCACTTCCGGCAGGTCGAGGTCAATGGTGCGGCCCCCGTTCTTGCCGATGACGTTGATCTGCGCCATGTGTTATCTGCCTCCCTTGGCGGCCTGGCGGAGAACAACGAGACCACCGTTCGCGCCGGGGATCGCGCCCTTGACGAGGATCAGGTTCTCGTCGGCGCGGACTTCCACGACTTCCAGGTTCTGGACGGTGACGCGTTCCATGCCCATGTGTCCGGCCATCTTCTTGCCCTTGTACACGCGGCCGGGGGTCTTGCGCTGGCCGATGGAGCCGGGGCGGCGGTGCCACTTCTTGGAGCCGTGGCTGGCGGGACCACCGGCGAAGTTCCAGCGCTTCATGACGCCCTGGAAGCCCTTGCCCTTGCTGGTGCCGGTCGCGTCGATCTTCTCGCCTTCGGCGAAGATGTCCACGTTCACGGTGTCACCCTCAGGGGCGAAGCCGCGGAACTCGCGCAGGAAACGCACGGGGCTCACGCCGGCTTTCTTGAAGTGACCAGCGGCAGGCTTGCTGACGCGCTTCTCGCTCTTGGGCGCGAAGCCGATCTGCACGGCCTCGTAGCCGTCCGTCGTGGCGGTCTTGCGCTGCACGACGGGGCAGGGGCCGGCGAGCACGACCGTCACGGGAACGGCGCGGTCGCCCTTCCAGATCTGGGTCATGCCGACCTTGGTGCCGAGGATGCCTTTCATGCGCGGCCCCCGACGGTCTTGATCTCGATGTCCACGCCCGTGGGGAGGTCCAGGGTCATGAGGCTGTCGATGGTCTTCTTGGTGGGGTTGGTGATGTCCACCAGGCGGTTGTGGGTGCGGATCTCGAAGTGCTCGCGGCTGTCCTTGTTGACGAAGGGGGAGCGCAGCACGCAGAAGCGGCGGATGCGGGTGGGGAGCGGCACGGGACCGCTCACTTCCGCCCCGGTGCGCCGAACCGTGTCCACGATCTTGCTGGCGGACTGGTCCAGCGCCTTGTGGTCAAAGCCACGCAGTTTGATACGGATCTTCGGGGCGACCATGGCTTACTCCAGGACCTTGGCGACGACGCCGGCGCCGACGGTGCGGCCCCCTTCGCGGATGGCGAAGCGCAGGCCTTCTTCCATGGCGATCGGCTTGATCAGTTCCACCGTGAAGGTCACGTTGTCACCGGGCATCACCATTTCCACGCCTTCGGCCAGTTCCACGATCCCCGTCACGTCCGTCGTGCGGAAGTAGAACTGCGGGCGGTACCCACCGAAGAACGCGCTGTGACGGCCACCTTCGTCCTTGCTCAGGATGTACACGCTGGCTTCGAACTTGGTGTGCGGCTTGATGCTGCCGGGCTTGGCCAGCACCTGACCGCGCTCCACGTCGTCACGGGCCACGCCGCGCAGCAGCACGCCCACGTTGTCGCCGGCCATGCCGCTGTCCAGCAGTTTGCGGTGCATTTCCACGCCGGTCACGGTGGTCTTCTTGGTGTCGCGCAGGCCGATGATTTCCACTTCGTCCTGCACCTTGACGATCCCGCGCTCCACGCGGCCGGTCGCCACGGTGCCGCGGCCGGTGATGGTGAACACGTCTTCGACGGGCATCAGGAACTGCTTGTCGGTGTCGCGTTCGGGGGTGGGGATGTAGCTGTCGAGCGCGTCGAGCAGTTCCCAGATCTTGTCCACCCACTGGTTTTCGCCGCGGGCCATTTTGGGGTTGGCCTGCAGGGCTTCGAGGGCCTGCAGGGCGCTGCCCTTGACGACCGGCAGGTCATCGCCGGGGAATTCGTACTTGCTGAGCAGTTCGCGCACTTCCATTTCGACGAGTTCGAGCAGTTCTTCGTCGTCGACCATGTCCACTTTGTTCATGAACACGATGATGTAGGGCACGCCCACCTGGCGGGCGAGCAGGATGTGCTCGCGGGTCTGGGGCATGGGGCCGTCGGCGCTGGACACCACCAGGATCGCGCCGTCCATCTGCGCGGCGCCGGTGATCATGTTCTTGACGTAGTCGGCGTGGCCGGGGCAGTCCACGTGGCTGTAGTGGCGCGCGGGGGTCTGGTATTCGACGTGCGCGGTGTTGATGGTGATGCCGCGGGCTTTTTCTTCGGGCGCCTTGTCGATCTGGTCGTAGGCCAGCGTTTCGATGGTGGGGTCGGCGGCGGCGGCCGTGAAGGTGATCGCGGCGGTCAGCGTGGTCTTCCCGTGGTCGACGTGTCCGATGGTCCCCACGTTCACGTGCGGCTTCGTGCGCTCAAACGTTCCTTTAGCCATAACTCTTTCTCCCTCCAAGCGGTGGGGTTACACGCCAAAATGCCCCTTTGATCGGGCTTCCCCCGCGCATGCCGCAGGGTTTTGGTGGCATCCCACATTGGGTTGATTCTCGCCAGGGCAGTGTCCCGCCAAGCTGGCACGTTGCGCTGATCTCCCGTGTTGGGTCCAGGACCTCAGACGCACCGACTTGCCAGGGTACCCCATTCCCCAAGAGATTTCAAGCAACGGTAAAGGCCGGGGCCGTCCGGTGTCGTACGTCAAATCTGCGCCCGGACACCCCAGGCGCTTTTTACAATCCCCGCATGACCGCCCGGCCCGACCCCTGGACCGCGCTGCTCGCCGCAGGCACCCTGCTGGTCGGCGGACTGAGCCTCCAGCCCACGCTGTTCGCCGCCCCGCACGCCCCGGCTGTGACCCGTGCCGCCCTGACTCCAGTCCAGGTGGCTACCGACCCAGCCCCTGTCTACCCCTCCACCGCCAGCGTCACGCCCCTGATCTCCGGGCGGCTGAACCTGAACACCGCCTCCCGCGAACAGCTCGAGGCCCTGCCGAAGGTCGGGCCGGCCCTGGCGGAGAGGATCATCGCCGGCCGCCCTTACCGCTCCCTGGCCGACCTGGACCGCGTGAAGGGCGTGGGCCCGGGCACCCTGAACGTACTCGGGCCGCTGGTCACCTTCTGATGACGCCCACGGAGCCCCGGCCACCGGGCCGACTGGCGTGGCCGGTGCCGGCCGCCCTGGGCGTGATCGGCGGCATCCTGCTGGGCCTGGGGGCCGGATGGGGCGCCCTGGTCCTGGGGCTGGGTGCGGCGCTCGGCCTGCTGGACCGCCGCGCATGGCTGACGGTGCTGACCGGCCTCGCCGCCCTGGCCGGGTTCGCCTCCCTGAGCGCCGTGCAGCGCCAGCCGGACGTCCTGGCCCCGTGGATGGGCGCCCAGCTGACCCTGCAGGGCCGCTGGGACGGGCAGTTCCTGACCCTGCGCGAGCCGCGCGCCCGGGTGGCGCTGGCCCCGAAGCCCACCGCGCGCCCCGGGCCGCTCACGGTCAGCGGCCGCCTCGTGCGCCCCGAAGGCCGCCGGATTCCCGGGGGCTTCGATCAGGCCGCGTGGCTGCGCGGCCAGGGCGGCCTGCTGGTGCCCACCCCGTCCGCGGTGCTCGTCGCCGCCCGGGTGCGCGAGAGCACTCGGGAAGGCGGCGTGCGCGGCTGGTTCCGGACGGGCGTGACCGCCGGCCTGAATACGCGACAGGCCGCGCTGATGCAGGCCATCCAGCTTGGGGACCGCAACGAGATCGGCCAGGAGGACTTCCAGGAAGGGTACGCCGTGCGAGACGCCTTCAGCCGCGCAGGCCTGGCGCACCTGATGGCGCTCTCCGGGCAGAACGTCGCCCTGATCACGGGCCTGCTGCTGTTCCTGCTCGGCTGGACGCCCCTGCCCACCCCCTGGCGTTACGCCCTGACGGCCGCTGCCCTGCTGGGCTTCCTGTGGCTGGTGGGGCCCTCCCCCAGTATCACCCGCGCCGTCCTGATGGGCTTCGCGGTGCTCGCCGGGCTGATGCTCGGCCGCGGGAAACCCGACCCGCTGGCATTGATCGCCCTGGCGGCGCTGGCGTGCCTGCTCGCCTTTCCCCTGTGGCTGCTGGACGTCGGCTTTCAACTGTCCTTCCTGGCCGTGCTGGGCCTCACGCAGACCGCCCGGGTCGCCGACCGGCTCCCGGCCCGCTGGCCCCACGCCCTCCGGCTGGGCATCGCCGCGACCGTCCTGGCGGAACTCGCGACCCTGCCGGTCATCGCGCACACCTTCGGGCAGCTGCCGCTGGTGGGCCTGCCCGCCAACCTGCTGGCCGGCACGGTCATGGCCGCCCTCGTCCCCCTGGGCTTCCTGGCCGGCCTGCTCGGCCCCCTCGCCGCCCCGCTGAACCTCGTGAACGGCCTGCTGGCCGGGGCGCTCCTGGCCGTCGCCGAGACTTTCGGCCGGGCCCCCGTCCTCACCTGGGGCCTGATCTCCCCCGCCGGGTTCGCCGCGTACTACACCGTCCTCGGCGCCGGCCTGCTGTGGCTGCTGGGCCGCCTCCGGACCCCCGCCCTGCTCGCCGCGGCGCTGGCGTGCATGGCCCTCACCTTCCTCCCCGCACGTCTGCACCCCCCACGTGAACTCGTGTACCTGGATGTCGGGCAGGGGGACGCCACCCTGGTCCGCCTGCCGCACCTGACCGTCCTGGTCGACGCGGGCGGATCGGTCGGCAGCGACTACGACGTCGGCGGCCGCACCGTCCTGCCGGCCCTGCGGGCCCTGGGCGTGCGCAAACTCGACTTGGTCGTCGCCACGCACGCCGACACCGACCACATCGAGGGCCTGAGCAGCGTCCTGCGCGGCCTGCCCGTGGGCGAACTGTGGATCGGGCAGCGCAAAACCGACGATCCGGTCCTGACCGCTGTCCTGAACGCCGCCCGCGACCGGGATGTCCCCGTGCGCGAGGTCCGCCGTGGCGATCAGGTCACCTCAGACGGCGTGGCCCTCACTGTCCTGTGGCCGGAGGGAAGGGTGTGGAGCACCGAGGACAACGAGAACAGCGTCGCCCTGCGCCTGGACACCGGCCATTGGCACGCGGCGTTCCTGGGTGACCTGCCCTCGGCGACCGAGGGCATTCTGGGCACTGGTCCTCTGAATCTCTTGAAGGCCGCGCACCACGGCAGCCGCCACAGCACCGGGGACGCCCTGCTCGCCCAGGCCACGCCCCGGGACGCGGTCATCAGCGTGGGCCGCAACACCTACGGCCACCCCCACCCCGACGTGCTGAACCGCCTCCAGACGGCGGGCACGAAGGTCTGGCGCACCGATCAGGTCGGGACGATCCGCTGGCCGATTCCGTAGGGGGGGCTCAGCGCTGGATCTTCACTTCGCTTCCCTTTCTGGCTGAGTCCAGCAGGGCGTCGAGCACCCGGGCGTGGGCGACGGCCTCGGTGGGGGGGTAGAGGGGCGTTTCCTCTCCGCGGGCGGCGCGCTGGAAGTGGCTGACCATGGCGGCGTAGGCGTTGAAGGGGGGGAAGTCCTCGGTGCGCTCTCCGGTGGCGTCGGTGATGCGCAGGCGGGTGGGGTGCTGGGTGTGGCTGTGGAAGACGCCGTCCACGTCCACGGTGCCGCGGGTGCCGGTCAGGGTGAGGCGCTGGGTGGAGGGTTCGGTCCAGTCGAAGGCGCAGCTGATGGTGGCGAGGGCCTGGGGGTAGTGCAGCAGGCCGCTGAGGCCGGCGTCCACGCCGTGCTCGGGGCTGCCCCCGGTCCAGCGGGCCTGGGCGGTGACGGCCCGGGGTTCGCCGAGAAGGAGGCGGGTGAGGTTCACGGGGTAGGTGCCGACGTCGTAGAGGGCGCCGCCGCCCTTCTCGGCGGTCCAGCGGAAGTCGTCGGGGTTGGTCATGTGGAAGCCGAAGGTGGCGGTGACGGCGCGGAGCTCGCCGAGTTCGCCGCTTTGGGCAATCTCGCGCAGGCGGGTGACGTGCGGCTGGAAGCGGTACGCGAAGGCTTCCAGCAGGGTGCGCCCGGTCTGCTGGGCAGCGTCGGCGAGTTGCGTGGCTTCGGCGGCGTTCAGCGTGAGGGGTTTTTCGGTCAGGGCGTGCTTCCCGGCGTGCAGGGCCGCGAGGGTCCAGGGCAGGTGCAGGTCGTTGGGGAGGGGGTTGTAGATGGCGTCCACGTCCGCCGCGATGACGTCCTGGTAACCGCCCACGAGGGGCACGTCCCATTCCTGGGAGAAGGTCCGGGCGTGGTCGCTGGCGGGGTCGCGCACGCCGAGCGCGACGACCTCTCCCCCACTGGCGCGGATGGCGGGAATGAGGGCGCGGGCGATGCGGGCCGCGCCGAGGATGCCCCAGCGGAAGGTGGTCATGCTCCAGGGTACGGCAGCGGGGCGGATCTCAGCGTTTGTGCAGCAGGTAGACCTTGGGCCAGTGGCCGCCGCTGTACACCTGCAGGAGTTCGTGCCCTTCCCATTTCTGCTGCCCGGCCAGGACGCGTTCGAACAGCTTGATCTCGTGCGTGATGACGGCCAGACGGCCGTGTTTGCTGCTCAGGCGGTGCATCTCCTGCAGGAAGGCGGGGTACAGGGTCTCGTTGCTGCGGTGGTCGCCGATGGCGTCGCCCCAGGGAAGGTCGGCGGTGATCAGGTCGAAGCTGCGGGCGGGCAGGTCGGTGTGCAGCGCGTCGAGGCAGGCGACCTCGACCTGTTTCTTGGCGGCCTGGAGGTTCTGCCGGGCGCAGGCGACGGCGGCCGGGTCGATGTCCACGCCGACGAGCGCGTCGGAGGGGCCCATCAGGGCGCGTTCGACGAGCAGGGTGCCGCTGCCGCTCATGGGGTTGAAGATGCGGTCCACGTCGCGCTGCCCGGCGAGTTTGTGGGTGGCGTAGGCGATGGTGGCGTTCAGGCCGCCGCCCATGTTGCACACCCGCCACGCGCGGGCGCTGAGGGGCCGGGGGGTGATGCGGGCCAGGACTTCCCAGCCGGGGCCGACCTCGCTGGGCCGCAGGCGGATGAGGAGTTCGCCGTCCTCGGGCTGGTGCGGGAGGCCCAGACTGCCCTGGAGTTCCTCGGCGAGGCGCTGCATGACGCTGGAGTCCTTCCCGGCGGCGCTGAGGCGGAAGGACGTGTGCCCGCCGACGGCCGCGACGTCACGCAGCCAGTCGGTGAGTTCCCCGAGCTGCTGGTTGCCGAGCAGGCCGCGGGGGCGGGGCACGTCCCAGGCCTGCACGCGGTAGGCGGCCACGACGGACCGCAGGCGCGTGAGGCGTTCCGGGTCGCCGGGGTACCAGAAGCGCAGGCCGCGCACGTCGCGGGCGAGCGGCACACCCTGGAGTTCGGTGGCGGCCACGTGTTCCAGGCCGGGCAGGGCGTCGAGTTCGTACTCGTGAGCGGGCGCGCGGGTGCGGTAGTCGGTCTTGGGGCGGCTGCTCTTGCCCCGGCCCGGGAAGGCAGCGTTGCGCCCGGAACTGGGTCGTCCGGGACGGTCGGAGCGCGGGGTGCGGGGCGGCATAGCAGGGCAGTATAGCGGCCTGGAGGGCCGGTGGGGCGGTGCTAGAATCCCGGCGGTTATGCCCCGCACCCCGCTTCCGGCGCGCCCGATTCCGTCCTCAGCGTCCGCCGAGGGGGGTGGGCGGCCGGAGGGCGGGGGCCGCCGGGTGCGGCTGCCGCTGCTGGCGCGGTTCAGTCCGCCGCAGCTGATCGCGCTGTCGTTTGCGCTGGCGATCCTGGTGGGGGGGCTGCTGCTGTGGCTGCCGGTCATGCACGGCGTGAACGCGGACGGCACGGTCCGGCCGGTGAATTTCCTGCAGGCGCTGTTCACGGCGACCAGTGCGCTGTGCGTGACGGGCCTGAACGTCCTGGACCCCAGCCGGGACTTCAACCGGCTGGGACAGGTGGTGATCATGCTGCTCATTCAGGTGGGGGGCCTGGGAATCATCACGTTCGGCACGGCGTTCGCGCTGATTACGCGCCGGCGCATGGCGTTCACGGAGCGGGTGCAGGTGGCGCAGCAGGTGAGCGCCCTGAACATCGGGGACGTGCGGAGCCTGATCCGCAACATCTTCCTGTACACCTTCGTGATCGAGGGCGTGGGCGCGCTGCTGCTGGCGTTCGCGTTCGTGCCCCGGCACGGCCTGGGGCTGGGCCTGTACTACGCTGTGTTCCACGCGGTGAGTGCCTTTAACAACGCGGGGTTCGCGCTGTACAGCGACAACCTGATGGGCTTCGTGGGAGACCCGCTGGTGAGCGGCGTGATCGCGCTGCTGATCATCCTGGGCGGCACGGGGTTCCTGGTGCAGCTGAACGTCGTGGCGCACCTGCTCAACCCGCGGCGGCACCGGCTGATGCTGCACAGCCGCCTGGTGCTGAGCGTCATGGCGGCCCTGCTGGCGGTGGGCACCCTGGCGTACCTGGCGCTGGAGTGGTCGAACCCCCGGACGCTGGGGCCGCTGGGGTTCGGGGAGAAGCTGCTGGCGAGTTTCTTTCAGTCGGTGACGACCCGCACCGCCGGGTTCAACACCCTGGACTACGGCGCGATGACGCTGCCCACCCTGTTCGTGACCCTGATCCTGATGTTCATCGGCGCGAACCCGGGCTCCACGGGCGGCGGGATCAAGACCAGCACCTTCTACGTGATCGTGGTGTCCGCCTGGAGCATGGTGCTGGGGCGGCGCAGCGTGAACCTGTACGGCCGGCGGATCGACATGGACACCATCCTGCGGGCCATGACGGTCTCGCTGCTGAGCCTGGGGCTGATCGCCGGCATGTTCTTCCTGCTGCTGCTGCTGAACACCGGGCACCCGGAGGTGCAGTTCATCCATCTGCTGTTCGAGGCGATCAGCGCGTTCGCGACGGTGGGCCTGAGCATGAACGCCACGCCGCTGCTGCACCCGGACCAGCACGTGGTCCTGATCCTGCTGATGTACCTGGGCCGCATCGGGCCGCTGACCTTCGCTGTGGCGTTCAGCCGCCCGGACCACCGGGACCTGGTGCGCTACCCCGCTGAACGGGACATCCTGATCGGATGAGCCGCGACCCGAACATGGCGCGCCGGTTGCTGAAACTGGTCCCGGAAGCCCGGCCGCGGGTGCGGCGGCAGCTGCTGGACCGCGTGGAGCCGCCGCAGCTGATCGCGCTGGTGTACGTGCTGGGCATCCTGCTGGGCACCGCGGCGCTGCACCTGCCGGGCGTGCAGGCGCCGGGCGCGGACCTCAGCAGCGTGGACCTGCTGTTCACGGCCACCAGTGCGCTGTGCATCACGGGGCTGGTCGTGGCGGACACGGCCGAGGCGTTCACGCGGCAGGGGCAGCTGATCCTGCTGCTGCTGTTCCAGATCGGGGGGCTGGGCATCATCGCGTTCGGGACGCTGTTCGCGGTGCTGGCGGGCCGGCGGGTGAACTTCACCGAGCGCCAGCACCTCGCCGAGCAGCTGAACGCCCTGAACGTGGGCAGCGTGCTGTCGCTGCTGCGGATCATCTTCCTGTACACCCTGGTGGCCGAGGCGGTCGGTGCTGGGCTGCTGGCGCTGCGGTTCGTGCCGGACTTCGGCTGGAGGGAGGGGCTGTACCAGGCCGCGTACCACTCGGTCAGCGCGTACAACAACGCGGGCTTCGTGGTGCTGCCCCGCGGCATGGGCCCCTACGCCGAGGACCCGCTGGTGTGCGGGGTGATCGCGGTGCAGATCATCCTGGGGGGCCTGGGGTTCCTGGTGCAGCTGAACGTGCTGACGCACCTGCTGCGGCCGCGGCGCAACCGGCTCCTGACCTACAGCAAGCTCACGCTGCTCACCACCGCCGGGCTGCTGGTGCTGGGCTTCGTGCTGCTGCTGGCGCTGGAATGGGGCAACGCCCGCACCTTCGGGGCGTTCAGTGAGCCCGGGCGGGTGCTGGCGGCGTTCTTCCAGAGTGTGGTGCCGCGCAGCGGGGGCTTTTCCACGGTGGATATGGAGCGGCTCACCAACGGCAGCCTGTTCGTGATGACCGCGCTGATGTTCGTGGGCGCCAACAGCGGTTCCACCGGCGGCGGCATCAAGACCAGCACCTTCGCGATCCTGCTGGGCAGCGCCTGGAACCTGATCAGCGGCCGCACGGAACTGATCGCCTTCAAGCGCCGCATCCCCACCTCCACGGTCGTGCGGGCGGGCACGGTCACGACCATCTACACCCTGCTGGTGGGCAGCGCGTTCTTCGCGCTGGTCGTCAGCAACCCGCAGCTGGGGTTCACGCACCTGCTGTTCGAGACGGTCAGCGCCGCCGCCACGGTGGGCCTGAGCATGAACACCACCCCGAAACTCAACGACGCCGGGCTGATCATCCTGACGGTCCTGATGTACCTGGGCCGCATCGGGCCGGTCACGTTCGCCCTGGCGCTCAACCAGCGGCAGGTCAAGCGCGGCGTGATCAAGTACCCGGCCGAACCGGACATCCTGGTCGGCTGACCCGGGCCGGGCGCGCCGCCGTCACGTACACTCCCACAGAGGAATTCCTATGAAGACCAAACAATGCCTCGTGATCGGCCTGGGCCGCTTCGGAACCGCGGTCGCCACCACCCTGTACGAGATGGGCCACGAGGTCGTCGCCATCGACCAGAACGAGGAGAACGTGGAGCGCGTGATGAACCTCGTCACGCACGCCGCCATCGTGGACGCCGCCGACGAACGCGCCCTGCGGGCCATCGGCGCCGGCGAGTTCGACGTGGTGGTCGTCGCCATCGGCACGGACATCCAGGCGAACATCATGGCGACCATGAACGCCAAGAGCCTGGGCGCCCCCTACGTGGTCAGCAAGGCCGTGGACGAGATGGCCCGCCGCGTGCTCGAACGCATCGGCGCGGACCTCGTGATCCGGCCCGAGCACGACATGGGCGTGCGCCTCGCCCGGCAGATCGCCACGCCGAACATCGTGGACACCCTGGACCTCGGCGGGGACTACGCCATCGTGGAAATCGAGGCGAACGACCGCCTGAAGGGCACCCTGCGCGACCTGAATCTCACCGGCCGCTTCGCGGTGCAGGTGATCGCCGTGAGCCGCGCCGGGAAGGTCGAGGTCAGCCCCCGCGCCGAGCACGACATCCGCAGCCACGACAAGCTCGTGGTGGTGGGCACCAGCCACAGCCTGGACGAGCTGCGCCGCTACCTCGGCGACTGAGCTCCGGCCGTCAGTCGGTCAGGGCCGCGGCGTCTTCCTTTTCCCGTTCGGTCGCCACGCGCAGGTTCCGGCACAGCAGCCGGCCCTGCACCGTCAGCGCCTGCACTATCCGTTCTGCGGGCAGCGCGCCCGTGATCTCCGCGCCTTTCGGCAGGCGCAGCGGCGCTTCCGGGGCGGGCAGCACCAGGGTCTGATCGGTGCCGTTCATGCGTGCGCGGGTCAGGCACGCGGCGTCCTGCGCGGTCAGTTGCAGGGTCCGTGTGCGGCCCAGGGCGTTCACGGTCACCGTGACCGGCACCGGCAGGTACCCGGCGGTGACCCGGTCGGCCCGCGCCTGCCCGGTCAGGGCCGCCGCGACCGCCGCCAGCACCGGCAGGCCGGCCGCCAGGGCCCACACGGTCACCGGGCGGGCCAGTCCGGGCCGCCACAGCAGCAGCAGCAGCGCCGCGGTGAACAGCAGGGCCAGCAGGGTGTACAGGGACGGCAGGGCGCTCACGGCCGGAGTGTACCGCCCGGCCCCGGCCTCACTTCAACGCGGCCTTCTGCGCGGCGTCCAGGGCGGCCTGGGCGCTGAGTTTGCCGGTGGTAGCCTGCTCGATGGCCTTCTCGATCAGGGGAATCCAGTCGGCGTACTGCGGCAGGGTGGGGCGCGGCACGGCGCGATTCATCTGCGCGTGCACCGCCCGGATCTGCGGGTTCTGGCCGTACCACTTGCCCAGCAGCTGCGTCACGCTGCGGCGCGGGGGGGCGTAGGCGGTGGCCTCCACCCAGTCGGCCAGACGTTCAGGCGCCATCAGGTACTGCCAGAAGGCCTGCGCGCCGGCCCGTTCGGTGGCCGTGGCACCCTTCGGGACGACCAGCGCCCCGCCGCCCAGCGGAACGGTGCAGGAGGCCGCCTTCTCGCACGGGAAGGACGCCAGCCCCACCTTCACCAGCGGGATGCGCCGGGCGTCGATCCAGTTGGCGACGCTCGCCATGATGAACAGGTTCTTGCCGCGGGCGAAGTCGAACACGCCGCCCGCCACGTCGTTCAGGCCGCGCGGCTGCGCGAGGCCCTGCGCGCTCATGCGGGTCAGCTGCGTGAGGGCCTCCACCGCCTCCGGGCTGTTCAGGGCGGGCTTGCCCCCGTCCACCAGCGATCCGCCGCGGGACAGCACGTTCGCCTCGAAGGTCCAGGCTTCGGCCGTCACCACCAGCGGCTTGCGGCCCCCGGTGGCGAGCTTGCGGGTGGCGGCTTCCATCTGCGTCCAGGTCCAGCCTTCCGGACTGCTTTTCAGGACGTTGGCGTTGTACAGCAGGGCCGGCACGCTGAGGTTCCAGGGCAGGCCGTAGTTCTTCCCGGCGACCACCCCGGCCTTCCACGCGGCGGGCACGAAGTCATTCCGAAAGGCGTCGGGCAGGTCGTCCACGAAGCCGCTCAGGTCGGTCAGGCCGCCGGACGCGGCCACGTCGGGCACCTGCGTGAATTCCAGCTGTGCCAGCGCCGGGGGGTTCCCGGCCTTGATCGCCGCCTGCAGTTTCGGCAGCAGTTCGCGGTAGTTGCCCTGCACGCTGGGCACGATCTCGTACCTGCTCTGCGAGCGGTTGAAGTCCCGGGCGTACCCGGCCACCTGGTCCTTCACGCCGTTCATGGCGTGCCAGAACTCGATCTTCACGGGCGCCTGCGCGTGCGCGGCCCCGGCGAGCAGCAGGGCGGGAAGGGTCAGGGCAAGGAAACGCATACGGCGGAGTGTACCGGGCGGATGTGACGGCCGTTTGACGCCGGGCCCGGCGTCCGTTCACGCGCCCCTCAGGGTCGGGCCGGCGTCACTGCACGCGGGCGTACAGGTTCACGCGGGTGCCTGGCCGCACGTCCTCGCGCGCGGCGATCACCACCACCGCCGACGGACCCGGCAGGCTGCCCAGCTTCGTGATCAGCGAGACGAACTCCGTGACGTCCAGGCCCGGGTTCGTCACGTTCTCGGCCAGCACGCCGCGCACGTTCAGGTCCAGCACCGCGTCCTTCACCAGGTCGCTGATCTGCTGCTGCAACACGCGGGAGTCCGTGCGGGGGTTCACGGTCGCCTTGCGGATCGTCTCGCCCGCGCGGTACAGCGTCACGTTCGGGCGGACGTCACAGGTGAGGTCCACCGGGAAGCCCACCGCGGAGTTCTGCGCGGCGCGGCAGAACATGAACGTGCTGGAGTTCAGCGCCCGGAGTTTCGTCTCCAGGTTCGCGCGGGCCGAGGCCGGCAGCACCACCGCCCGCGCCGCGCCCCGCGCCGCGGCGCCGCGGGCCTGCGCGGCGCGCGAGGCGGCGTTCAGGAAGGCGTCCAGGTTGCGCACGCTGGGCACCACGTCCGCGTACACCAGTTCGTTCTTCGGGTAGGCGAGGTCGCTGTTGCGGCTCACGCTCAGTTCGGTGCGGGCGCTGCTGTACTCGTCCTGCAGCTGGCTCACGCGGGCCTGCGTGGCGAGCAGTTCGGTGGTCTTGGAGGCCAGGTCGTTGCTGAGGGTGGTGTTGCTGGCCCGCAGTTGCGCCTGCTGGGTGCGCAGGGCGCTCAGGTCCCGCTGCACCCGGTCACGTTCGGCGGCCAGTTTGCTGCGCTCTGCGGCCAGGCGGTCCCGTTCGGCGCTCAGGGCGGCTTTCTCCTGCGTGAGCTGCTTCAGGGCGGTGGTGGCGACCTGCCGCTGCGTCTCGGCGGTCGTGCGAGCCTGCTGCGCGGCCTTCAGGGCGGCCGCGGCCTGCTGGCGGCTCGCCTCGATCTGTTTGAGCTGCGCGCTCAGGGCCGTGACTTTCTGCTGCGCCTGCGCCGCCTGGGCCTGCACGGTCCGGGCCCGGTCCTGGGCGGCCTGCGCCGCCTGCTGGGCCTGCGCGGCCTTCGCCTCGGCGTCGCGGGCGACCCGTCGGGCCTTCTGCGAGGCGAGTTCGGCGTCCTGCACGGCCTGCCGGGCGCGGGCGGCGCCGGTCTCGGCGAGCTTGACCTCCTGCTGCGCCAGGGCGGTCTGGCCCTGCAGGTCCAGCACGCGGGCGTCCAGCGCCTGGGAGCGGGCCTGGCTGGCCTTCAGGGCGGCCTCGCTGGCGGCGAGCTTGCGGCGGCTTTCCTGCGCGCGGCCCTGCAGGGTGGTCACGGTGCGCTGCAGCGTGCCGGACTCGGCCTTCAGGCGGGCCTCGGCGGCCTGCGCGGCCCGGAGCTGCGTGGCGGCCGCGCGGTAATCCTGCTGCGCTTCCTGCTGCTGCGCGCGGGCGCGGGCGGCTTCCTGCTGGGCCTGGTCACGCTCGCGGTTGGTGGCGGTCAGCTGGGCCTGCACGCCTTTCAGGTCGGCCTTCAGGGCCTCGATCTGGGGGCGCAGCTGGTCGGCCTGCGCGATGGTGTTCACGGCGCTGCTGTTCAGCCACAGGAAGGCCGCGAGGCTGGCGGCGCTGATGCCCATGCCGGCCAGGACCGCCACGATCAGGGCGGTCTGCTTGGGCCGCAGCCCGAACCAGCGCAAGTGCGCGCGGCCGGCCTTCTTGGCGACCGTGTCGGCGGCGTAGGCGACCACGCCCGACAGGATCACCACGAACGGCAGGAACAGCCACAGCACCGGGTCAGTCGCTCCCTTGGCCTTACAGCTCGAAGTCGTCGCCGAGGTAGTGGCGGCGGGCGTCGTCGTCCTGCGCGAATTCGCGCGGGGTGCCCTCGAACTTCACCTCACCGTCGTACATCAGGTACACGCGGTCGGTCAGGGCGATGGTCTCGCGGACGTTGTGGTCGGTGATGAACACGCCGATGCCGCGCCGGTCACGGAGTTCGTGAATCAGGCGCTGGATCTCCCGGATGCTCTTGGGGTCCACGCCCGTGAACGGTTCGTCCAACAGCAGGTAGTCGGGGTCGGTGGTCAGGGCCCGGGCAAGTTCCAGGCGGCGGCGCTCCCCGCCGGACAGCTGGTACGCGAAGCTGCCGGCCAGGTGCGTCAGCCCGAACTCGGCGAGCAGCGCGTCCGCGCGGGCTTCCTGCTCGGCGCGGGAGAGCTTCTGGTACTCCAGGATGGCGAGCAGGTTGTCGCGCGCGGTGAGCTTGCGAAAGGCACTGGGTTCCTGCGGCAGATACCCCAGGCCCAGCCGGGCGCGTTCGTGCATGGGGAGCCGGGTCACGTCCCGGTCGCCCAGCATGATGCGGCCAACTCCGGGGCGCACGAAGCCCACCAGCATGTAGAAGGTGGTGGTCTTGCCCGCGCCGTTCGGGCCGAACAGGGCCACGATCTCCCCGGGTTTCACGGTGAAGCTCGCGTCCCGCACGACCGCGCGGCGCCCGTAGGTCTTGCCCAGGTGCTCCGCGGTCAGGTGCGGGCGGCCCGCACCGGTCACGGCGGCCGGCAGGCCAGCCGTGGCGGGGGCCGTGTGGGTCGGGTTTTCCGTGGTGGGCGCGGTCACGAAAAGCAGCGTAGCACGCGTTCCTTGGCGCGCTGTGAGCCGGTGCGGCATCGCCCGCCCGGACGGCACCGCGTCAAAGCCCCTGAGCTGCGGGCGCGCGGTCCGGCGTCCCTGGGAGGCGCTGCCCCGCCCGGCTACACTGGGAGGATGCTGCTAACGATCATCGTGCTGGACTCCGTGGGCATGGGTGAACTGCCGGACGCCGAGAAGTTCGGGGACCGGGGCGCGCACACCATCAACCACACGCTGGAACGCCACCCGGTGCCGCTCCCGAACCTCGCCCGGCTGGGCCTGGGGCACCTGCCAACCGTGAACACCGGCGACGCGCATATTCCCGCCGTGCCCACCAGCGACCTGCAGGGCGCCTACGGCCGCATGCGCGAGGTCAGCCCCGGCAAGGACACCAGCACCGGCCACTGGGAGTTCATGGGCGTGCAGCTCGAGCACCCCTTCCAGGTGTTCCCGGACGGCTTCCCGCCCGCCGTGATGGACCGCTTCGACGCCGCGACCGGCCGGGGGCACCTGTGCAACCGGCCCTACAGCGGCACGGACGTGATCCGCGACTTCGGGCCGGAGCACCTCAAGACCGGGGCGCCCATCGTGTACACCAGCGCCGACAGCGTCTTCCAGATCGCCGCGCACGAGGACGTCGTGCCGCTGGAGACGCTGTACGAGTGGTGCCGCGCCGCCCGCGAGATCCTGCAGGGCGAGTACGCCGTGGCCCGCGTGATCGCCCGGCCGTTCCGGGGCGAATTCCCGTTCGAGCGGGCCAACGAGCACCGCAAGGACTTCAGCCTCACCCCGCCCCCCACCGTGCTGGACGCCGTGAAGGCCACCGGGCAGGCCGTGATCGGCATCGGGAAGATCCCGGACATCTACGCCAACCAGGGCTTCACCGAGAGCATCCACACCGATGACAACGCCGACGGCATCCGCAAGACCCTGGCCCGCATGCGGCAGGCCGCGCAGGACGGCACCCGCGGGCTGATCTTCACGAACCTCGTGGACTTCGACAGCAAGTTCGGGCACCGCCGCGACCCCGAGGGGTACAGCCGCACCCTGGCCGAGTTCGACCGCGCCCTGCCGGAGCTGCTGGCCGCCGTGCCGCAGGACGGCGTGCTGCTGATCCTCTCCGATCACGGCAACGACCCCACCTGGCACGGCAGCGACCACACCCGCGAGCACGGCCTGCTGCTCGCCTACCGCCCCGGCCTGACCCCCGTGAGCCTGGGCGACCGAGAGACCTTCGCGGACGTCGGCGCGACCGTCGCCGAGGCGCTCGGCGCCACCTGGGAAGGGCCGGGTGAGAGCTTCTGGACGCCGCTGAACTAGATCCCCTGGCGGGCCACCCCGCCGGCAGCGCGGACGAGACGCTTCCGGACGGGGCGCCTCCCGCGGGCGCCGAGGGGACGCGGGCGGCCTACGCCGTGCCTGCCCCGGACACCTTCGCGTTCACCCTGACCCTGGGGGGCCGCTTCGCCGGCACGCAGGACTGGACGCTGCACCTGGAACGCGGCTCGCTGGTCGCCCGCGTTCAGACCGATTTCGGCGGGGTGCTGCCCCCGGTGCGGCGCGTGCAGACCAGCCGCATGCACCCGCGCTGGCTCACCAGTCAGTCGTACAGCGAGGGGGACGGCCGGGGCCGCGCGCACTTCGAGACGACCTTCGACCGCCGCGCCGGCCTGATCACCCTGCGCCAGGGCCGCGAGGAAGCCACCCAGCCCCTCACCACCGACCATCACGACCCGGTCAGCCTGCTGCTGTGGCTGCGCGCCCGCTGCGCCGAGGGCGTCGGGCAGGACCAGCTGCCCGAACGGCAGCACGTCCACCTCACCGGCGGCCGCGTGCTGATCCAGCGTCTCCCGGACGTGGACGTGGCCGGCACGCCCGCCTGCGGGTACTTCCTGCGGCCCGGGAACGCCTACGTGTACCTGGACAGCGCCCCGCCCCACGCCCTGCTGCGCCTGATCCAGCCCACCGACTTCGGGCCCATCGAGGCGAACCTCAGCACGCAGGCCGCTCGGCCGCGGCCCGACCGGGAACGCCGCCGCCGGCGCTAGGCAGGCCCACCCGGAATCACGGTCGAGACGACCCGTGACGCGCCGGGCGCGGCGCGCCTATGCTCGGACGCATGCAAGTGCTCCAGGGGCCCGAAGCCCGCGCCGCCCTGACCCGCAGCTTCAACGACGCGCCCGTCCCCGACGCGGTCCTCACCCGCATCCATGAGACCTTCGGCGAGGCGCTCACGCCCACGCAGGTCGTCGAACGCATCATCGCCGACGTCCGCGAACGCGGAGACGACGCCCTGCGCGACTGGACCGAACGGCTCGACGGCCACCGACCCACCGACCTGCGCGTCAGCGAAGCCGACATCGCCGCCGCCAGCATCGACGCCGGCCTGCACGACGCCATCCGCACCGCCATTCACCGCGTCCGCGCCTTCTACCAGCAGCAGCCCGCCCACGGCTTCCTGAACCACGGCCCCGACGGCGCCCTCGGGCAGCTCGTGCGGCCCCTGGGCCGGGTCGGCGTATACGTGCCCGGCGGCCTCGCCCCCCTGATCAGCACCCTGATCCACACCGCCGTGCCCGCCCAGGTGGCGGGCGTGCCCGAGCTCATCGTCACCACCCCTCCCGCCCGGGACGGCACGGTTCACCCTGCCATCCTCGTCGCCGCCCGCGAACTCGGCATCACGCACGTCTACCGCGCGGGCGGCGCGCAGGCCATCGCCGCGCTCGCCTACGGCACCGCCAGCGTCCCCAGCGTCGACAAGATCGCCGGCCCCGGCAACCTCTTCGTCGTCATCGCCAAACGCCTCGTGTACGGCCAGACCGGCATCGAAAGCCTCCCCGGCCCCACCGAAACCCTCGTCGTCGCCGACGACAGCGCCGACCCCCGCTTCGTCGCCGCCGACCTCCTCGCCCAGGCCGAACACAACGGCGCCGAACCCGTCCTCGTCTCCACCAGCCCCGACCTCCTGAACCGCGTCAACGAGGAACTCGACCGGCAACTCACCGCCCTCCCCGAACCCAACCGGACCTGGGCCCGCGACAGCATCCAGACCCGCATGAAAACCGTCCTCGCTGGCGACCTGCAAGAAGCCCTCGACCTCGCCAACCTCTACGCCCCCGAACACCTCTGCCTCCTCACCCGCGACCCCTGGCCCCTCCTCGGCCACGTCCAACGCGCCGGCGGCGTCTTCATCGGCGAACACAGCATGGAAGCCCTCGGCGACTACGTCGCCGGCCCCAGCCACGTCATGCCCACCGGCGGCACCGCCCGCTTCATGAGCCCCGTCAACGTCCGCGACTTCCAGAACATCATCAGCGTCGTCGGCCTGAACGAAGACACCCTGCGGCGCATCGGACCGGCCGGCGCCACGCTCGCCCGCGCCGAAGGGCTGGAAGCCCACGCCCGGGCCATCGAAAGCCGGCTGTAACAGACTGTCCTGACGTTATGGCGGCCCACCCCCCAGCCCCCCATCCCTCTGGGACGGGGGGAGCTTGCGTTGCACTGGGCAAGAGAGATCAGCAATGTGATGGACTTGTGGCTGGGCGGGCACGGGTCCGGCCTCGCCGCCATGCTCCGGGTTCGATGGAGGGCCCGCGCTCTGCGCGCACGACGGCCGGGTTGCCATGCCGATAAATGGGCCGGGAGTCTTGATGGGAACGGAAGATCGAATTCTTCAGACTGGCATTCAGCCCCAGCTCTTTAAACAGCCCACCCTGCCCCGGACGGCAGATGCGATGCCGGCCATTTGACGCGCAGCGTCAAGGCATAGAAACCGAACCCGGACCCTTCGCACCCACAGCCCAGGTCACCGCACACCACCACGCTGGGCCAGCTGAGCCCCGACCTCATCGACATCCTCGGCGGCCCACCCCCCATCCCGGAGGGATGGGGGGTGGGCCGCCGAGCCCGGAAACGAGCACTCCATTTCCCTCGCTCTGCCCTGCTAGACTGCCCGGCTGTGAACCGCGCTGCCAGCTGGTGGGCGTGTGTGCGTGAGGCCCCGCTCTTGTGGGCCGGGGAGTGGGTATGACGAATGAGGTGGCCGCCGTGCAGAGCGGCGTGAAAAAGGTGGGGTTCATCAGTCTGGGGTGCCCGAAGGCGCTGGTGGACAGCGAGCGGATTCTGACGCAGCTGCGCGTGGAGGGGTACGAGGTCGCCGCGAGTTACGAGGGGGCGGACGCGGTGATCGTGAACACGTGCGGGTTCATCACGCCGGCGATCGAGGAGTCCCTGAGTGCGATCGGGGAGGCGCTGGACGCGACCGGGAAGGTGATCGTGACGGGGTGCCTGGGGGAGCGGCCGGAGAAGATCATGGAGCGGCACCCGAAGGTGGCGGCGATCACGGGGTCGGAGGCGGTGGATGACGTGATGGGGCACGTGCGGGAGCTGCTGCCCATGGAGCAGGATGCGTTCACGGGCCTGCTGCCGGTGGCGGCGCCGGGGATGCGGGCGGACGTGCCGGCGCGTGAAGTGACGAAGCATGGGGACGTGTTCGCGCCGACCGTGAAGCTCACGCCGCGGCATTACGCGTACGTGAAGGTGGCGGAGGGCTGCAATCACACGTGTGCGTTCTGCATCATTCCGAAGCTGCGGGGCTTGCAGGTGTCGCGGGATGCCGGGGCGGTGCTGTACGAGGCGTTCCGCCTTGTCGCGGGCGGCACGAAGGAACTGATGATCATCGCGCAGGACACTTCCGCGTACGGCGTGGACATGCGGTACCGCGAGAGCGAGTTTCAGGGCGAGCAGGTGCGGGCGCATCTGACGGACCTGGCGGTGAAGCTGGGCGAGATGGGCGCGTGGGTGCGGATGCATTACGTGTACCCGTACCCGCACGTGGACCGGATCGTGGAGCTGATGGCGCAGGGCAAGATCCTGCCGTACCTGGACGTGCCGCTGCAGCACGCCAGCCCGCGCATCCTGAAGCTGATGCGGCGGCCCGGGGCGGGCAAGCAGCTGGAGACGATCCGCCGCTGGCGGGAGATCTGTCCTGAGCTGGTGATCCGCAGCACGTTCATCGTGGGGTTCCCCGGCGAGACGGAGGAGGACTTCCAGGAGCTGCTGACGTTCCTGGAGGAGGCGCGTCTGGACCGCGTGGGGGCGTTCGCGTACAGCGACGTGGAGGAAGCGGACGCGAACCGCTTGCCCGGCGCGGTGCCGGACGACGTGAAGCAGGCGCGCCTGGCGCGGTTCATGGAGGTCGCGCAGCGGATCAGCACCGAGAAGCTGGGCGAGAAGGTGGGCGGCGTGATGGAGGTGATCATCGACGAGTTCAACGATGACGAGGATGACCAGCCCGGCACGCGCCTGATCGGCCGGACGAAGGGCGACGCGCCCGGGATTGACGGGCAGGTGTACGTGTACGCCGGTGAGTTCGCGGGTCAGGTGAAGATCGGGGACATCGTGCGCGTCCGCATTGAGGACAGTGACGAGTACGACCTGTTCGGTGAGGTTGTGGAGCGGCCCGTGTGGGCACCGAACGTGCCGCAGCTGGGCCACTTCCCGAAGCACTGAGGCAACGGTCTTGGTGTTGTTGAATATAATCAGGGAGTAATGAAACGAGTAATTCCCCTGGCTTGTATTACAACTGCCCTATCTTTTGCAGAAGCACAGACCGCCACAGGCCCGGTCTGGGAATACACGCAGTATTCCGCAGTAGAGACGATAAACAACGATGGTTCCTCGTCCGGTGATCTGGGAGTGATCCTAGGCATCACCACGCCGGAAGGGTCATATTCCGCTTCAAGCCTGATCAATCTCATCAAAAAGTTGAAGATGCAGCAGGAATATAAATCGGAGTTAGGCTATATCAGCCTGTTCAACATTCTCGGGAAGAACGGCTGGGAACTCGTCAGTTGTAACAAGAGCAGTGTCCAACTTAAGGAAGAGGTGATTTATACAGAAAACTGCTTCTTCAAGCGCCTGAAAAAACTATAGACCTATGATCATTTAATGGCGGGACGGTATTGAATAGTGAAAGGCAGAGCCTCAAAGCTCTGCCTTTCACTATTTATATTTGTTTCAGCTCTGGGTGTCGCGGGCGGTCTTGAGGGCGCGGGTCCACCAGGCGAGGTCGTTCAGGAGGTTCTGGGCGCCGTCGTTGAGGTAGGGCATGTCGTTCATGGTCTTCTGGCCCTGCATCAGGCCGAAGAAGTCGGCGCCCTGGATGTGCACGCTGGTGCGCACGCTGACCTGCTGGAGTTCGGCGGCGATCAGACGCAGCTGTTCGATGGCGCGGGCGGCGCCCACGCTGCCGTAGCCGACGTACGCGACGGGTTTGCGGACCCATTCGACGTAGGCGTTGTCCAGGGCGTTTTTGAGGACGCCGGTGGGGGCGTGGTTGTATTCGGCGGTGATGATGACGTAGCCGTCGAACTGGGCGACGCGCTGCTGCCAGCGGACGACTTCGGGGTTCTGGCTGGGGGCCCAGGCGTTGCTGGCGACCTCGTCGAAGAAGGGCATGGGGTGGTCGCGCAGGTCGACGATCTCGAAGTCGAGGTCGGTGCGTTGCCGGGCGATGTCGTAGAACCACTGGGTGGGCTGGTCGGCGATGCGGGTGGGGCGGGTGCTGCTGATGATGATGCCGATGCGGGGGTTGCCGGTGGTGGTCATGGTGGTTCTCCTTGGGGAGTGGGGTGGAGGGCGCCGGTGACTGCTTTAAATTATCAACCGATTGATTCTATGTCAAACAATTGTGAGCAAAGGCCGGGCCCGGCCGCCCCACACGGGACAGGCCGGGCCCCGGCACGCCGCCCTTACTGCGGGGCAGCCTCACCGCGCAGGTACGCGATCACGTCCGCGGCCGTGTACCCGGGCTTCCAGTGGGACAGCTTCACCACGTCGTCCCCGCTGGTGATCAGGGGCTGCTCCAGGTCGCCCCACTTCTGCATCTGCGGGTACCCGGCGTCGGCCAGCAGGGCGTTACACAGGCACTTGCGGCCCACCGTGTCCTCCAGCGTGCCGCCCTTACGCACGTAGTCCTCGACCGGCTCGGCCGCGCAGCGCAGGCCGGTCTTGCCCTCGCCCGCCCAGTAGAACTCGCGCAGGTAGCCCACGTCGCAGATGCGGCGCCGCTGCGCGTACAGTTCCGGTTCGCTCAGCGTGCCTTCGAGCTGCACCACCTTGAACGGGAACCCGGTCGGGGACGCCAGCGGATCGGTGAACACCTCCGCCTGCCCGTCCCGCACGGCGGCCAGGGCGCGCTGCTTGGTCTCGTCGCGCATGCCGCTCTCGGCGCAGTACGCGAAGAGCGTGCCCACCTGAATGCCGGCCGCGCCCTCGGCGAGCGCCGATTGCAGCGCCTCGGGGCTGCCGGAGCCGCCCGCCAGCCAGAACGGCAGGCCGATCTTGCGCATCTCCGCGAGGTCAGCCACGTCCCGCTCGGTGTAGATGGGCTGCCCGGACGCGTCGTACGTCACCTGTCCGCGCGGGGGCGCGTTGTGCCCGCCGGCGGTGGGGCCCTCGATCACGAAGCCCTGGATGCTGCCGGTCGCCTTGCGGGTCAGCACGCCGGCCAGCACGTGGCTGGAGATGATCGGGTAGAACTTCGGGCGTTGCAGCGCCACGCCCCCGAAGCCGTAGTCGGCGGGGTCCAGGGTGAGGGGCGCGGTGGCGGGGCCATCACCTTTGACGTCCACGCGGAAGGTGTACGGCAGGCCGTGGGAGAAGGCGTCCAGCGCGCCGGGCACCTCGCGGGGAATGCCGGCGCCCATGATCACGGTGTCCACTCCGGCCAGCATCGCGCCGTACATGGCGGGCATGGTGTGCAGCTGCAGCTTGGTGAGGAGGTTCAGGCCGACCGGGTGGTCGTGGCCCTCGCGCGCCAGCCACACTTCCACGAACGCGCCCACGATGGCCAGGCCCCAGGCGGGGTCCTGTCTGGTCAGGGTGGGCAGCGGCACGCGCTTGTAAGGCTGGCCCGCAGGCTTGCCGCCCTGAATGAAGTAGTCGGCGATGATCTTCTGCGCGCGGGTCTGGTCGGGGAAGTGCGCCAGGGCGCGCAGGGTGTCGGGGTCGCCGTCCTGCAGGCGGCGCACGAGCAGGTTGTCGATGCCGGTGCCGGACACCACGCCCAGCTGCCCCTGCAGGGACACGGCGCGGGCGAGTTTCCAGTCGCTGATCGCCACGCCCATGCCGCCCTGGATGATCTGCGGCTGCGGGGTGACGGGCACGGCGGGCACGGGGGCGGGGGTGGGTTGGGGGTCTGAAGGTGTGGTCATGGTGCAGATTCCAGGGCCTGCGGGGAGGCCGGTGTGATCGGGGAAGCAGTGAAGATGGGTGGCGGAAGGGAATGGCCGGGCCCCGGGGGTGCGCAGGAGAGGATGAAAGGGGGCAGTGTTCAGTGTCGCGCCTGCCCGCCTGACGGGACGTGAGTCTGAACGCGGTGCAACACCCATGAACGGGGTGAGCGGCCCGGCGAAAGCGGGCTGTCAGGTGAGACCGCTTACACTTCGTGGGTGAGTCCTGACGCCTTGCTCGTGGTGTTCGCCGTCATCCTGGGGTTGCTGGTCGGGTCGTTCTCGAACGTCCTGATCTGGCGGCTGCCGCGCGGGGAGAACATCGCCTTCCCGCCCAGCCACTGCCCGCACTGCGACCACCGTCTGGGCGTCCAGGACCTGGTGCCGCTGGGGTCCTGGCTGGCGCTGGGCGGGAAGTGCCGCTACTGCCGCGCGCCCATCAAGGCGCGCTACCCGGTCGTGGAGGCGCTGACGGGCCTGGGATACGGGCTGATCGCGTGGCTGTTCCCGCCGCTGACGTTCGGGCTGGGCGCGCTGGGCCTGATGGTGCTGTTCACGATTCTGCTGGTGGGCAGCGCCATCGACCTGGACACCTACACCATCCCGGACGAGCTGACCCTGCCGGGCGTGGGGCTGGGCCTGCTGTTCGCCCTGGCGAACGCCCAGGGCAGCGGCCTGCCCACCTTCCCGGAGGCGGTGCAGGGGGCATTGCTGGGCGCCGGTCTGCTGGTCACGATCAACAACGTGGGCGCCTGGGTGCTGCGGCGCTTCCGGGAGCGGTCCTGGCCGGAATTCCCGCTGGGGTACCAGCAGATCAGCCTGGGCCTGCTGGCCGGCGCGTGGCTGGGCCCGTGGTGGGGCGCGGGCGTGGCTCTGCTCTCTGCGCTGGTGAACGCCCTGGCGAAAAAGGTGATTCGCATTCCCGAACTGCTCACGCTGGGCGGGTTCCTGGTCAGCGTCATGCTGGGCGGCAGCGGCCTGGGCCGGGACCTGGGGGCCATGGTCGTGGGCGCGCTGGGCGCGGCGGGCGCGGTGGCCCTGGTGTGCGGCGTGTACTGGTGGCTGCACTGGCGCCGCCACCGCGAGGACGACGGCGCCGCCGACACGGACGAACCGGTGGACGCGCAGGCGATGGGCTTCGGGGACGTGAAGCTGGCCGCGGTGATCGGCGCGTTCCTGGGCTGGGAACTGCTGCTGGTGGCGCTGGTCGTGGCGGTGTTCGCCGGGGCGGTGCTGGGCGTGATTCAGATGGCGCTGCACAGCAGCAACCGCCTGAAGTTTGGGCCGTACCTGGCGATCGGGGCGGTCGTGGCGCTGCTGTGGGGCCCGGCCCTGGTCGGCTGGTATAAGGGCCTGATCGGGCTGTAGGGGCGGCTGACGGCGGACAGGGTCGGGGCTGCCCGGCCCTGTCTCCGTTCCGGTTGCGGCAGGCGGCGTGGCACCCGGCGCGGGGAATCGTGGCCTCTGCTACGCTTGCGGCACCTGAGTCGGGGGAAGTCCGGTGAGAGTCCGGCACTGTCGCGCAGCGGTAATGGGGCCCTGGCCCATCAGTCCGAATGCCTCTCAGGGACGCAGCGCCCGCGCCCTGCCGCGCAGCCTGCACCTCTCGCCGCCAGAGGGCCATGTCCGACCGTGCTGCCAGCCGTTCCCCTGAACCTGCCCGCCCGTCTCCGGCCCCCGGCCCGGACCGGGCGTTTTTTCTGCGTCGCTCCCGTTCCGGCCGCACTTCCCGCCCCGCACGCCGGAGACCGACATGACCCGCACCCTGCTGACCCTGAGCGCGCTGCTGCTGAGCGCCCACGCCCACGCCACGAAGTACCCCCTGACCCTCACGGACGACCTGGGCCGCACGGTCACGCTGCGCCAGGAGCCGAAACGCATCATCTCCATGCTGCCCAGCCACACCGAGACGCTGGTCGCCATCGGCGCCGGAAGCAAACTGGTGGCCGTGGACCGCTTCAGCAACTTCCCGAAGGCCGTGGTGGACGCCCTGCCGAAGGTCGGCAGCGCCTTCCAGCCGAACCTGGAGGCGATCCTGGCCCTGAAACCGGACCTGGTGCTGGCCGACGAGTCCACCAGCAGCCGCCTGACGGAGAAGCTCGCCGGGGCCGGGCTCACCGTGTACGGCGGGACCGGGCAGACGTACAACGAAGTGTTCGAGAAGATCGCCGTGCTGGGCCGCCTCACCAACCGCGAGGCCGGGGCGACCCGGCTGGTGACCGGCATGCGCGCCGACCTGAACGCCCTGCAGGCCAGCGTGGCCCGCCGGCCCAAGGTCAGCGTGTACTACGAGGTGGACCCCGCCCCGTACAGCGTGGGCCCGAACAGTTTCATCGGCGTGCTGATCGGCAAGGCCGGCGGGCAGACGGTCGTGCCCGCCAGCCTGGGCGACTTCCCGAAACTCGACCCGGAGCTGATCGTGAAGGCCAACCCGCAGGTCATGATCGGCCTGCCGCTCACGGACGCCCGCGCCCGGCCCGGCTGGGCCGGCCTGCGCGCCGTGAGCGCCGCGCGCGTGTACAAACCCACCGACGAGGAGCGGGACGCCCTGAGCCGCCCCGGCCCGCGCCTGGCGGTCGCCCTGCGCGCCCTGATCCGCATGATTCACCCGGAGGCCCTGAAATGACCGACGACCTGACCCGCCAGCGCCGCGAGGCCGCCATGCGCGAACTCACCGAGCAGCGCGACAACTACCGCAAGAAAGAAGGCATCAGCAAGGGCCGGCGCGGGCTGCTGATCGTGAACACCGGCAAGGGCAAGGGCAAGACCACTGCCGCGCTGGGCCTGATGCTGCGCGCCCACGGCCGCGGCCTGAAGGTCAAGATGTTCCAGTTCCTGAAGCACGACACCGCCAAGTTCGGCGAGCACCGCACGCTGGACATGCTGGAAATCCCCTACCAGGGCCTCGGGGACGGCTGGACGTGGCGCAGCAAGGACCTGGAAAACTCCGCCGAGATGGCCGCGCACGGCTGGGCGCTGGCCAGGGAGGCCATCGAGGGCGGCGAGTACGACCTGATCGTGCTGGACGAGTTCACCTATCCCCTCAAATACGGGTGGGTGGCGTGGCCGGACGTGGAGGCCGTCCTGAAGGCCCGCGATTCCCGCATGCACGTGGTGATCACCGGCCGGGACGCCATACCGGAACTGGTGGCCCTCGCTGACACCGTCAGCGAGATCCAGCCGGTGAAGCACGCCTACGAGCAGGGCATCGGCGGGCAGCAGGGGATCGAGTATTAAACGGCTGGTGCTGGCCGCCGCCGGGTCCGGCAGTGGCAAGACCACGGTGGCGTCGCTGCTGTGCCTCGCCCTGCGGGACCGCGGGCTGAGCGTCCAGCCGTTCAAACTGGGTCCCGACTACCTGGACCCCACGCACCTGACCCGCGCTGCCGGCCGGGACGCCCGGAACCTGGACACGTTCCTGCTCTCCCCCGCGCGCACCCGGGACCTGTTCGCGCGCAGCGCCGCGCCCGCTGACATCAGTGTGATCGAGGGCGTGATGGGCCTCTACGACGGCCGCACCCCCACCACCGACGAGCACAGCACCGCCGACCTCGCCCGGCTGCTCGGGGCGCCGGTGGTGCTGGTGATCGACGCGTCCGGCATGGCGCGCACGGCCGCCGCCGTCGCCGCCGGCCTGCGCGACTTCGGGCCCGACCTGAACGTCGCGGGCGTGATCCTGAACCGCGTGGGCAGCGCCCGCCACGCCGACCTGTGCGAGGTGGCCCTGGGTCAGGTGGGGCTGCCGGTGCTGGGCTTCGTGCCCAAAGACGCCGCGCTGGACCTCCCGGAACGGCACCTGGGGCTGGTGCAGGCCGAGCAGACCGCCTGGGACCCAGCCGCGGCCCTCCGCGCGGCCGCGCACCTGCGGCTGGACGCCCTGCTGGACGCCGCCGAGGCCCCGCCCCTGCCGGCGCCGCCCACCACCTCGCCCGCCCCGGCGGAGCGGGTGCGGATCGCGTACGCGCTGGACGAGGCGTTCCACTTCTACTACCCGGACGCGCTGGACGAACTGCGCCTGTGCGGCGCGGAGCTCGTGCCCTTCAGCCCCCTGCGGGAAGCTGGCCTGCCCGCAGGTGCCCGGGGCGTGCTGCTGGGCGGCGGCTACCCCGAAGTGCACGCCGCCCAGCTCAGCGCCAACACCGGCCTGAGGGAGGGCCTGCGGGCCTTCGCGGCGTCGGGCCGGCCGGTGATCGGCGAGTGCGGCGGCCTGATGTACCTGGGTGACACCCTCGAAGACCTGGACGGCACTCAGCACGAGATGTGCGGCGTGATTCCCTACCGCACGCGCATGCAGCCGCGCCTCACCCTCGGGTACCGGGAGGCCCGCGCGGTGACCGGCTCCCCGCTGGCCCCGGCGGGCACCGACGTGCGCGGCCACGAGTTCCACTACAGCGCCCTGACGCACGCCCCCACGCACCCCGCCTACACCTGGACCGGCCCGGACGGCCAGCCCGTGCAGGAGGGGTACGCGCACGGCAACGTCCTCGCCAGTTACCTGCACCTGCACTACGGCGGCTTTCCGAACCTCGCCCGGCGCTTCGTGGAGGCCTGCCGGGCATGACCCGCGCCGCGATGCTGCTGGCCCTGGCCCTGGACACCCTGGGCGAGCCACCCACCGCCGTGCATCCCGTGGTGGGCATGGGCACCTACCTGCACCGGGCGCGCCGGGGCTGGCGCGGCCGCACCCCGGCGCGGCAATTGGCCGAGGGGGCCGCCGGGTGGGCCCTGGGAACAGCCCTGGCGGCCGGCGCGGGCCTCGCGGCAGCCCGCGCGCCCTGGTACGTGCAGGGCGCCCTGCTCAAACCTCTGCTGGCCCGGAAGGCCCTCTTTGACGCCGTGCAGGAGGTCGGCCGCGCCCTGGACCGCGGGGACCTCCCGGAGGCGCAGCGGCTGCTGTCCTGGCACCTCGTCAGCCGCGACACCCGGAACCTGAATGCCGCCGAGGTGGCCGGCGCCGCCATCGAGAGCCTCGCCGAGAACCTCTCCGACAGCGTGATCGCGCCCCTGCTCGCCTACCGCGTGGGCGGCCTTCCGCTGGCCGCTGCGTACCGCCTGACGAACACCGCCGACGCCCTGTGGGGTTACCGCACCCCGGACCTCGAATACGCCGGCAAAACCGCGGCCCGCATGGACGACCTGCTGAACCTCGCCCCGGCCCGCCTCACGGCCCTGTGCGCCCTGCTCACTGCCGGCGGGCGGGGGTGGCACGCCTGGGCCCGCGACCGGCGCGCCACCCCCAGCCCGAACGCTGGTCATCCCATGAGCGCCTTCGCCGGGGCCCTGGGCGTGCGGCTGGACAAACGCGGCGTCTACGTCCTGAACGCCACCGGCCGCGCGCCCACGCCCGCCGATCTGAAGGCTGCCGTGGCACTGGCCCGCCGGACCGTGACCCTCGCCACCGCGCTGCTGGTGGTGAAAGCGTGACCGGGCTTCCCCCGCTGCTGCCCCGCGCGCCGCACGGCGGGCCCACCGCCACCCCATTCCGGGGCCTGGACTTCAGCGTGAACAGCAACCCCTACGGCCCCAACCCCGAACTCCTGCGGGCCGCGCAGCAGGCCGATCACGCCCACTACCCCGACCCCACCTACCAGGCCACCCGCGCCCGACTGGCGAGCTGGCACGGCGTCACCCCGGACGAGATCGCCCTCAGCGTCGGCGCGTCGGACCTGCTGCACCGCCTCGCGCGGGCGTTCCTGCCCGCCGGAGCAACCCTGCTCAGCCTGCACGTCCCGTTCGGCGAACTCGCCCGCGCCGCGCAGCTGCAACGCGGACAGATTCAGGTGGTGCCCGATCTACCCGAGCACCTGCCGCCACACACCCGGCTGGTGTACGTAGGCCACCCGCACAACCCCACCGGGCACCGCCTCAGCACTGCGGAACTCCAGCGTCTTGCGCAGCAGTGCGAGGGGGCGGGCGCCCTCCTGATCCTGGACGAGGCGTACGCGCCTTTCCTGCCGGACGGCGCTGCTCCGCCGCGGCATCCGAATCTGATGCGCCTGCAGTCCCCCGGCAAGGCCCACGGGCTGGTCGGCGTCCGCCCCGCCTACGCCATCGCCGCTCCCAGCGTCATCGCGAAGCTGGAGAACCTGGCGCCCGCGTGGCACGTGCCCGCCGGCACGGACGCCCTGCTGGCCGCCCTCCCGGACGCGCAAGCGTTCCTGCACACCACCCTGCCACTCGTCCGGCAGCATGCCCTGGTGCTCGCCGCCGCCCTGCGCGAGTTTGGCGAGTTGCAGCATCACGGGACGCCCTACCTGCTCCTGCGCGTCGGAAACGCCGCCCAGGTCGCACAGGCCCTGCTCGGTCACAACATTCGCGTCCGGGACTGCGCCAGCTATGCCCTGCCGGAATGGATTCGCGTCAGCACGCGCACGCCTCAGGAGAACGACGCGCTGATCACAAGACTCAAGGAGGTCATCCGGTAATGGGAAACGCCATCATGGTGCAGGGCTGCACGAGTAATGCGGGGAAGTCGTATCTGGCGTCGGCATTGTGTCGGGCGCTGGCGGATGAGGGGTTGCGGGTGGCGCCGTTCAAGGCGCAGAACATGAGCAATAACGCGGGGGTGACGCCGGCGGGCTTGGAGATGGGGCGGGCGCAGCTGGTGCAGGCGCGGGCGGCGCGGGTGATGCCGGACGTGCGGATGAATCCGGTGCTGCTCAAGCCGGAGGCGGACACGCGCAGTCAGGTGGTGCTGCTGGGCCGCGCGGACCCGGAGCTGACGGCCCTGCCCTGGCGGGAGCGCAAGGGGCAGTTGTGGCCACACGTGCAGGAGGCGCTGCACAGCCTGATGGCGGAGTTCGACGTGGTGGTGATCGAGGGAGCGGGCAGTCCGGCGGAGGTGAACCTGCGCAGTTCGGACATCGTGAACATGCGGGTGGCGCGGGAGGTGCAGGCGGCGGTCCTGCTGGCGGCGGACATTGACCGGGGTGGAGCGTTCGCGCATCTGCTGGGCACGTGGCACTGCCTGATTCCGGAAGAGCGGGCGCTGCTGCGGGGGTTCATCCTGAACCGCTTCCGGGGGGACGCGTCGCTGCTCTCCCCTGCTCCGGAGTGGTTGCAGGAGCAGACGGGTGTGCCGACGGTGGGCGTGGTGCCTTGGCTGGACGTTCCGCTGCCGGAGGAGGACGGCGTGGCCCTGGAGGGCGCCGCGGCGCATGGGGACGGGGGGTTCGTGGCGATTGCGCGGCTGCCGCGGGTGTCGAACCTGGACGAGTTCGCGCCGCTGGGGGAACTGGCGCGCTGGGTGGCATCCCCGGCGGATCTGGTGGGGGCGCGGGCGGTGATCCTGCCGGGCAGCAAGAGCACGGCGGCGGACCTGGCGTGGCTGCGGGCGTCGGGGCTGGCGGGGGCGATCACCCGGCTGGCGGCGCAGGGCGTGCCGGTGCTGGGCGTGTGCGGAGGGTTGCAGATGCTGGGCTCGCGCATCACGGACCCGCATGGCGTGGAGGGCGGCGGGGACGTGGCGGGCCTGGGTCTGCTGGACCTGGAGACGGAGTTCGCGCCCCTGAAAACCACGCGATTGACGCGCCTGACGGACGCGGAGACGGGCTTCGCGCTGGAGGGCTACGAGATTCACCACGGGCAGACGGTGGCGGGCGCCGGCGCCAGCGCCTGCACGCCGGGGCTGCTGTGGCGCCAGGGGAACGTGCGCGGCACGTACCTGCACGGCCTGCTGGAGAACCCGGCGTACCTGGAGCGGTTCCTGGGCTGGGCGGACCTGCCGGTCCCGGCGGGCCTGGATTCGCTGGATGCGCGTCTGGACGCAATCGCGGCGCGGGTAAAGGCCAGCCTGGACTGGCCGTTCGTGCGGGGACTGCTCTGATGGCACGCCTGGTGTTCGTGACGGGCGGCGCCCGCAGCGGGAAGAGCGCGTACGCGGAGCGGCGGGCGGCGCAGGCGGGCGAGGCCGTGACGTACGTGGCGACCGGGGTGGCGTTCGATGCGGAGATGCAGGACCGGATCGGGCGGCACCGCGCGGACCGCCCGGCGGGCTGGGTAACCGTGGAGGCACCCGTGGACGTGCCCGCAGCGGTGCGGGAGGCGGGCACGCCGGTGGTGCTGCTGGACTGCCTAAGCGTGTGGGTGAACAACCTGATGTTCCACGACTGGCCGGACGACCAGATCCTACAGGCCGCCGACGACCTGCTCGCCGTCGCCCGGGCGCGGTCCGGGACGGTCATTCTCGTGACGAACGAGGTGGGGTTCGGGATCGTGCCGGACGGCGCCCTCTCCCGCCGCTACCGGGACGTGCTCGGCTGGGTGAACCAGCGCTGCGCGCACGGCAGCGACGAGGCTGCGCTGATCGTCAGCGGCCTACCCCTCACCCTGAAAGGAGTTTCATGAACCACGACCTGTCCACCCTGATCCAGAGCATCCTTCCCGCCGATACGGGCGCCATGGCGCACGCGCAGGCGCGGCAGGCGCAGCTCACGAAACCCGCCGGGGCGCTGGGCGACCTGGAGACCCTGTCCGTGCGGCTGGCCGGGGTGTTCGGCACGCCCACGCCTCACCCGCGCGGCGTGGCGGTAATCGTGGCCGCCGGGGATCACGGAGCGGCACTGGACGGCGTGAGCGCCTACCCGCCCGAGGTCACGCCCATGATGGTGATGAACTTCCTGGCCGACACGCCCTGCGGGGCGGGCGGCGCGGCCGTGAACGCCATCGCCCGGACGGTGGGCGCGCGCGTGTACGTCATGGACGCCGGCGTGAACGCGGACCTGCCGGACCACCCGCAGTTGCACCGGCACGCGGTGCGGCGCGGCACGCGGAACCTGCGCGTGACGGCCGCCATGACCCGCGAGGAAACGGAGACGCTGGTCCTGGCGGGCGCGGCCCTGGCGCGGCAGGCCATCGCCGACGGCGCGGACGTCCTGATCCCCGGGGAGATGGGCATCGGGAACACCACCCCGGCCGCGGCGATCACGGCCCGGCTGCTGAACGCCGACCCGGCCGACGTGACCGGGCGCGGCACCGGCGTGGACGACCGGACCCTGGCGCACAAGGTGGCGGTGATCAAGGAAGCCCTGGCGCGGACCGGCACCACGGACCCCCTGGACGTCCTGGCCGAGTTCGGCGGGTACGAGATCGCGGCGATGCTGGGCGTGATGCTGCAGGCCGCCGCGAGCCGCCGGGCCGTGATCCTGGACGGGTTCGTGGAAGGCAGTGCCGCCCTGGTGGGCGCGGCCCTGGCCCCCCACCTGCGGGAGTACCTGTTCCCCGCCGGCGAGTGCGCGGAGATCGGGCACGCGGCGCAGCTGCGGCACCTGGGCCTCACGCCCATGTTCCGCCTGGGGCTGCGCCTGGGCGAAGGTACCGGGGGCGTGCTGGCGGCGCCGCTGCTGCTGTCGGCGGCGGCCACCCTGCGGGAGATGCGCACCTTCGAGGAAGCCGGCGTCCCCACGTAAATAAGGGCGGGATCGGCGACGCACGAGAGGGCACCTGACGAAGTTCGATTCAGGTGCCCTCTCTCACTGATTGGTAAAGAGCGCCGGGGATGCGGGGTCACCAGTTCTTCGCCAGCCGTGTCTGAAAGAAAAACCGCGGTGACAAAAGAACACCCCCACAGTTCATGTGGGGGTGTGTCTGGCGGGCCCTGAAGGACTTGAACCCTCGACCTACGGTTTTGGAGACCGCCGCTCTACCAACTGAGCTAAGAACCCGTGCTTCCTCTCGGAAGGCCCAAATAGGGTAGCAGAGGCCTGGGGTTCACGCAAGGGTGGGTCAGATCACGCCGCCGCCCAGCAGCAGGCGCAGCGCGGCGACGGCCAAGATCACGATGTTGAAGGTCATGGCGCTGCGGTCGCGGCTGAGGGCGCCGAACATCACGCCGAGCAGGGCGGGGGGCAGCACGAAGAACCAGTTCAGCCAACCGAACATGGGGAGCAGGCCCAGCAGCAGGCCCAGGGCGGCAAGCACGCCGCAGATCATGGAGAGCACCCTCATGTCCTCCAGTACGGGCCGGGGCGGCTAAGCGTTCCGGCTTACTTCCGGGGGCGTTCACATGCGCGTGGAAATTGCGGGCGTAGGCTGGGTGGCTGTGACGTCTGCCGCTTCCCTCCGATCTGCCCTGCCGGCCCGTTTGCCGCGTGGGGCGAAGGCCCGTGCGCCGCTGGTGCTGGCCGGGCTGTCCGAGCTGTACCCGGACGCCCGCTGTGAGCTGGATTTCCGCAATCCGTTCGAACTGCTGGTGGCGACGGTCCTGTCGGCGCAGGCGACGGACGTGAGTGTGAATCTGGCGACCCCGGCGTTGTTCGCGCGCTTCCCGGATGCGCACGCGATGAGCGTGGCGGAGCCGGAGGAGATCGAGCCGCTGATCCGGCGGATCGGGCTGTACCGCGCGAAGGCGAGGAACCTGGCGGCGCTGGCGCGGCTGCTGGTGGAGCGGCACGGGGGCGAGGTCCCGAATGATTTCGACGCGGTGGTGGCGCTGCCCGGCGCGGGCCGCAAGACCGCGAACGTGGTGCTGAGCAACGCGTACGGGTACCCGGCGATCGCGGTGGACACGCACGTGGGGCGGCTGGCGCGGCGGCTGGGCCTGAGCGCGCAGACGAACCCGGACAAGGTGGAGGCGGACCTGGAGCGGCTGTTTCCGCGGGAGCGGTGGGTGTTCATGCACCACGGCCTGATCCTGCACGGGCGGCGGGTGTGCTTCGCGCGGAAGCCGGCGTGCGGGGCGTGCCGGCTGGCGGGCTTCTGTCCGAAGATCGGGGTGACCGATGCGGTCGTCTGAGCTGGGCGGGGGCCGGGCGGCGCGCGGCGAGGTGGGGCCGGTATGAAGTGGCGGTTTTCCCGGCAGGTGTGGCTGTACCTGGCGTCGGCGTTCAGTTTCGGGCTGGCGCAGGCGTTCGCGGCACTCTTCCTGAATTTCTACCTGCGGGCGCTGGGGCTGGGTGCGGAGTGGCAGGGCTTCCTGAATGCGCTGCCGGCGCTGACGCTGGCGCTGCTGAGCCTGCCGGCGGTGGCGCTGGCACGGCGGATCAGCAACGCGCACACCCTGAAGGTCGGGGCGGCGCTGAGTCTGGTGGGCACGCTGATCCTGGCGACCGCGTCGGGGCCGGGCATGGCGGTGGTGGGCGCGCTGGTGCAGGGGGCGGGCGCGGCGCTGAGCGTGGTGGCGGGGTCGCCGTTCATGGCGAACAACAGCACCGAGGAGACCCGCGTGACGCTGTTCAGCGTGCAGAGCGCCCTGATGACCGGGGCGGGCTTCGTGGGGAACCTGCTGGGGGGCCGAGTGCCGGACCTGTACGCGCAGGCCACGCTGACCGAACCGGACGGACTGGGGGCGCTGCGCGCGGCGCTGCTGGTGGCGACTGCCTTCCAGCTGCTGGGGCTGCTGCCGGTGCTGGGCCTGAAACCCACCGGGAAGACCACCCGGGAGGGCCGGAGTTTCGCGGTGCGGGACAAGCGCACCATGGCGCGGCTGGTGATGCCGAACGTGCTGGTGGGCCTGGGCGCCGGGGCCACGATTCCCTTCCTGAACGTGTTTATCGAGGGGAAGTTCAAGGTGGATTACGCGAGCCTGGGCACGCTGTTCGCCTGGATGAGCCTGGCCACGGCGGTCACGGCGCTGCTGCAGCCGCTGCTGGTCCGGTCGCTGGGGCAGCTCCGGGCGGTGCTGGTGGTGCAGGCGAGCAGCCTGCCCTTCCTGGCGCTGCTGGGCTTCGCGCCGGAACTGTGGATGGTCACGGTGGCGCTGTTCACGCGCGGGGCGCTGATGAACGCGGCCGGGCCGGTGTACAGCGCGTACGCCATGACGGCCCTGCCGGAGGAGGACCGGCCCATGTACTCGGCGGTGAACGTGATCGCCTGGGACCTGGGCTGGGCGGTGAGCAGCATCCTGTCCGGGGTGGTGCGGGGCCGCGTGCCGTTCGGGCCGGCCTTCGACCTGCTGTTCGCGTGGACGCTAGTGATGTACGGGCTGAGCGTGCTGGCGATCTACCTGGGGCTGTACCGGCACGCGCGGCGCACCCAGGCGATTCCGCTGTAACAGGCCCACAGAACCGGAGCCATGAGGGGAGTCCCCCGCGGTTCCGGCTTCCCTTTGCTCAGCCTTCTTTCTTGCCGGGCAGGGCAAGGCCCATCTGCTGGTACATCTGGTACTGGGGGGCGCCGCCCAGCATGTTCTGCCCGCCGTCCACCGGGAGAATCACGCCGGTCACGTAACTGGCGGCGTCGGAGACCAGGAAGAGGGCAGCGTTGGCGATGTCCTGCGGCACCCCGAAGCGGCCCAGGGGCACGGTGCCCATGAAGCGCTGGCGGGTCTTCTCGTCCGGTGCGAGCCGGGCCATGCCCTCGGTGCCGTCGATGGGGCCGGGCACGATGGCGTTCACGCGGATGCCGCGCAGGCCCCACTCGATGGCCAGGGTGCGGGTGAGCTGGTCCACGCCGGCCTTCGCGGCGACGACGTGCGCCTGCATGGGCACGGGCACGCCGTACGCGCTGATGCTCAGGACGTTCCCGCCCGGGGTGTTCAGGTGCGGGGCGGCGGCCTTGATGGTGTGGTACGTGCCGATCAGGTCGATGTCCACCACCGTCCTGAAGCCGTTGGGGGAAATGCCGTCCACCGGCGCGGGGAAGTTCCCGGCGGCGCCGGCCAGCACGATGTCCAGGGCCCCGAATTCGGCCACGGCCTGCGCCACAGCGGCTTCCATGGCGGCGTAGTCGCGCACGTCGGCGCTGACGCCCAGCGCCCGCCCGCCGGCCTGCACGATGCCCTGCGCGGCGCGCTGGGCCTTGTCCAGGTTGCGGCCCAGCAGGGTCACGGCGCAGCCGTGCGCGGCGAAACTCTGGGCGATGCCAAGGTTGATGCCGCTGCCGCCCCCGGTGATCAGGGCGTGCTTGCCGGCCAGGAGGTCGGGGCGGAAGGTGCTGTCGGGCGTACCGGCGGGAAGGGTCATGGGGGCTCCTTGGGGGGTCATTTCTTGAGGGCGGCGGCGAGGGCCTCGACGCTCATGTGCCGGGCGTTCCAGCGCACGGCGCCCAGCATGGCCTCGTGGTGGGGCGCGGGGTCGTGCAGGCTGCGTTTGGTGCCTTCCAGCGCGGCGGCCGGCAGGGTGGCCAGCTGACCGGCCAGCGCGTCGGCGCGGGCGAACAGGGCGTCCGGGGTGTCGGGCACCTCGGTGACCAGGCCCCAGCGTTCGGCGGTGAGGGCATCGATGGGTTCGGCGGTCAGGGCGAGGTGCGCGGCGCGGCCCAGGCCGATCAGGCGCGGCAGGCGTTGCAGGCCGCCCAGGTCGGCGGTGATGCCCAGCTTCACCTCGGGCAGGCTGAAGCGGGCGTCGGCGCTGCACAGCCGCAGGTCGCAGGCGCTGATCAGTTCCAGGCCCGCGCCGATGCACCACCCGTGCACGGCCGCGATCACCGGGACGGGCAGGGCGGCCAGGGCCTCGATGGCGCCGTGCATGGCCTGCACGGCGTCCAGGAAGCCGGCCTCGCTGCCGATCAGGGGCGCGAGCTGCGGGGCGGTGGCCTTGACGTCCAGGCCCACGCTGAACAGGTGCTCGCCGCGCACGATCAGCACGCGGGCGTCCCCGAGGCCGGCCAGGGCGGCGGGCACGGCCGGCCAGAAGTCGGGGCCCAGGGCGCCCTTGGGGGGGGTGAGGGTCAGGGTGGCGACCGGGCCCTGCCGGGTGAGGCGGACGGGCGCGGCGCCGCTGGCGCGGGTGGTCATGCCCGGAAGTGTAGCGTCCGCTGTACCCGGTTCAACAAACCCTGTGCGGATGCCGGTCCGGGACGTCCCGGGCCACTGCTCTAGAATCGCCGGGTGCAGAACGAGACAGGCGCGCGCCTGCCCTCCCCTTCCCCCGCGCCCGCCCCGGCGCCGGGGGACGCGCCGCGGCCTGCACCCACCCCGGCCCTGCTGCGGCCCGACGCGACGTCCGTGCGCCCGCGCGGGGTGCTGCTGCGGGACCTGCTGCTGCGGCCCTTCCTGCTGCCGTTCGTGCTGCTGCTGGGCGTGGGCGCGGCGGTCGTGACCGGCGTGGACCGCAACGCCCGCGCGACCACGCAGGTGAACGCCGCGCACGCCCGGCTGGTACTGCTCAGTTCCCTGGCGCGCGACACCTCGGACATGGAGTCCGGGCAGCGCGGGTACGTGATCACCGGCCACCCGGACTTCCTCAAGCCCTACCTGGACGGCGTGATCGCCTTCCAGCAGCACGCCGCCGAGCTGGAACAGCAGGCGGCCACCGAGCAGCAGCGCACGAACACGGGCCGCGCCCTGGCGATGATGAACGACTGGCGGGAGTTCTCCGCCGAGCCGGAGATCACCGCCCGGCAGCGTTCGCTGGGGGACGCCGTGGCGCTCGTGGCGAACGAGGACGGCAAGAGCCGCATGGAGGCCCTGCGGGCGCTGATCGCGGAGATGCGCGGCCGGGAAAACGTCCGGCTGTCGCAGGCGGTGCAGGCCGGCACCGAGACCCTGAACACCGTGCGCCTGCTGGCGATCGCGGGCCTGCTCACCAGCGGCCTGACGCTGCTGCTCACGGTGCTGCGCGGCGCCCGGCGGATCACGACCGTGCTGGACGCCCTGAACGCCGGCGCGCAGGAGATCGCCGCCGGGCAGTACGACACGCGCCTGCCGCACGCCGGCGTGCGCGAACTGGACGCCCTGAGCGGGCAGGTTCACGTGATGGCCCGCGCCGTGCAGGACCGCGAGGCTCAACTCGCGCAGGCCGCGCAGACGCTGGAAACCACCAACGAGCAGCTGAGGCGCAGCAACCGGGAACTGGAGCAGTTCGCGTACGTGGCCAGCCACGACCTGCAAGAACCCCTGCGGACCATCGGCAGTTACACCGAACTGCTCGCCAAGCGCTACGCCGGGCAGCTCGACGAGCGCGCCGACCGGTACATCGCCTTCACCACCTCCGCCACCGCGCGGCTCAAGACCCTCATCCAGGACCTGCTGGCGTTCTCCCGGGTGCGCCAGGGCCAGGAGCAGCGGACCTTCACCCCGGTGGACACCCGCACCCTGGCGCATGACGTGGTGCAGGATCTGCACACGCCCATCCAGGAGGCGGGCGCGGCGGTGGAGTTCGGGCTGCTGCCGATCCTGACCGCGAACGCCGACCTGCTGCGCCACGTGTTCCAGAACCTGATCGCCAACGCCGTGAAGTTCCGCGGGCCGGCCCGCGCGCCGGTCATCCGGGTGTCCGCCACCCGCGAGCCGGGCCGATGGGTGTTTCACGTGCAGGACAACGGCATCGGCATCGAGCCGCAGTACTTCGAGCGGATCTTCGGGGTGTTCCAGCGGCTGCACACCCTGGAGGAGTACAGCGGCAGCGGCATCGGGCTGGCCGTGGCCCGCAGCGCCATCGAACAGCACGGTGGCGACCTGTGGCTGGAGAGCACGCCCGGCGAGGGCAGCACCTTCCACTTCAGCATTCCCGATCACCGCTCCCCGGCGCCGTCCACGGGCAGCGCGGCGCTGCCCGGAGCGGCGCTCCTGCCGGCCCCCGGCCCCCGCCCCCCCAACACGCACTCCTGACGAGGTCCCCCGATGAAACCCATTCAGATCCTGCTGGTCGAGGACAACCCCGCCGACGTGCTCCTGACCGAGGAGGCCTTCGAGGAGGCCGATTTCCCGCACGCCCTGCACACCGCCCGGGACGGCGTGGACGCCCTGGAGGTCCTGCGTGGCAGTGCCGGTCAGGCCGGCGTGCGCCCGGACGTGATCCTGCTGGACCTGAACATGCCGCGCATGTCCGGCCTGGAACTGCTGGACGTGCTGAAGGAAGACGAGCACCTGCGCACCATTCCCGTGATCGTCCTGACGACCTCCCGCGCGGAGACGGACATCTGGCGCAGTTACAACCTGCACGCCAACGCGTACATCCCCAAGCCGGTGAGCATCGAGGAGTTCGTGGAGGTCATCCGGTCGCTGGGGAACTTCTGGTTCCTGCGGGCGGCCCTGCCGCCCCGGCAGCACCCCTGAGAGGGCGGGCCGCGCGTTACGGCGTGCGGGTGTCCAGCCGGGCCTGAAGCGCGGCGGCCAGGTCGGTCGCGCCCATCAGCCGGGCGGCGTCCGGGATGCCCAGCCCGGCGGCGTCCCGGGCGTGCAGGTCCGCGCCGCGGTCCAGCAGCAGGTCGGCCAGATCGGCGCGGCCGAACATGGCGGCCATCATCAGCGGGGTCTTGCCGGCGGGGCTGGCGGCGTTCACGTCCGCGCCGGCGTCCAGCAGCGACCTGGCCACGTCCAGGTCGCCGCGGAAGGCCGCGGCTTCCAGCGGGCTCTGACCGCGGTCGTTGCGGGTGTCGGGGACGGCGCCGGCGGCCAGCAGCCGCGCCACGACCGCCGCGTGCCCGTGGTAGGCGGCCAGCATCAGCAGGGTGTCTCCGTTCTGGTTGCGGACGTTCACCGGCAGGCCGGCGGCCAGCATCTGCTCCAGCCGCGCCGTCTGCCCGGCGCGGGCCATCTCGAAGGCCTCCTGCAGGTAGGCCAGCACGGCCGGGTCGGGCGTCACGCCACGCCGCCCTGAACCTGCTCGGCCGGGAAGACCTGGGTGGGCTGCACGAACTCGTTCTGCGCGGCCACCAGCTGAATCTCGCGGGTGCCGGCGCGGTGGGTGACGTCCAGCAGGGCATACAGGGCGCTCATGGCGAGGCTGAGGGCCTGCGCCGGGCTGGCGCCGCGCAGCATCTGCCCCAGGAACAGCGCGGCGATGGTGTCGCCCGTGCCGTTGCGGGGCGGGTCCAGCGGGATCAGCGGCGTGCGGCACAGCCACGCGCCATCCCCGGTGACGGCCAGCGTCTCGATGCCGCCTTCCGGGGCGTCCTCGCGGATCAGGCTGGTGACCACCACGACGCGCGGCCCGCCCGGATTCAGCCGCCCGCGCAGGACGTGCGCGGCGGTCAGGGCGTCGTCCAGGGTGTGGACGGCGTGCCCGGTCAGGAGTTCAAGTTCGAACTGGTTGGGCGTGACGATGTCGGCCGCCGGGAGGGCCTGCGCGGCGATCAGGTCCGGCAGTTCCGGGCGCACGAACACGCCGCGGCCCACGTCGCCCATCACGGGGTCGCAGCAGTACAGCGCGGCCGGGTTCGCCGCCCGCACGCGCCGCACGGCGTCCGCCACGGCCGCCACGGTGCCTTCCGAGCCCATGTACCCGCTGAGCACGGCGTCACAGCCGGGCAGGGCGCCGCGCGCCTCTATGCCGTCCAAGAGCTCGGCCACCAGTTCCGGCGGGAACACGCTGCCGGTCCAGGCGCCGTACCCGGTGTGGTTGGAAAACTGCACGGTGTTCACCGCCCAGACCTCGAAGCCCAGGCGCTGCAGCGGGAACACGGCGGCGGCGTTCCCCACGTGTCCGTACGCCACCCAGGACTGGATGCTCAGGATGTTGCGCGGCACGGTGGGGGCGGGGGTGGCGGCGGTCATGGGGGACAGCATAAGCGGCGCGGGCGGCGGGTCAGAGGTTCCGGAAGGTCAGCGGCCCGAACTCACGGGTCCACAGGTCGGCCTTCTCGCGGGCGCCCGCGAGGTCCAACGGCGTGGCGCCGGTCACGTGCAGGGTCCAGCCGTCCTCCGCCCGGGCGCGGCGCAGTTCGCGGAACTGCGTGCCACCGGCGTGCGCGCGGTCCAGGCCGTCGGCGACGCGCAGGACCGCCGCGAGGCGCGACACCAGGGCCTGATCGGCGGCTGGCAGGGCCGCGAAGTCCGCGTGGGAGGCCTTGGGGGGGCTGCGGCGGTGGTAGCGGGCGACCTGCGCGATCAGTTCCCGTTCGCGCGGGGAGAAGCCGCGCAGGTCGGTGTGCCGGATCAGGTACGCGGCGTGCTTGTGGTGCGCGCTCTGCGACACGATCTGCCCGGTCTCGTGCAGGGCCGCGGCGGCCGTGAGCAGCGGGCGCGCCTCGTCCGGGAAGCTCTCCCCGGTGCGGGCCAGCGCGGCCAGCAGGTCGCGGGCGAGCTGCGCGACGTGCCCGGCGTGCGCGAGGTTCGCGCCGAAGCGTTCGGCGGTCGCCAGGACGCTGCGCTGGCGCAGGCTCAGGCCGCCGGTGAAGGCGCTGAGCTGGGCGAGTTCCTCGATCAGCATGCCCTCGCGCAGCGCGCCCTCGCTGACCGTGACCTCCCGGACGCCCAGCAGGTCCAGGGCGGCGTGCAGCACCGCGAGGCCCGCCACGATCGTCCCGGCGCGTTTCTCGAAGCCGGGGACCTTCAGGCGCGCGCCGGGCCGCAGGGCCCGCGTGCGGTCCAGCAGGCCGCCCAGGGCCGCGACGGTGAAGCTCACGCCGTTCACGCTGCCGTCCGGGCCGGCCAGGGTTGCCTTGGTGTGGGCGGCGTTCAGGGCGACGGCGGCGGCCTCCGCGGTGCCGCTGGACAGCACCACGCGCGTGCCGGGCTGCGCCGCGAAGCGCGAGACGTGGGGCCGCAACAGGTCCTGCACGTGCGCCTGCAGGGCCTGCACCTCCCGGGCGGGGGGCGGGTCGTGGCGCAGGAACGCGCGGGTCATGCGGATGGCGCCCACCGGCAGGCTCAGCACGTCCGTGGGCGCTTCGGGGCCGCCGCGGGCGAACTCCAGGCTGCCGCCGCCGAGGTCGAGCAGCAGGGTGTCCGGCCCGAACTCCACGCTGTGCGCCGCGCCCAGGTAGGTGAGGTGCCCCTCGCGTTCCCCACTGATGATCGCCGGGTACAGCCCGGTGCGTTCCCGCATGCGCTGCGCGACCGCCTGCCCGTTCGGCGCTTCCCGCAGGGCGCTGGTGGCGTACACGCGCACCTCGGGAATGCCGGCCGCGCCGCTCAGTTCCCGGAAGCGGGTCAGGGCGCCCGCCAGGCGGTCCTCGCCTTCCGGGGTGAGGTTCCCGGCCTCGTCCAGGCACTCGCCGAGCGCGGTGCGGTCTTTCAGCGCGTCCAGGACGCGGTAGCCGCTGCCGGCCGCCTCGGCGAGCAGCAGGTGGCTGGAGTTGGTGCCGACATCGGCCACGGCGACCTTCATGCTCAGGTGTCTCCTCGCGGGCGGAAGAAGCGGGGGGACACGTCCCCCCGGGAGGTCACGGCGGACAGGCCCCCGGCTCAGGCCAGGTCGAGGCGGATCAGGAAACGCCCGCAGGAGGGGCACTTCACGGGCGGCAGCTGGCCCAGCGCGGCCTTCTGCTGCACGTTCACGGGCAGCACGACGTTGCAGCCGCTGCACCGGCCGCCCTTGATCTCCACGACGCCCAGGCCCTTCTTGGCCTTGCGGATCAGGTCGTATTCCTTCACGGTGCGCGAGTCGAGGTTCTCGACCAGCTGCGCGCGTTCCTCGCGGTCGGCCTGGCCCTGGTCGCGCAGGCCCTGCACGCGCTGCTCGTCCTCGGTTTCCAGGGCGTCCAGGGTGGGGCGCAGGTCGCGGTGCGCCTGGCGCAGCTGGCTGGCCTTGGCGGCGAGTTCCTGCTGACGCTCGCGCAGCGGCCCGAGGTCCTCTTCCATCTCGTCGGCGCGTTCGCCGAGCATCTGGATGCGGCTGCCGTACTGGCTCTGGGCGCGGGCGTCGAAGGCGTTCTTGTCGAGTTCTTCCTTGGCGCGCTGGATCTGGTCGCGGGTGCCGGCGAGGTCCATCTCGGCCTGCCGGAGCTGCTTTTCCACACCTTCGAGGGTGATCTCGGTGTCTTCCAGGCTGTTGTTGATCTCGGTCTGCTGCGCGCGGGCGTCGCGCAGAGCGTCCGGGATGTTGCTCTCCTCGGCGCGCAGTTGGTCGAGGTTCAGGTCCAGTTGCTGAACGCGGTGCAGGCGCTGTAGGGATCCGGTGTCGCTCATCAGGGCCAGTGTACCGCCCACTTCGCGCGCGGGTGCGGCGCGCGCCGGCCGGCCGCGCGGCCTGTCCGGACGGAAACTGCCGTCCTGGCGCGGCCCGCGCGCCGGCCCTGAAGGGCGCCTTTAGACAGCGGCCCGGGCCGTGACCGGCGGGCGCCAGCGCCGACCGTGAGGGGCCCTTGACGCCAGAGGAGCGGGTGTGTATCTTTCTGTGCGTGCCGGAAACGGCACCCCTTGAAAGGCAGTCAAGGATTCCGGGCCGAAAGGCGGCGGTGTTCAACAGCTGAAGTGGTGTGGCCCCATCGTCTAACGGTTAGGACACTACCCTTTCAAGGTAGCGATACGGGTTCGAATCCCGTTGGGGTCACCACTGAAACGCTCCCGCTCCGGCGGGAGTTTTTCTTTTGCCTTTCCACATGCCGGGGATGCCGCCCCACGTCACGGCGGGAATTGCGGCGGACCTTCTATGATGAGGGGCATGACCGATTCGCCCCGCATTCACCTGGGTTCCCTGATGCGCACGCAGGACGACGCGCACGCCGAAGGCGAACTGACAGAACTGACCTACGAGCAGGGCGGCCTTCCCCAGACCCTGCGCTTCGCCGAACCCGCCTGGTACGACGTGGACGTCAACAGCCTCGGCTCGCAGGAAATGTACCTGCAGGGCACGTTCGAACCCACCCTGATCATGGAGTGCGCCCGCTGCCTGCGGGAGGTGCACGTGCCGCTGGAACTGAAGCTCGGCACCCTGATGCGCTACGACCCCAGCGCCGACCAGCCGTACCTGGAAGAGGCCGAGTCCGGCGAGGAGGTGCTGGTGTTCGGCGACCCGAACCTGGACCTCAGCGCCTACCTGGCCGAAACGACCGTGCTGGCCGCGCCGCTGAGCGTGCTGCACGACCCGGCTTGCAAGGGCCTGTGCCAGGTGTGCGGGCAGGACCTCAATGAGGGCACCTGCGAGCACATGGCGCAGGTGCCGGTCGAGGAGATCGACGACGACCTGGGCATTCCGGAAGGCAGCGCGCACGCCAAGCAGAACCCCTTCGCGTCCCTGAAGGACCTGGACGTTCCCGAGGAATGAGCCCCGACGCACAGACCGGCGATTCCCCTGCGCCGGAACTCACGCACTTCCGGGATGGCCTGCCCCGCATGGTGGACGTGACCGGCAAGGCGCCCACCGCGCGCTCGGCCACCGCCGAGGGCTGGGTGCGGCTCCCGCCGGACGCCCGCGCGGCGCTGGAGGCCGGCACCAACCCCAAGGGCGACCCGCTGACCGTGGCGCGGCTGGCGGGGCTGGCGGGCAGCAAACGCACCGCGGACCTGGTGACGCTGTGCCACCCCATTCCGGTGACGGGTGCGGACGTGCAGGTCACGCTGGAACCGGCGGGCGTGCGCGTGCAGGCGACCGTGCGCACCACTGCCCCCACCGGCGTGGAGATGGAGGCCCTGACGGCCGTGACGGTCGCGGCGCTGAACGTGTACGACATGCTCAAGGCCGCCAGCAAGGCCATCGAGATCACGGGCGTGCGGCTGCTCGCCAAGTCCGGCGGGAAAAGCGGCGACTACCACGCGCGGCCCGGCCAGCCCGGGCCCTCCCCCGATCAGGGGTGACGGTGGAGTTTCAGGCAGCGGGAACCCTGCCCCGGTCCCTACCGTATGGGGGTTGATATGGGCCGCCCGCCACCCCCCCCAGAGTTCCCGGACCCCGCCCGCCCCGGCGGTGGGGCGGCCGTGCCGGCGTGGCTGGACTGGCTGCACGAGGACGCCGACGGCACGCTGGGTGCCGAGGACCGCGCGCGGCTGGCCGCCTGGCCGGACGCGGACCGGGTGGCGCGCTGGCGAGAGGCGCTGCACGGCACGCAGGCCGCGCTGAGCAGCCTGCCGCCCCCGGCGTTGCCGCAGAGTGTGGCGCGTCAGGTGGCGGGCGAGGTGGCCGCGTCCGCGCAGTGGCGCGCACTGCCCCCCCCGGCGCTGCCGAGGTCGGTGGCGGCCGCCGTCGCGGCGGACGTGGCCCTGGCCCACACCCTGCAACTGGCGCCCGCGGTCCTGCCCCGGAGTGTGGCCGCCGACGTGGCGGGCGACGTGCGGGTGGCCGGGCAGGTGCGGCCCCCCGCGATTCCGCGGAGCGTGGCGGCCAGTGTCGCCTCCGAGATCGCGTGGCAGGCGCGGCTGCACCACCCGGTACCCGCCGCGCCCTCGGTGGCGGCGGGTCTGGCGGCCCGCATCGCGGCCGAGGCGGCGGGCGCCCAGGCCGTCCGGCCCCTGCCGGCCGAAGTGCCACCGGTGGCTGCGCCGGTGGCCGCTTTCCAGGCGGCCGTGGACGCGACCCCGCCGGAGGCGGCGCACGTCTGGGTGCATCCGGTGCCCTCGCTGCGCGGGCCCAACCCCGCCCCGGCCCTGCTGGTCGGGGCGCTGATGGTGGGCCTGCTGCTGCTGACCGTGACCACCGCCTGGCCGAACCTGACGGCCGGCGCGCTGGTCCTGCAGGCGCTGCTGGCGCAGGTCTCGCCGCTGGCGGTGGTCGGCGCGGCCCTGGTGCTGCTCACCAGCGTGGTGGTCGCGTGGCGACCCACGCCCACCCTGCGGACCGTGGGGGCGGGCGCGTACGCGCTAGCGGCCGTGCTGACCCTGCCCACCCTGTACCAGGGCGCGGCCAGCGGCCGGGTGACCTTCGGACAGAACGTGACCGTGGAACGCCCGGTGGACGGGAACGTGATCGCCATCGGCGGGAACGTGCACCTGACCGGCGCCGCCCGTGTGGACGGCGAGGTGGTCACGCTGCTGGGCGACGTGACCCGCGACCCCGGCGCGCAGGTGACCGGACGGGTGAACACCCTGCTGGGGCAGGCGCCCGGGGACCGCACCGCCCTGCAGGCCCCGCCGCCCAGCGACCTGAGCGTGGCGAGCGCCGCCGCCTTCCGGCCGCTGCTGGGCTGGCTGGGCGGCGCGGCGTGGTCGAAGTTCTTCGTGCTGCTCACGGCGGGCGCGCTGGGGTCGCTGTTCACGCTGGGGGTCGCGCCGGTCCTGGCGCGCCGGCAGCGGCACGCCCCGATGCGGACCCTGGCGCTGGGCGTGCTGACGCTGGCCGCGCTGGGCGTGCCGGCGCTGGTGCTGGGGCTGGCGGGCCTGCTGGGGCCGGCGCTGCTGGCGACCATGCTGCTGGTGCTGCTGCTGGCGGTGGGCCTGAGCGTGACCGCCTACGACGGCGGGCGGGCCCTGGCCGTCCGGGCGCGGCTGCCGGTGCCGGACGTGGTGGGCGCCGTGCTGGGCCTCACCGCGATTGCCGCCAGTCTGGGCGAGCCGCCGCTGGCGCTGCTGTTCACGCTGGTGGGCGGGACCTGGGGTGCGGGCACGCTGCTGCTCACGCACCGCGCCGCCCGCTGAGGCGCGCTAGCCGGGCGGCACCACGGCGCTGAGCCACCACGGCCCGCCCGCCCGTTCCAGGGTGATGCGCGTGCCGGGCGGCGTGACCACCGCCCCCAGGCCCACCGTGAGGCGCAGGGCGGCCTGGAGGGTCCCGGAGTGCGCGAACGCCAGCACGGCGCCCTCCTCCGGCAGGGCGTCCAGCCACGCCTGCACCCGGCCGTGAAAGGCCTGCCCGGTCTCCCCGCCGGGGGGGCCGAGCGGGCTTTGAGGGTCCGAGAGCGTGTCGATCCAGGTGCGCGGGGCCTCGCCGTGCCGGGCTTCGAGTTCCGCCCAGGTGAGCCCGGCCATCACGCCGAAGCGGGCCTCGACCAGGGCCGGGGCGTCCAGCACTTCCGGGAAGCCGGCCAGGGCGGCGGTCTGCCGTACCCGCGCCCGGGGCGAGGCGAACACCACGTCCGCCGCCGGCAGCACGAGCCGGCGGGCCAGGGCCTCCCCTTCCGGGGAGAGGGGCGGGTCCTCGTGCGGGAAGGGATAGCGCCGCTCATGATTGCGGACGGTGGGCGCGTGCCGGACGAGGTGCAGGGTCAGCATGCCCGGGCCTTCACGCCTGCCCCCAGGCGTAACTGAGCAGCACCAGCAGCTCCGCGCCCACCACCACCAGGCCGTACGTGTCGCCGTTCAGCACGCCGCCCAGCCGCCCGGCCGCGAACCGCGCGACCAGCAGCCCGCCCAGCAGGGCGAGAACCGCCGCGAGCAGCCCGCCGGGCAGCAGCAGCACCGGCAGCGTGAGCAGCAGGGGCACCCAGGGCCGCCCGCCCCGCGACTGCCCGCCGATCACGCTGTTGCCCGCCACCGGGTACAGGTTCATGGGAATCAGCATGACCGCCCGGCCCAGCACGGCCGCCACGACCGGCGCGAAGGCCGGGATGGACGCCGAGAGCAGGCTCCAGAGCAGCAGCAGGTACACGCCGCCCGCCGCCAGCCCGAAGGCGCCCACGTGCACGTCGTGCAGGATCTCCAGCCGGCGTTCCGGGGCGCGCATGGCGAGCAGCGCGTCGGCGCTGTCCACCAGTCCGTCGAAGTGCAGCAGGCCGGTCACCCACAGCCACGCCCACACCGCCAGCGCCGCGCCCACGCCCGCCGGGAGCGGCAGGGGCAGCAGCAGCACCAGCGCCACCGCGCCGCCCACCAGGTAACCCACCAGCGGGAAGTACCCGCTGGCCCGGCGGAAGTCCTCGCCGTGCGCGCGGCCCAGGAAGGGCAGCGGGACCGCCGAGAGGAACGTCACGGCGAGGTTCAGCGCGAAGGCGTGCCGGGCGAGCAGGGAACGGGCCGCAGGGGGGTCGGGTGGGGTCACAGCCTCCCCGTTCTAGTGCATCCCGCCGCCCCGGGTCAGGCGGGCCGGCCCGCGCGACCCGGTTGGCCCAGGGCGAGGGCGGCGCCCAGCAGCAGCACCGCCGCGCTGAGTCCCAGGCCCAGGCGCAGGCCGCCCGCGCTGTCGGCGGCCAGGCCGGTCAGGAGGGGGCCGGCCACCTGCCCCAGCGCGAACACGCTGGTGAAGGCCACGATGCCCCGCGCCCAGGCGTGCTCCGGCAGGACCCGGCGGGTGATGACGGTGGTGAAGGTCACGACTGCCAGGAAGCTCAGGCCGAACAGCACGCCGGACAGCAGTAGGGCCGCGGGCACGTGCGACCACAGCGGCAGTGCGGCGCCCACGGCCAGGGTGGCCATCAGGACGCTCATGGCGCGCGCGCCGGGCGCGCGCTGCTGCAGCGGACCCCACACGAAGGGATTCACGACCACGCAGGCGCCCAACACTGCCCAGAACGGCGTGACCAGCCCGCCCGCGCCCACTGAGTTCAGGAACGCCACGATAAAGGTCATGTACGCGATGTACCCCACCCCGAAACACGCGTAGGCCGCGAGCGTGAAGGCCAGGGGCCGCAGCGGGGCGCGCACACCGGGCGGGGCCGGGGCCGCGCGGTCCGGCAGGCGGCGCAGGGCCGGCCGGGTGAGCAGCAGGCACGCCACGGACGCCGCGCCCAACGCCAGCCACGCACCGCGCCAGCCGGAGGTCAGCAGCGGCGGGAGCAGCAGCGCCGACAGCACGATCCCGATGCCGGCGCCGCCGTAAAACACGCCCAGCAGGCGCGCGCTGCGGGCCGGATGCTGCCGCGCCGCCAGGGCCGCCAGCCCGCCGCCACTCACGAACACCCACGCGCCGCTCAGGCCCGCCAGGAACCGCAGGACCAGCAGCACCGCCCCGTCGCCGGACAGGGCGCAGGCGGCCAGGGCGGCGGCCGTGACGAGCAGGCCCACCGTGAACAGCCGCCGCAGGCCCCAGCGGTCACCGAGCCGCGCGGCACTCAGGGCGCCGGCGAGGTACCCCAGGGCGTTCGCGGCGTTCATCGCGCCGGACAGCGTGAAACTCCAGTGCAGGTCCGCGCGCATGGCGGGCAGCAGCAGCGCGTACGCGAAACGCGCGAAGCCCAGCGCGACGGCGCCGCCCAGCGACAGCCGCAGCATGTCCAGCAGGGCCTGCACTTCCGGGTCACGGGCACGGGTCATCACACCTCCAGCGGTGCAGGCATTTCAGCACGGGCGGGCACGGCCGTGGGGCGGGCCGTCCGGATAGGAGTGGCCGGCAAGAGAGCGCGGCCCGGCAATGAAGTTGCCGGGCCGCGCGGATAGGGTGCCGCTCAGGGGGTGGCCGGGTCGGGCAGCAGGGCGGCCTCCACCACGATCTCGGATTTCACGCTGGCGGCCACCGAACAGTACTTCTCGTGGCTGAGTTCGGCGGCCTTCAGCAGGGTCTCCTGCGTGACGCCCTGGCCGCGGCCGAGGTGGCGCACGGTCATGCGGCGGTAGTGCTTGGGGGTGGTGGTGTCGTCGAGTTCCGCGACGAGTTCCACGCGGTACTCGGCCAGGGGGGTGCGCTTCTTGCGCATGATTTCCACCACGTCGTAGGCGGTGCAGCCGGCCACGGCGGCCAGCAGGGCCTCGCTGGGGGACACGCCGACCTTGATGGGGCTGTTGTCCAGCAGGATCTGGTGCCCGCTGGCGCTGTGGCCCACGTAACGCTGCTCGCCGAGGTGGTGCAGGGTCATGGTTTTCGTGACGGTCATGCCCTCATGGTAAGCCCCGCAGCCGGGGAATGATACCCCCCCAGGCTATCTGGCGCTGATGAGTCAGGGAGTCTGCCGCACCAGCGTCCGGAAGGTCAGGTCGTACGCATTCCTCGCGTCCGCCGGCCGGACCCGCTCGGTGGTCACCGTCCACTCCCCCGGCAGCTCCGGCATGAAGGTGTCGCCCTCCAGCACGGTGTGAATCACCGTCTCCTCCCGCCGCGTGAGCTGACCGGCATACAGCGCGTAGATTTCCGCCCCGCCGATGATCGCCACCTCCGGCGCGTCCCCCGCCGCCTCCAGCGCCGCCGCGGGCGTGTGCACCACCACCGCGCCCTCCGCCCGGTACGCCGGGTTGCGGGTCAGCACGATATTCAACCGGTCCTTCAGCGCCGTGCCGCCCAGCGACTCCCACACCTTGCGGCCCATGATGTTCGGCCGGCCCACGCTCAACCGCCGGAAATGCGCGAAGTCCGCCGGCAGGTGCCACGGCATCCCCCCGTCCCGGCCGATCACGCGGTTTTCCGTCATGGCGTAGATGGCGACCAGCTCCGGCTTACCCGGCATGGACCACCTCGATGCCCGCGCCGCGCAGGATGTCCGCCCCGAACGGCAGGCCCGCCACCGCCCGGCCCTCCTCCTGATACGGCGTGGCGAACACCACCCGCGACACCCGGCGCGAGTTCACGATCAGCCGCGCGCACGTCGAGCACGGTTCGTGCGTGACGTACAGCGTGTGACCCTCCCCGTTCCAGTTCGCGGCCAGCAGGGCATTCACCTCCGCGTGAATGAACCCGGACTGCCCGTGCGCCAGCGACTCGCGCTCGTTCGGTTCGCCCGCCGCGCGGCCGTTGTAGCCCACGCCCACCACCCGGTGATGCCGGTCCAGGATGCACGCGCCCACCTGCACCTTCGCGTCCGCGCTGCGCGACGCCCAGAGTTGCGCCGTCGCCAGTCCCAGCTCATCGAAACTGGGGCGGGTCACCGGGCCCCCAGGGCGCCGCGCAGGGTGGCGGCCACGGCGTCCAGTTCAGGGCGGGCCGGGCTGGGCCAAGTGGCCTCTACCTTGAACGCGTCACCTTCCAGTCGCGGGAAGACGTGCATGTGCGCGTGGAACACGTCCTGCCCGGCGGCCTCGCCGTTTGCCATCCAAAGGTTGAAGTCGTGGCCGGGCAGGGTGCTGCGCTGCTGTGCCCGGGCCACCTCCTGCGCCAGCTGGGCCATCGCGGCCGCTTCGGCCGCGGTGAGGTCCGTGAAGGTCACGGCGTGCCGGCGGGGCACCACCAGGGTGTGTCCGGTGTTGAAGGGCGCGATGGTCAGGAAGGCCACGCACAGGTCGTTTTCGGCCACCGGGCTCACGGGGGAGCGGCCGGCCACGATCTCACAGAAGATGCAGGGGTGGGTCATACCGAGATGGGGGCCTTGATCCCCGGGTGCGGGTCGTACCCGCTGAGCGTGAAGTCCTCGAAGGTGAAGGCGTCGATGTCCTGCACGGCCGGGTTCAGGTGCATGACGGGCAGGGGCCGCGGTTCCCGCGTCAGCTGCCGGCGGGCCTGCTCGAAGTGGTTGGCGTACAGGTGGCAGTCCCCGCCGGTCCAGATGAACTCCCCGGGTTTCAGGCCGGTGACCTGCGCGACCATCAGCGTCAGCAGCGCGTAACTGGCGATGTTGAAGGGGACGCCCAGGAAGATGTCGGCGCTGCGCTGGTACAGCTGGCAGCTGAGCCGCCCGTCGGCCACGTAGAACTGAAACAGGGCGTGGCAGGGCGGCAGGGCCATGCGTCCGATCTCCCCCACGTTCCAGGCGCTCACGATCAGGCGGCGGCTGTCCGGAGTGCGGCGGATGGCCTCGATCACCTCGCGGATCTGGTCCACGTGCCCGCTGTCCGGGGTGGGCCAGCTGCGCCACTGCACGCCGTACACCGGCCCGAGTTCCCCGTCCGGCGCCGCCCACTCGTCCCAGATGGTCACGCCGCGGTCCTGCAGCCAGCGCACGTTGCTGTCACCGCGCAGGAACCACAGCAGCTCGTAGATGATGCTTTTCAGGTGCGTGCGCTTGGTGGTCACCAGCGGGAAGCCCTGCGCGAGGTCGAAGCGCATCTGGTGCCCGAACACGCTGCGGGTGCCCGTGCCGGTCCGGTCGGTCTTGTCCGTGCCGTGCTCCAGCACATGCTCCATCAGGTCCAGGTACGCCCGCATGCCTCCAGTAGAGAGGCCGGGGCGCTACCCGTCAAGCCGCACCTTCAGTTCCGCCGGCCCCCGCAGCACCGGGTTCGGCTTATAAGGCGGGCGTGGGTCCAGCACCCGCAGGCGCGGGAAGCGCTCGGCCAGCGCGGCGTACACCTCGGTGATCTCCAGCCGCGCCAGACTGGCCCCCAGGCAGTAGTGCGGGCCGGCCGCGAACGCCAGGTGCCGCGCGGCGTTCGGGCGGGTCCAGTCCAGCCGGGCCGGGTCCGGGAACACCAGCGGGTCGCGGTTCGCGGCGGCCAGCATCACCTGCACCTGCGTGCCGGCCGGCAGGGGTGTGCCCTCCAGCAGGAGGGGCCCGGACAGGGTGCGGCCGTCGAGCTGCACCGGGGACACGACGCGCAGCAGTTCGTCCGCGACGCCGGGCCGGCGCGGGTCCGCGGTCAGGGCGGCCCAGGCGGCAGGCTGAGCGGCCAGTTCCAGCAGCCCGCCGGGAATCAGGTTGCTGGTCGTCTCGTGCCCAGCGGTGAGCAGCAGCACGGCGTTGGAGAGCAGCTCGTCGCCACTGAGGCGCTCGCCGCCGTCCTGCGCGGCCGCCAGCGCGGACAGCAGGCCGGGCCGCGGCCGGGCGCGCAGCTCGCCGGCCAGGTCGCGGAAGTACGCGCGCATCTCGCGGGCGTCCGCGTCAATGCGGGCCAGCAGTTCCGCCGACTGGTTCGCGCCGCCCAGCAGTTCCGCCACGCTGCCCGACCAGCGCACGAACCGCTCCTCGTCCCCAGCCCCCAGGCCCAGCATGGTCATGATCACCCGCGCCGGCAGCGGGTGCGCCAGTGCCGCCACCAGGTCCACCTCGGTGCCCGCCGCCTCCCGGGACTGCGCGGCGTCCAGCAGGTCGTGCACCAGCGCGCGGACCAGGACCCGCTGCTCCTCCACCACCCGGGGCGTGAAGGCCAGTTCCACCAGGCCCCGCAGCCGGCGGTGGTCGGGCCCGTTGCGCCACAGCATCATGCCCTGCAGCAGCCGCACGCCGTCCGAGGCCGGCGCCCCGCCCATACCCTGACCGCTCAGGGCCAGCGGGGAACTCAGCGCGGCGCGGTTCGCCGCGTGCCCCGTCAGGAACGCCGCGTTCCACTCCGGCAGGTGCAGCACCCCGCCGGGCGCGTGGGCGCGCACCGCCTCGTACAGCGGGTACGGGTCCGGCAGGGCGGCCGGGGAGTACAGGGCCTCCACGGCCTTCAGCGCGCGGGGGTCGGAGGCGGGGCGCGGGGTCATGCCCCAGGGTGCCGCACGGCCGGCCCCGGGCTCAAGTCCGTCCGGGGCCGGCGCGTGTCATCCTGGGCGCCGGCCCGCGCCCTCACCGGAGGCCGGGACCGCGGCCCGTCTCCCCTTCCGCCTTCATGTTCCCGACCTTCAGGAGAGCTGTCATGACGCGATCCCTGCTGCTTCTCGGCGCCCTGCTCGGCCCGGGCGTGCTCGCCGCGCCCGCCTCCCCCCCGGTGGCCCCGGCCCCCGCTCCTGCCCCCTCGCTGCTGCCGCACCTGGACGTGGGCGCGCCCGCCTGGAAACCGTACCTGGTCAAGCCGCCGGTGCTGATCACCACCCGCCTGGACTCGCAGGACGGCGGGTGCGGCACGCACGCCAGCGGCCTGCTGCTGAAACAGGCCAAGGCCCTGCCGGCCGGGCAGTACGTGGTGAGCTTCGACGCCCGCACGGTGGGCGGCACCCTGACCGTCCAGTACGGTCTGAACGACCGCACGACCGCCACCGCCGACCTGACCGGCAGCTGGCGCGGATACCAGCAGACCTTCACCTGGGACGGCGGCGCGAAGATCACGCCCGCCGCCGTGCGCACCGAGAACGTCAACCGCGTGTTCCAGATCACCGAGAACGTCGAGAAGAACACCCCGTGGGAGGTCCGGCGCCTGAGCGTGCGCCGGCGCGCCGCGAACGGCACGCTGGGACCGAACCTGCTGCCCACCCAGGACCCCCAGGCCGCGCCGTGGCTGCCGTACTGCGCCGCCGCGAAGCTCACGACCACGGTGATGTTCCTGGGCCGGGACGCCTCGGCCGACAACCCCCGCAGCGGCGTGCTCTACTCCCTGGCCCCCAAAAATCTCCCGGCCGGGCAGTACCGCGTGAGCTTCACCGGGCGGTCCCTGAGCGGCCCCATGGAGATCGTGTACGGCCTGAACGACGGCAACACCCGCACCGCCCTGCTGGACCGCGAGTGGACGCCCTTCACCGCGGACTTCAAGCTCGCCGCGCCCAAGGGACAGGGCGACCGGGTGGTGCAGCTGTTCGAGACCGGGCCCCGCAACACCCCCTGGGAAATCCGGGACCTGCGCGTGGAAAAGCTGCCCTGACCGGCAGGCGCCCGCGGCCGGGGCCCTCAGGCCGGCTGGACGGGCGGCTCCGGGAGGACGCAGCCGGGCGCGGGCAGGGCTGTCCCCGGCGCACGGCGCAGGACCAGCTGAAGCTCCTCCTCGAAGGAGGTCATATTCAGCCGGGAGCGGACCTCCAGCGTGAGGCCCGGGAAGGCCGGGGCCTCGGCCGCCTCATTGTTCAGGCGGGCCACCAGCCACGGCTCCAGCGCGCGAGGAACGGCCGCCGTCAGGCAGGCCCCGCCCACCCGGACCACCGTGCGGGCCAGCCGGGCCGCCAGTGCCGGGTCCCGCGTCGGGCGAACGAACGTGAAGGTCAGCCCGGTCACCGGCCCGGCAGCCTGCGCCGTCACCGCCAGCCACGCCGAGCGGCCATCCGGCAGGCCGAGGTCCAGCACGTACCCGTCCGGCAGGCGGCCCCGCAGTTCCCCCTCCCGCAGCAGGACGCGGTCCAGGGGCACGGGGGCCGGGGCCGCGGGGAGGGCCGGGGCGCTGCCGAGGGTGAGCAGTAAGAGGGCCAGGAGGGGCTTCATGTCCGCGGGTACGCCGCCACCCGGGCGGGCGTTCCGGACGGCGCCTCAGCCGCGGCGGGTGACGCCGTCGGTGGTGAGCAGCGGGCCGTACAGTTCCGGGCGGCGGTCCCGGAAGAAGCCCATGCCGGCCCGGAACTTGCGGGCCTCGGCGAGGTTCAGGGCATGCAGCAGCGGGCCCTCCTCGGTCTCGCCGAATTCGGCGACGAGTTCGCCGGTGTAGTCGCTGATGAAGCTGTGGCCGTAGTACGTCTGGTTCAGGTCGCCCACGGTTTCCGTGCCGATGCGGTTGGCGGCGCCCACGTAGGAGCTGTTGCTCACGGCGTGGCCGACCATGGCCCGCTGCCACATGTGGTGGCTGTTGGGCGACTCCACCTCGGCCGGTTCGGACCCGATGGCGGTGGGATACAGCAGGAAGTCCGCGCCCTGAAGCATCATCACGCGGGCGGTTTCCGGGTACCACTGGTCCCAGCAGATGCCGACGCCCACGCGGCCGAAGCGGGTGGGCCACACCTTGAAGCCGGTGTCGCCGGGGTTGAAGTAGTACTTCTCCTCGTAGCCGGGCCCGTCGGGGATGTGGGTCTTGCGGTAGTTGCCGAGCAGTTCGCCGTCCGCGTCGATGCACACCAGGGAGTTGTAGTGTGCCTGCCCGGCCCGCTCGAAGTACGACAGGGGCAGCACCACGCCCAGTTCCCGCGCGAGGTTCTGGAACCGGCCGATGAACGGGTGGCCCTCGATCTCGTGCGCCAGCCCGAAGTAGTCCTCGCGTTCCACCTGGCAGAAGTACAGGTTCTCGAACAGTTCCGGCAGCAGGATCACCTGCGCGCCCTGCTTCGCGGCGTCGCGCACGTGCGCCTCGGCGCGGGTCACGTTGTCCTGCAGCTGGTCCGTGACGTGCATCTGGATCACGGCCAGGGTCACGGTGTCGGGCACGGGTCGGGTCATAGGGGCAGGGTACCGGATGCGCCCCGGCCGTTCCGGGCGAATGAACACGCTCTGAACCCGGCCGGGCCCTACCCGGCCGCCTGGTGGCAGACCAGCCGGTCCCGGCCGCGGATCTTCGCGGTGAGGAGCCGCGCGCCGGCCAGCGCGAGCGCCTGGTCCGGGGCGTCCGTCTCGGCAAGGACGACCAGCCCGCCGCTCAGGGTCAGGGCGTAACCCCGCCCGCGTTCCACGGCGCGCAGCTGGGCGCGCAGGTCCTCCGCCCAGGCGCAGGCGGCGCGGGGGCCGCCCGGCACGGCCGCCAACACCAGGAATTCGTCCCCGCCCCAGCGGGCCACCAGGGCCGTGTCGTCCAGGCCGCCCCGCAGGGTCTGCGCGAGGTGGCGCAGCACGTCGTCCCCGGCGGGGCGGCCGAAGGTGTCGTTCAGGCCCTGAAAGTCGTCCACGTTCAGCAGCAGCAGCGCGGTGTGGCGGTGGTCGGTCCCCGTGCGGAAGGCGGCGCGCAGGCGTTCCAGGGCCGCGCGGCGGTTGAGCAGGCCGGTCAGGACGTCGTGCACCTGCAGGTCCCAGGCGAGTTCGGCCCGGACCCGCTGGTCGCGGATGGCGCGGCCGTACACGGTCATGAAGCTCATCAGCACGCCCAGGTACAGCACCGACGCGAGCAGCAGGGAATCCGGCGCGGGCCGCGTGAACCCCACCGCTGCCAGGACCACCGCCGAACCGGCCGCGACCACGCCCGCCGGCAGCAGCGGCAGCAGCGTGTACGCCGCGGCGACCAGCACGAGGTGCGATAGATACGGCTGGGTGCCCAGCGGCCGCCCGGTCCACAGCACGCCCAGGGTGCTGAGCAGAAACCACCCGGCGGCGTACCACAGCACCAGCGGCGCCAGGGATTCCGGGGCCACGCGCCGCAAGGCGACCAGGGCCAGCAGGGCCGCGCCGACCACCAGGCCCACGCTGCTCAGCAGGGTGAGCGGCAGGTCCGCGCGGCTGAGGTTGTCGAGGACGAGCAGCACCTGCAGGCCCAGGGTGAGGGCCGCCAGGGTCAGCACCCCCGGCCGCCGCAGCCGGGCGATCAGGTGGGCGGAGCGGTCCTCGTGCATGCTCCCAGCATAGTGACGCCCGGGCCGGCCGCCGTTCCGGCCTGTCCCGCCCGGGAAGCCCAAGTGAATCCCAAGGGCAGGCCCTGACGCGGGGCGGCGCCCGGCACGCTACCTTGCCGGGCATGAACTCGCCCGCCTACCCGCAGGACCGCACCGGCCGCCCGCGCGTGCTGGTCGCCAACGACGACGGAATCTTCAGCCCCGGCATCAAGGCCCTGGCGCTCGCCGTGGCGGACGTGGCCGACGTGGTCGTGGTCGCCCCGGACGTGGAGCAGTCCGCGGTGGGCCACGGCATCACCATCCGCCGGCCGCTGCGCTTCAAGCACACCGCCTCGGCGGGCTTCGGCGACATTCCCGCGTACCGGGTGGACGGCACGCCCGCGGACTGCGTGGTACTGGGTTACCACCTGCTGGGCACGCCGGACCTGGTGATCAGCGGCATCAACATCGGCCCGAACGTCGGGGAGGACCTCACGCACAGCGGCACGGTGGCCGCCGCCATCGAGGGCCTCGCGCTGGGCGTGCCCAGCATCGCCTTCAGCCAGCTGGGCCGCCCGGACGGCGAGTACAGCTTCGCCGCGGGCGCCGCGTACGCCGCGAAGCTCGTGCGGGAGGTGCTCACGCGCGGCCTGCCGCCGCGGGTGCTGCTGAACGTGAACTTCCCCGCCGGGGAGGCGCGGGGCGTGCGGGTCACGCGGGTCGGGCAGCACCGCTGGGAGGACAGCATCATCACCCGGCAGGACCCGGAGGGCCGCGAGTACCACTGGGTGGCCGGCAAGAGCCGCGCCGGGGACCTGGAGGACCTGGACACCGACGACGGGGCCGTGGAGGCCGGGTTCATCAGCGTGACGCCGGTGCGCCTGGACCTGACTGCCCGGGACCTGCTGGCCGAGGTGGCGGCCTTCACTCCGGCCCTGTAACGCCGGGGGCTAGGCGCGCGGCGTGACGCTGGCCTGCACCACGAACACCCAGGCTTTCACGCCGTCCGGCAGGGCCAGCGGCGGAACCGGCGCGGTCCAGCGGCTGGCGACCAGCGCGAGGCCCGGCTGCGCGGGGCTGGTGAGCACCTCCGCACCTGAGAAGCCCGGCTGCGCGGACAGGGTCGCGGCCCAGGCGTCCAGTCGGGCCAGGGCGTCCTCGCCCTTGAGTTCGGCGTAGTGCACGAAGTCCGGCGTGGCGGCGCGGGGCGGGTCGGCGTCAGGGGTCATCGGCCCTGAGGGTATCCGCTGCCGCCCGTCTTCATCCGGGACGTCCGCCCGGCAGGCAGCCGGGTCAGCGGTACAGGCTCATCGGGTCGCGGGGATTCCAGCGCAGGTACGTGCCGAAGTGCAGGTGCGGCCCGGTGCTGCGCCCGGTATCCCCCACCCGGCCGATGGGCTGGCCGCGCACCACCCACTCGCCCTGCTTCGTCAGGTTCGCGCTCAGGTGCGCGTAGCGGGTGATCCAGCCGTCCGGGTGCTCGATCACGACCGTCCATCCCCACCCCCGCTGGTAGTCCGGCCGGGATTCCAGCACCCGGCCGGCCCGCGCCGCCCGGACCGGCGTGCCCACCGGCGCCACGATGTCGATGCCGTAATGCTGTTCACCCTCGCCTTCCAGGGTGCGGCCGCCGAAGCCGCTGGAGACGGTGGTGTACCCCGTGACCGGCCACAGCCAGGCCGCGGACGAGCGCGGAGAGGCGGAGCGCGCGGTGGCGGCGGGCGTGGTCACCACCCGGGTGGAACGGGCTGCGGGCCGCGCCGCGGCGGGGGCCACCGTGTCCCGGCCGGTCGTCAGGTACACCGGCACCTGCCGCGCCGGGATGCTCAGCCGCGCGCCGGCCGGCACCGGCCGCCCACTGGCGTACTTCGGGTTGGCGCGCACGAGCTGCGTCAGGGTCAGGCCGTACTTCCGGGCGATCACGGTCAGGTTCTGCCCGGCCGTGACCGTGTGCGTCGTCGCGGGCGCCGACCGGTCCGGAATCTGGATCACGCGGCCCAGCTGCACCGTCGAGGACGCCCGCAGCGCCGGGTTCACCGCGCGGATGGCACTCACGCTCACGCCCGCCCGCAGCGCGATGCCCAGCAGCGTGTCCCCGGCCTGCACGCGGTACGGCGTGGCCGCCCCCGCCGCTCCGCACAGCAGCACCCCCCCCAGCACCAGACGACGCACCCCAGCCACCACACCCTTCCTCACGATGCCCCGAGCGTAAACGACGAGAGGTGAGACGCGTGGGACGCCCCCGCCCGTCTCCCCTACACTGGAGGGCATGGCTTCCGGTGCGCCGCTGGGCGTGTTCGACAGTGGAGTGGGCGGCCTGAGCATCCTCGCCCAGTTGAGGCGGGAACTTCCGCACGAGGACATCCTGTACCTGGGCGACACCGCCCACGTCCCCTACGGCGCCCGCCCCGACGAGGAGATCCGCGCCCTCACCGACCGCGCCATCACCGCCCTGCACCGACTGGGCGTGAAAGCCGTCGTGAACGCCTGCAACACCTCCTCCGCGTTCAGCCTCGACCACCTCCGCTCCCGCTTCAGCATCCCCATCATCGGGCTGGTGCCGGCCGTGAAACCCGCCGTGCAGGCCACCCGCACCGGCGTGGTCGGCGTGCTCGCCACCCCCGGCACCCTGCGCGGCACCCTCCTCGCCGACGTGATCGCCCAGTGGGCCGACCCGGCCGGCGTGCAGGTCCTCAAGGCCGTCAGCACCGAACTCGTGCCCCTCGTGGAGGCCGGGCAGGCCGGCAGCGCCCGCACCCGCGAGGTCCTGCGCGCGATCCTGCGGCCCGTCGCGGACGCCGGCGCCGACCAGCTCGTCCTCGGCTGCACCCACTACCCCTTCCTGGCAGGCAGCATCCACGCCGAATTCGGCGACCAGTTCACCCTGGTGGACAGCGGCGCCGCCGTCGCCCGCCACACCCGCAACACCCTGGACCGCGCCGGGCTCCTCCACGACCAGCCCACCCCCGGCCAGACCACGTACCTCGTCACCGGCGACCCGGACGCCGCGCGGCCCGTCATCGCCACCCTCACCGCCCCCAGCGGTCACAATGGGAACAAATCCACCCGGGCGGCCCCCCCGCTCAGAATCGAGCCGATCACCACATGACCACCCCCCAGTCCGGCAAAACCCCCGACCTGCCCCCCCGCGACGCCCGCACCCTCCTCGAACCCCGGCCCCTGAGCGTCAAACGCGGCGTGAACCCCCACGCGCCCGGCAGCGCCCATCTCATCATGGGCCGCACCGAGATTCTCGCCACCATCACCCTGGACGACAAACCCGCCCCGCACATGCGCGGCAAAAAAGAAGGCTGGCTGACCGCCGAATACTCCATGCTGCCGCGCGCCACCACCGACCGGCAGGCCAGGGAACGCAACCTCCAGAACGGCCGCCGCCACGAAATCCAGCGCCTCCTCGGCCGCGCCCTGCGCGCTGGCGTGGACCTGAAGCACTTCCGCAACCAGACCATCTACGTCGACTGCGACGTCCTCGTCGCCGACGGCGGCACCCGCGTCGCCAGCATCCTCGCCGGGCACGCCGCCCTGCACGACTTCTTCGACACCCTCATCAACACCGGCAAACTCAGCGAGTGGCCCATCACCCACAACGTCGGCGCGATCAGCGTCGGCCTGATCGGCAACGAAGTCCGCGTGGACCTCGACTACGCCGAGGACAAGGTCGCCCGCGCCGACCTGAACGTCGTCGCCACCGACACCGGCCTGATCATCGAAGTGCAGGGCGGCGCCGAGGAAGGCCCCATCACCCACGACGAGTACACCACCCTCCTCACCACCGGCGTCACCGCCGTGCAGGGCGTCATGGGCCAACTCGCCCGGGAACTGGCCGTTATTCAGGGAATGTGAATGGAGGAGAATTTGCCGGCTGGTGGGCCAACTGACATGGATGATGGCACAGTCACGCTCCAGTTCTTGCAGTTGAGCGTGCGCGCCCTGGCACAGCCTGCCTCAGTTCAGGTCATCTCGACCGGCCACTCGCCCATTGCCGGGGACGAGTTGGCAATCGACTTTGATAGCTGGTATGTGCCAGCCCTCCGGGACGGTTGCCTGGAGGACTGTCAGCCCAGCCAATTGGCCGCCCTCAAGCGACTTGACGCAACGCTCGCCGATATGACGCAACTTCAGGACCAGAAACTTTGGCTGACGGACGCCCTGTTTGAGAATCACTGGTGGTCCAGGGTGCGCGCCGAAGCTCGGCAAGTCATTGAGCTTATGAGTTGGCCGGAAGATCCGCCAGAACCGCCATTGATCATTCATGTCCCAGATTGAGAGTCATTCCAGCTTCTCCGTTCAGAACACTTTCCAGCGGTAGAAGAGGAAGCCGATGAGGGCGGAGACGAGGGTGGCGATGCCGAGGACGATCCAGATGCCGCTGCTGTCGTCGGCGAAGGGCACGGGGACGTTCATGCCGAAGATGCTGGTGACCAGGGTGGGGATGGCGACGAGGATGGTGGTGACGGTGAGGACCTTCACGACCTGGTTGACGTTGTTGCTGATCACGCTGGCGAAGGCGCCGGCCATGCTGGTGAGGATGTTGCTGGCGATCTGGGCCATTTCGATGGCCTGGAGGTTCTCGATGAGGACGTCGTCGAGAAGTTCGCTGTCTTCCTCGTACATCTCGAAGATGCGGTCGCGTTTGACGCGTTCCATCATGGCCTCGTTGGCTTTCAGGCCGGTGAGGAAGTATACGAGGCTCTTTTCGAGTTTCAGGAGGTTGAGCAGTTCGCGGTTCTGCTGGCTGTTCTCGAGTTTGTCCTCGATGGCGTCCACGCGTTTGTTGATCTGGCGGACGTCGATCAGGAAGCGCTGGGCGTTGCGCAGGAAGAGTTGCAGTGTCAGGCGGTTTTTCTTGACGGTGCTGATGCGGCGGACCATGCCGCTGAGGACGTCCTTGATGACGGGGTTTTCCGGCAGGGCGCACACGGTGACGATGCAGTGGTCGGTGTGCAGGATGCCCAGGGGGACGGTGTCGTAGGGGATGTCGCTGTCCTCGGCGAGGCGGTAGCTGGTCTGCATGATGATCAGCAGTTGTCCCTCGTCGCGTTCGAAGCGGGAGCGTTCGTCCGGGTCGAGGGGGTAGCTGAGGTAGTCGAGGTCCAGGCCGGTTTCGCGGCTGATGCGGGCGAGTTCCTCGGCGGTGGGGTCGGCGGCGTTGATCCAGCAGCCGTCGAGGTAGCCGTCGACGGTGGTGAGTTTCCCGCCGATGCTGCGGTAGTACGTCAGCATGGGTGGACCCCGGGGGTTACTTGGGTGTGGGGGTGGCGCATGGCGTCCTCCGGTGGGGTGATGGCGTGAGGCCGGGGGTCGGCAGGCGACTGGGGGGGTCCTGGTCGGGCTGGTGCTCGTTCACGTCATCACCTCCTGTGCGGGGACGGCCGCGGGCGCGGCGCGGGGCTCATCCTAGCCGTGGGGGTGGGGGGGCGGCAACCACCCGGGCGGGCGCGGCATGACAAGGCCCCCGGCCGGGGCCGGGGGCTGCGGGGCGCGGGGTTCAGAGGCCGAAGTGCGCGCGGTTTTTCTCGATGTATTCCTGTTCGCTGGCGGGCACGTCTTCTTCGGGGAAGATGGCGGCGACGGGGCAGGCGGGGACGCAGGCGCCGCAGTCGATGCACTCGTCGGGGTGGATGAGGAGCATTTCACCGGCGTCGTAGATGCACTCGACGGGGCAGACTTCGGTGCACGCCTGGTCCTTCGTGCCGATGCAGGGGCTGGTGATGACATGGGGCATGGGGACAGTATGCACACGCCTCTGGGGGGGCGCAAGGGCGCGGGCGGGGGCGTTTACTCATCTGGAACGGCGTCTAACCTGAGTGACGCACTCCGGTTTCTGGGGGGTCAGGTGGGCGGCAGGTGGCGTTCGGCGAGGGCGAGGTCGCTGTCCTTGTCCACGTCGGTGCCCACGGCGGCGTGCGGGGTGATCAGGGCGCGGGCAGGGACGCCCAGGATCTCGCTGACCTTCTCCTCGAGTTTCTGTACGGTGAGCCGGCCGGTGAGGAGGCGCAGGAGGACGCCGGGGCCGATCAGGCCGGCGAGTTTCAGGGGGGCCTTGCGGGCGGCGAGGACCTCGCGCAGGCGGGGCAGGAACTGGCCGATCAGGGCGGGGTCCAGCAGGAAGAGGTTGCCGCCGGTGAAGGTGCCGCCTTTGACCTTGACGTAGGTGCGTTTCACACCGGGGTAGGCGGCGTCACAGGTTTCGCGCCGGACGACGGGGTACACCAGGGCGGCGTCCGGCGCGGCGTCCAGCACGTCCTGCACGTGCGCAGCCTGCAGCATGGGGATGTCGGCAGTGGCGATCAGGACGCGTTCGCCGGGGGCGAGGCCGAGGGTCTGGAGGGCCTGCACGCCGGCTTCCAGGTTGGCGAGGAGGCTGCCGTGGTCGGTGACGCGGGCGTCCACCAGGGCGTCGATCTCGGGGGTGGTGGGGCCGACGTACGCGACGCGCCCCACCCGGCCGCTGCCTCTCAGGGCGTGCAGGACGTGCGCGGCCATCGGCTGGCCGCGCAGGGGAATCAGGGGTTTGACGCTCACGCCGTGCGCGGCGGCGAAGGCGTCGCCGGGGTCGCCGCCGCCCAGCACCACGGCACTCCAGCGCGGGGCGGTCACCAGGGCTTCAGGAGGGGTCATCGGGCCGAGCGTAGCAGGTTGGCGGGGGGCGTTCCGGGGACGGTCAGGGTGGCGCGGAAGCCCCGGCCGGGCGCGCTGTCCAGGGTGAGGGTGCCGCCGTGCAGGTCGGCGGCGCGGCGGGCCAGGGCGAGGCCCAGGCCGTGGCCGCCGGTGCCGGTGGGGTCGGCAGTGCGGCTGGCGTCCGGGCGGTAAAACGCCTCGCCCAGACGGGCGAGGGTGGCGGCGTCCACGCCGGGGCCGTCGTCCTGCACGGTCACGCGGGCGCCAGTGCCGGCAGATTCGACGGTCACGGTGACGGTGGCGCCGGGGGCGTGTTTCACGGCGTTCACGGTGAGGTTCCAGATGGCCTGGCCCAGCAGCACCCGGTCGCCCGGCACGGTCACGGGGGTCGGGGCGATCAGGTCCACGTCGGCGAGGTCGCCGGTCTGCTCGCCGAGTTCGCGGGCGCGGTCCACGGCGTCCGCGGCGAGGTCGCGCAGGGGGACAGGGGCGTGCTGCATGGCGCCCGGGTCGCGGGCGAGCAGCAGCAGGTGGTTGGCGAGGGTGGAGAGCCGGGTGATGTCGGTGCCGATCTCGCGCAGGTCCGCGCGGTAGCGGTCCGGGTCTCGGTCGCGCGCGAGGCTGCCTTCCACCCGGGCGGTGAGGGCGGCCAGGGGGCTGCGCAGGTCGTGCGCGGCGGCGCGCAGGAACGCCTGTTCGCGGTCGCGGGCGTCGGCGAGTCGGGCGTAGCTGCTCTGGAGGGTGTAGGCCAGCCGCCCGAGTTCGTCGCGCTCATGGGCGCCTGGCAGCGTGCGGCGCAGGTCGCTGCCCTCGCCGACCTGCCGGGCGGCGTTCTCCAGGGCGCGCACGGGGCGCAGCAGCCGCCCGGCGACGATCCAGCCGATCAGGAGGGACAGCAGCAGCGCCAGGGGCAGCAGGGCGCTCAGGGCGCGGGTGAAGGCCCGCTCGGCGTCCCCGAGGACGCGGGCGTCCGACGCGACCTGCATCAGCGCCTGCCCGCGCAGCAGGGGCCGGAACAGCGTGAGGTGCGAGCCGGACACGAAGATGCCCGGCCGGCGCAGGTCGCGCAGGTCGTTCAGGTTCTCGGGAAAGCGCGCGGTGGTCGCCACGACCACCCACTGCCCGCCCTGGGGGACGAGCACGCGCACCTCCACGTTCCGGGTGCTCGCGTCCTGATCCGCCACGCGTTCCAGCAGGTCCGGGGTGATGGTGTACCCCAGCAGGTCCGCGCCCGGCTGGCGCCGCAGGGCGTCCTCCAGCCGGGTCTGCAGGGCGGTCACGCTGCCCTGCAGCCGGTCTTCCTGCGCGCGGCGCAGCAGGTCGTTCACGGAGAAGTACAGCCCGCCCGCGACCAGCAGCACCGCCACGCCGGTCGCCAGGGCCGCCCACAGGGCCAAGCGTGCCCGCAGCGTCAGCTTCACGGAAGGCTCCGGGGCACGTTCACCGTTCCGCGCGGTACCCGCGGCCGCGTTCACTGCTGATCGCCTCCGGCGCCAGTTTGCGCCGCACGTACCGCACGTACACGTCCACGATCCGCGCCTCCCCGCCGAACTCGGGGCCCCACACGCGGTCCAGCAGGTCCTCGCGCGTGAACCAGCGTTCCGGGGCCTGCGCGAGTACTTCCAGCAGGCTGTACTCGCGGCCGGTCACGGCGACCTCCTGCCCGTCCCAGGTCACGGTGCGGGCCACAGTGTCCAGCGTGCCGCGCCCCCCGGCGAACGTGACGCGGGACGCGCCCTGGCCCCGCTCGCGCCGCGCGAGGGCGCGCAGGGTCGCCAGCAGTTCCGGCACCGCGAACGGCTTGACGAGGTACGCGTCGCCGCCCAGGTCCAGGCCCTCCACCCGGTCGGTGAGTTCGCCGCGGGCGGTGAGGAACAGGATCGCGGAATCCACGCCGCCCTCGCGCAGTTCCCGCGCGATCTGAAAGCCGTCCAGGCCGGGCAGCATCACGTCCAGCACGATCAGGGGGTACTCGCCCAGCATGGCGGCTTCCAGGCCCGCCGGGCCGGTCTGCGCCCAGGTGACCGCGTACCCGGCCTCCCGCAGGGCGTCCGCGGTCGGTTCGGCAATGCGGGGGTCGTCCTCGACGAACAGCAGGCGCATGGGGACAGTCTAGGCGCGCCGGTTAAGGGGGCGTTGGAGCGCCCCTCAGCCGCCCAGGAGCCGCACCAGCCCCCAGATCAGCGCCGCCACGCCCAGCACCAGCACGGCACCCAGGGCCGGCAGCAGCCAGGGCAGGCGGCGGCCCAGCCGGGCGCTGCGGGCGCGGGCGTCGGCCAGCACGGGCGCCGGCAGGGACCGGGCGGCCAGCGCCAGGATGGTCGGCACGATCACCACGTCGTCCCCCCATCCCAGCAGCGGCGCGACGTCCGGCAGCAGGTCCACCGGGCTCAGGGCGTACAGCAGCGCGAGGGCCGCCGCGCCCCGGGCGCGGCCCGGCGTGCGGTGGTCACGGATGGCGTACAGGAGCGCCAGGGCGTCCCGCCAGATGAAGCGAACACGGGCGATCACGTTCCCAGTACGCGGGAGGGCCCCGGCGGGTTGCGGCGCCCTACACTGAAGGGCAATCCCACCCCCTGGAGGCCCCCCCGCATGGACGTGAACCTGGAGCACTCGCTGGCCCTGCTGGACCGCACGCCCGCCACCCTCACCGCCCTGCTGTCCGGCCTGCCGGAGGGGTGGCTGCACGCGAACGAGGGCGAGGGCACCTGGAGTCCCTTCGACGTGCTGGGGCACCTGGTGGACGGTGAACGCGTGAACTGGCTGCCGCGGCTGCGCGTGATCCTGGAGCACGGTGAGGCCGGCACGTTCGCGCCCTTCGACCGCTTCGCGCACCTGAACGCCAACGGGCACCGCAGCGTGGACGACCTGCTGGCCGAGTTCACCCGCCTGCGCGGGGAGAACGTCGCGGCCGTGCGGGCCCTGCACCTGACGCCCGCGGACCTGGCGCGCACCGGCCGGCACCCGGAGTTCGGGCCGGTCACGCTGGGCCAGCTGATCGCCACCTGGACCGCCCATGATCTGGCGCACCTCGTGCAGGTGTCGCGCACCATGGCCCGCACGTACCGGGACGCCGTCGGCCCCTGGCGGGCCTACCTGTCCGTGATGGGCTGAGCCCGGAGGCCGCAGGCCTTCTGCTATACTTCGTGGTCGCAGCGGCCCTCTAGCCGCCCGGAGGTTTCAGGAATCCGGCTCGCGCCCAGGCCCCTGGGCAATCGCGAGTCCACGTGTACCGCGAGGACACGTTTACAGAACGGGAACACGCACGCAACACACTCCAAGGGCCCCCCGGGCCTGCGCTGTTGCCTGCCCACCCGTTCTCGGATTTCGCTTCCGGTTCGGGCGTGTTCCCCCATGATCCACCGCGCCCGGTTGTGGTACAGTTCTTGCTTGGTGACCTGCCTGAATCAGGCAGGGGCGCGAAGCAGGAAAGACCGGAGCAGCGATGCAGGTCGTGACGTCCCCCCGGCAGCGTTCCGGTGGCCGGGCGGCAAGGAAGGAGCAGAAGCATGTTTGCAATCATTCAGACGGGCGGCAAGCAGTACCGCGTGCAGGAAGGCGACGTCATCCGCGTCGAGAGCCTCAAGGGCGAGGCCGGCGACAAGCTGGACCTGACCCCCATCTTCGTGGGCGGCGACCAGAACGCCTTCGGCGACGCCGCCGGCAAGTTCACCGTGAACGCCGAAGTGGTCGAGCACGGCCGCGGCCCCAAGATCTACATCCGCAAGTACAAGAGCGGCATCCAGTACCGCCGCCGCACCGGTCACCGTCAGGACTTCACGGCGATCAAGATTCTCGGAATCAAAGGGTAAGGTGACCTGACATGGCTCACAAGAAAGGCGTAGGTTCCTCCAAGAACGGTCGTGACAGCCAGCCCAAGATGCTGGGCGTCAAGAAGTTCGGCGGCGAGCAGGTGCTGGCCGGGAACATCCTGGTCCGCCAGCGCGGCACCAAGTTCAAGGCCGGCCCGAACGTGGGCATGGGCCGCGACCACACCCTGTTCGCGCTGGAAGCCGGCAAGGTCGTGTTCACCAACCGTGGCCGCACCGGCCGCTTCATCAGCATCGAAGTGCCCCAGACCGAAGTCGCCGCCGACTGAACCCCGGCGTGCAGTGAAACGCCCCGCCCGCTGACCGGGCGGGGCGTTTCGCGTGTCCAGGGCCGCCCGGTCTCCGCCCCGGTGGGCGGCGTGGCATGCTGTGAGGCACAACCGGGAGCGGACTCCGGCGCCGCTCCCCCATTCAACTGACGACGCGCCCACGCGGCGCGAGCACTCGCAGGAGGTGCCTGCATGGCGTTTCGAGACGTACTGAATATTGAGGTCGCTGCCGGCAACGGCGGGGACGGCAGCATGAGTTTCCACCGGGCCAAGTACCTGGAAAAAGGCGGCCCGGACGGCGGGCACGGCGGGCGGGGCGGCAGCATCGTGCTGCGCGCCATCGAGGGCGTGGAATCACTGGAACGCCTGGTCGGGAAACGCAAGTTCAAGGCCCCGAACGGCGCCTACGGCGAGGGGCGCCTGCGCCAGGGCGCGGACGGCGAGGACGTGTACATCGACGTGCCGGTGGGTACCACCGCCTTCGACGAGGACAGCGGCAAGGTCATCGCGGACCTCGTGCGGGTCGGGCAGGAGAAGGTCATCGCCCGCGGCGGCTTCGGCGGGCGGGGCAACAGCACGTTCACCAGCAGCACCCGGCAGGCGCCGCGCTTCGCGGAACTCGGCACGCCCGGGCAGAAGCGCCGCGTGCGGCTGGAACTGCGCCTGATCGCGGACGTGGGCCTGGTCGGTTACCCGAACGCCGGGAAGAGCAGCCTGCTGGCCGCGCTGTCCCGCGCGAACCCTGCCATCGCCGACTACCCGTTCACGACCCTCTCGCCGATCCTGGGCGTGGTGGACCGCCTGGACTCGCACGGCACGCCCGCGGACGAGCGCTTCACGCTGGCCGACATCCCCGGCATCATCGAGGGCGCCAGCGAGGGCAAGGGCCTTGGCCTGGAGTTTCTGCGGCACATCAGCCGCACCCGCCTGCTGATCTACGTGCTGGACGTCACCCGCGACCCGGTGGGCGAACTGGGACAGCTGCAGGCAGAACTGCGCGCCTACGACCCGACCCTGCTGGAACAGGTGTCCCTGATCGCCCTGAACAAGACCGAACTGGTGGACGCCGACATCACGCAGATGGTCGTGGACGAACTCGCCGGGTTCGGCCTGCCGGTCCTGCCGGTCAGCGCCAAGGAAGGCGCGGGCCTGCCGGAGCTGCGCGAGGCGGTCTTCCAGATGCTGCCCGACCGGGAGCTGTGGGCGCAGACGCACGCGCTGGACATCGAATCCGACGAGGTCCGCGAGGAACCGCTGCGCCTCGTGTTCCGCGAGGACCCCCCGGCGCGCGGCGTGAGCATCGTCAGCACCGGCAAACCCGAACGGGTCTGGGAAGTGCACGGCGGCGGCTTCGAGGAACGCATCACCCGCTTCTCCCGGTACCTGGAAGACGCCGCGGAGTACCTGGGCAACCTGTTCAAACGCCAGGGCCTGTATAACGCGCTCAAACGCGCCGGCGCGCGCGAGGGCGACACTGTGGAGATCGGCACGCACCGCTTCGAGTACTTCGACGAGGACGAGAGCAACAACGGGTAACCGACACCATCAGGAGGGCGAGGCTGGAAGTTCCCCAGCCTCGCCCTCCTTCTGCGTGCGTCAGCCCTTGGTGAGGATGCGGACGGTGAGGATCTTGTCCGCGACCGCGCCGGGCACCTCGGCGTTGCTCTCGTCCATGGTGCGGGTCAGTTTGGGCAGCAGGTCCTCGCCCTGCACGACCTTCCCGAAGATGGTGTGCTTGCCGTTCAGGAAGTCGGTGGGCGCGAACGTGATGAAGAACTGCGAACCGTTCGTGGCGGGACCGCTGTTCGCCATGGCGAGAATGCCGGCGCTGTTGAAGGTGAGCTTGCTGCGGAATTCGTCCGCGAAGCTGTACCCGGGGCCGCCAGTGCCCCACTCGGCCTTCTTGGCATCGTCCACGCTGAGGGGATCGCCGGTCTGCGCCATGAAGCCCTCGATCACGCGGTGGAAGCGGATGCCGTCGAAGTAGTGGTTGCGGGCCAGGGTCACGAAGTTGTTCACCGTGACGGGCGTTTCCTGCTCGTACAGGTCCGCGAGGATCTGGCCCTTGCTGGTGTCGATCAGGGCGTAGTAGTCCTTCCCGTCCGTGAGGGCCAGGTCCGGCTCGGCGGTGAAGTCCCGCTTGGGTTCCTCGGTCAGGAAGGGCACTTCCGTGTACCCGGCGGGCACGGCACCGGGGGTGGTCACGGCGGCCGCATCGGTGGCCGGGGTCTCGGCCTCCGCGGACTCGCCCTCCGTATCCGTGGTGGGCGTCTCGGTGGCCGGGTCCGTCGCCGGGGTTTCGGCCGCGGGCGTGTCGGTGCCGGTGGTCGTCTCGGCCTTCTTCTGGCAGGCCGTGAGGGCCAGCAGGGCCGTCAGGATCAGAACAGTGTGCTTCATGCCCCTCCAGTGTACCGGGACGCGGGATGAGCCGCGTCCGTGTTGCGCGCAGGCCCTAGACTGAGGGGTGATGATCGTGACGATTGACGGCGTGGCCGCCAGCGGCAAGTCCAGCGTGTCCGGCGGCGTGGCCCGCGCCCTGGGCATCCCCTACGTCAGCAGCGGCCTGCTGTACCGCGCCGCGACCCTGCTGGGCCTGGACGCCGGCCTGGACCTCGGTGACCCCGGCGCCCTGCTCGCCCACCTGAGTAGCCATCCCGTGCGCCTGGAACCCCTCGCCGAGGGCAACCGCGTGTGGCGGGCGGACCGCGAGCTGACGGACGATCTGCACTCCACCCGCGTGGACAAGGGGGTCAGCGTGGTCGCCGCGCACCCGCAGGTCCGCGCCTGGGTGGACGACCAGCTGCGCGCCCTGCCGGAACCCTTCGTCGCCGAGGGCCGCGACATGGGCACCGCCGTGTTCCCGCACGCGCAGCACAAGTTCTACCTGACCGCCAGCGCCCGCATCCGCGCCGAACGCCGCGCGAAGGAGCGCCCCGACGACATCCCCGACATCGAGGCCGCCCTGATCCGCCGGGACGAACTCGACGCGAACCAGATCGCCCCGGCGGCGGACGCCCAGGTGCTCGACACCGGCCCCATGACCCTGGATGAGGTGATCACCACCATCCTGCGCGCCGTCCGGGCCTGAGGCCCTAGCGCAGGTTCTGCAGCAGGGCGCGCAGGGTGCTGGCCGGCCCGCCCTGCAGGAACGGGTTGAGCTGCGCGTCCCGGCGCACCGCGGCGACCGTGGCCTGCCCGCCCGGCACCAGGAACGCCAGACGGTGGGTGACCGCGTCGGGGAAGCCCTCGCCGCGGGCGAGGCGACTGCTGGAGAGTTGCAGGTTCACCCGCTGCTCGAGTTTCAGGCGGGTGGCGCGCACCTGCGCCCGCTGCGGGCCGTTCAGGGCGCGGTCCAGGGCCTGCACGGCCGCGCTGGCCTCGGCGGGACTCAGCGTGGCCTGACGGGTGAGGCGCTCCAGCACAGGCCGCAGCGCGGGCGCCGCAGGGGTCAGGACCTGGGCGTCCTGCCGGGTGACGTCCAGCAGGGTCCGGACCATGACCAGCAGTTCAAAGGTGGGCGGGGACCAGCGGGTGGGTTCAGTCATGGGCACCGCCGCAGGCGCCGGAGTGAAGGGCGCCGGGGTCAGGGGGGAGCCGGGCAGGACACGCACGGCACCCGTGACGCCCGGCAAACCCAGGGCGCCCAGCAGGAGCAACTGGCGAAACTGTAGCGTTCGTGGCATCGGGTTCCTCCCTCCTTCCCGGCCCGGCGGGCCGGGGCAGGGTTTCAGTGTGGGCGCTCGGGTTGATGGCCGTCTGACGTGCAGCGCCCCCAACAGAAAGAACCCGGTGATGCACCGGGTTCCCTGGTTTCCTCTGAGCGTAATGCTCAGGGGGCGAGGCGCTTGGCGCGCAGGGCGGGGGTTTCCTCGGGGCGCTGGGTCGGCCCCTGCACCGGGCGCATGTGATTCACGGCGCGCGCCTTGACGTTCTGGGTGTTCAGGGCGTCCACGCGGTCGTACCACTTGTAGCCTTCCACGCTCACGCCGGCGGCGCGGGCAGCGTCCAGCACCGCACGGTAACCGCTGTGCGCGAGCTGCGCAGCCCTCTGGTACTGGCGGTTCTGGTAGGCGTTGACGGCAGACTGGAAGGTCTGGTCGGCACTCTGCACGGCGCCCCGGACGCCGTCCACCTTCCCGGCGTTCTGGGTGAGGGTCAGGATGGCGTTGGTGTTCGTCATGTACGCCGTGGTCAGGTAACGGTACTGGGCGTCCCGGTTGAACTGGCCGAACACCTTGGCGAGGTTGTTGTAGCTCATGACGCTGTGCACCTCGTCGCCGGTGTTCACGAACCAGGTGTCACCGCTGGGGCCGTAGTCCTCGTTGCGTTCGCTGTCGTACCCGTCGTGCGGGTGGGACTGGCTGAGGTGGTGTCCGCCCTCGTGCACGGCGGTGTCGGTGAACCCGTACCCGGCGGCGTTCAGGTCGGGCGTCAGGAAGTTCAGGGTCATGGTTTGCGTGCCGGTCACGCCGTCGTTCACGGCCTGCCCCAGCAGCCCGAAGTTGGGGGTTTCCGGGTCACTGTCGTTGAACAGGTACGTGGGGAGGTTGTACTGGCCGGGCGTCTGGGCGGCGCGGGCGCGGATTTCCTGCAGGGCCAGCTGGAAGAAGCGCTCGCCGTCCGGGTCGGCGTAGTCGGGGGAGCAGGCATCGTCGGTGGGGAGCGGGAAGAAGCAGCGGTAAGCGTCGGCGAGGTCGCCGTCGAGCGCGGTGGTGCGCAGGCTGTTGCTCCACTGCACGAAGGGGTTCAGGACGCTCAGGCGCTCCTGCGCAACCTGCGGCTGGATCACGTTCGCGCTGGCCACGGCGTCGACGCCCTGTTCCAGGGCGAAGTCCACGTTGATGTGCTCGGGCATGTCGGGCGGCGTCAGGGCCACGCGGTACAGGGCGCTGGGCGTGAACAGCAGGTTGATCCCCACGTAACGGGTCACGAGGCCCAGGTCCTTGCTGATCTTCTCGGCGTACGCGGCGCTGGCCTTGCGGGTGCCGTACTCCCAGATGGGCGGCATGCGCTTGTCGTAGAAGCCGTCGCCGTCGAGGTCGCCGCTGCTGATGTTCCAGGCGTCCGTCCAGTAGTCCGGGTTGGCCGACTGGTCGTAGAACCACACGCGCCTGGCGTTGTTCTGGTCCGGGCTGGGCGTGCCGCCCCAGGCGACGGTGCGGCGGCTGCTGCGCGCGCCGAAGTTCACGCCGGTGTCCGTCTCGATCGAGTCTTCACGCTCATGGGTGTAGCTGTGGAACTTGAAGTCCGGGCGGCCGTACCAGTTGATCAGGAAGATGGTGTGCTCGGTGGTGTCCACGCCGATCTTGCCCGCGTTGCCGGCCAGCCACTGCTCGACCTTCTCGCCGTCCACCTCGTAGTTCCCGGTGATCTGGCGGGCCACGTTCCCTGCGGGCTGCAGGCAGCCGTACACGGGGGTGTCCTCCCCAGCCGGGCGGAACGCCTGCACCTGCGAGGGGTCCTGGCAGTTGTAGTACGCCGAGGAGATGTTGAGGTAGGTCACGCCGTCCCGCACGATGGCCTTTTCCGTGCCGTTGTCGGTCAGGAACTTGAAGAACTCGTCCTCAAACGCCGCCGAGGCGCTGACGAAGTTGTAGTCGAACTCGAAGTTGTTGCCGGTCAGCTCGTTGTTGCCGTAGAAGCTGGGGTAACGGTTGATGGTCTGGTACGTGGCGGGCAGTTCCTGCTTCATGGTGTCGAAGTTCAGGTCACGCGGACCGACCACCTGACCGGGTGAGGTGGGCCGGTACCCGATGCTGACGATGTTCACCTTCAGCTTCTGGTCAATGCTGGCCTGCGCGCCGGGGTTCAGGGTGTTGAGTCGCCCGAAAGCGGTGTCGGTGCCGGGAGCCGGCTGGCTGGGGTTGCTTCCACAGGCAGCCAGCAGACTTGCGCTCAGCAGGGCAATACCGAAGTGCTTCATGTGCATGAGATCCTCCATCAAGATGAGAAAAAGTGCTGAAGCCTCCAAGAACGGAACCCTGCGCTCTGCAAGGGCTTCTGGAGGGGTTTTATAGAGCTGTGCCGCAGAGCGTAGCACGCCAAACAGGGAATTTCTCACCTGATCTCATGTTCGTGTCAGGCATGTGCGCTTTCTGAGTCAAGATTCAAGACACTCAACCAAAAGTCATTGAATCCTTGCTCAGGCTTTAATATTTTCATCGGTTTTAACTACAGACCTATGCGATAGATTCAAGTAATCGAAGAGGGCCGCTAATCTACAGCGGCCCTCTTCAATTGATTATCCGGACTTAGCGGATGACGGTGAACTGCTGGCTGGTGTACACCTCGGTGTGGGCGGGGTTGCTCGCGTCACCCTGGGGCTTGAGGGCCTTCAGGCGCAGCTGGTACACACCGGCAGCAGCGTCCTGACCGTTGCTGAGCTTGCCGTCCCAGTCCAGGGTGGTGTAGGCGCGGCAGGACGAGGTGACGTTGGCCAGGTTGTTCGTGCAGTGGCGGCCGACGTAATCCTCGGTGAACAGGGTGTCCACAACCGTGCCGTTGGCGTCCAGCAGTTCCATGCTGAGCGTGCGGATCTGGTGAGCGAAGTTCACGACGATGTAAGGGGCGTCAAAGGTCGTGGTGGTGGTGCCGGGAATCGTCACGTCCTTGAAGGTGAAGTCGATGGGAGTGGTCACGGCCTCGCCTTCCTCGTACAGGGAGTCGGCGCCGTCGTCCGCGAAGAGGGGAGCGTTGTACGTGGCGCCGCTGATGATCAGATTCCCGAAGGAGGCCAGGGACTGGTAGTCGCCCTTGAAGCCGGCGTAGGGCACGACGAGGTTCGGGCTGGTGGTGCTTTCCAGGTACACGTACCCGCCGTACTGGGCCTTGTCGGGCGCGCCAGCGGGCGGCGTGACGACAATGTTCAGTTCCACTTCGCTGAAGGGCGGGACAACCACGGCGACGCCGCTGCCGCTGATGCTGGCGTCCTGACCGTTGATGGTCATGGTGGCGTACTTCTGGGAGGGCGCGGGGGCCAGGGTGGTGCCGGCAATGGTCAGGGCCGGGTAGTTGTAGGCGGTGTACACCTCGCGGCGGGAGCCGGTGTTTTTCAGGACCACGACCTTGCTGCGGGTGGCGAAGGTGTCGCTCTCGCCCAGGCTGAGTTTCTCGGGGGTGGCCTTCACGGCGTTGGTGTAGGCGGAGACGATGTCCAGCATGCCGGCGCCCTGACGCTGCACGTAGTCGGGCAGGCCGGTGATGAGGGTGCTGCCGTTCAGGTACGAGCGCAGCGAGGCGGTGTTCATCAGCGTGCGGCGCATTTCCTTGGCCGGCGTGTTGGGGTAGGCCTGCAGGAGCAGGGCGGCGGCGCCGGCGACGTGCGGGCTGGCCATGCTGGTGCCGCTCATGACCTCGTACCCGCCCTGTTCGAGCGGCACGGTGCTGTAAATGCTTCCGCCGGGCGCGCCGAGGTCAGGTTTGAATTCCAGGTCGGCGGACATCCCGAAGGAGCTGAAGCTGCTGCTGGCGTTCCCCGTGGGGTTAGCGATCGTGACCATGCCGCCGTCGAAGTTGACGGTCGGGTTCTGGGCGAGCAGCGCGTCGAGTTTCTTGCCGTCCGCGTTGCTGACGGACACGACGGGGATGGTGATCGCGGGGGTGCCGGCCACGGTGGGGTTGATGTACCCGGCGGCGTTGTTGTACAGGATCACGGCGGCGGCGCCGGCCTTCTGGGCGTTGCTGGCCTTCTCGTAGAACGAGCAGGTGCCGCGCTGGATCAGGACGGCTTTGCCGGTCAGGCTGTTGGCCGCGAAGGGACTGGCGCCGTTCACGGTGCAGCCGTCGTTGGTGGTGGCCGTGGTGGTCGCCGGATTCTTCGTCAGGGGCAGAACCAGGCCTTTGGTGGGCGCGGGCGCGCCGGTGGCGGCGTAGAAGCCGATCTTGCTGCCGTCGGGGGTGACGGTGAAGCTCTCGAGCTCGATCTTCGCGTTGTCCACGGATGCGACAGAGATCACCTGGTCGCCCATGGTCGGGCCGCCCATGCTGTACTGGCCGTTGGCGCCACTGTTCCCGGCGGAGGCCACGACGATCACGCCTTTCTTCACGAGGCGGTCGGCGGCTTTGGCGAGGGGGGTTTCCTTCCAGTTGTCGAAGGCGCTGCCCAGGCTCATGTTGACGACCTGCATGCCGTCCGTGTAGGAGCGTTCCATCGCGGCGAGGATCACGTCGTCGTAGCTGCTGCCGGAGCAGCCGAAGATGCGGTAGGCGCCGAAGCTGACGTCGGGGGCCACGCCTTTGAAGCCCACACCATTGCGCGTGTTGCTGGGGTCGTTCCCGCCGATGATCCCGGCGACGTGCGTGCCGTGGCCGCCGCAGTCGTCGGGGTTGTTGTCGGGCACGGCCACGTACTTGCCGTCCTTGCCATAGTCGTCACCGACGAAGTCGTAGCCGGCCACGATGCGGCCCTGGAAGGCGGGGTGGTCCACGTCAATCCCGGAGTCGATCACGCCGACCTTGACGCCCTTGCCAGTCAGCCCGAGTTCGTTCTGAGCGATGTCAGCGCCGGTCATGCCAGTGGCGTAGAACATGTCGGGGCTGAGGTTGCCGTTCTCGCCGCGCACGGTGGGGGGCAGCTGAACTTCATGGATGGGGTACACGCCAAGCACGCCGGGCATCTGGGAGATGCGGTTGATTTCAGCGCCGGTGGCGATCACGCTGAAGCCGTTAAACAGGGTGCTGAAGCTCTGCACTTCCTGATAGCGGATGCTGCGGCTGAGGGCCTGGGTGCGGAAGGTGGCCTGCTGGCTGAGGACGCTCTGGCCACTCAGGCTGGTGGGGTCGCCTTCCAGTTCCACGAACCACTTCGCGCTCTGCTGACCGGCGTCGCGCAGCGCAGCGGGAATGGGCTTGGCCGAGCCTGCAGTGGGGGTGGTGGCGTTCTGACCGCAGGCGCCCAGCACCAGGGACAGACTGAGCAGACCGAGCATTTTGACAGTGTTCTTCACGGGTTTACTCCTTCACAGTTGAGACGGGCTCAGCGGCGGGTCAGGGCAATCTGGTAGGTGTTGGTGGCCTTGTCGTCAGCCGCTTCGGGGTCGTCGTGGATGTCGAAGCTGGTCACGATCACGGTGTAGGTGCCGGTGGCGGGGGCATTGAAGCGGATTTCGGACTCCAGGCCGACGCCGCTGTCGTCATCCTTTTCAAGGATGGTCTTGCCGTCCGGCATCAGGATCTCAACGTAGGGGTCGAGGGTGCTGCCGGAGTTCACGCTGACGCTCTTCACGGTCAGCTTGAGCATGTCGCCTGCGGCCGCGTCGAACTTGAAGTAATCCATGTCGCGGCCCTGACCAGCGACCGTTCCATCAATGGGCGTACCGCCAATGGTCAGGGTGGTTGCCAGGTCGATGCTGTCGTTGGGTTCGTTTGCGTCCGTGATCGCAACTGTCACGATGGCGCTCTCGGTGCCCACGTTCCCCTGGGCGTCGTAGGCCTTGAAGTTGATGGTGTGCACGCCGTTGTCGGCGAACGCGTAGGCCCGGCTGGTGGTGTAGGGGGCTTCGGTGTCCGTGGCGATCAGGGTGCCGTTGTCGTAGAACTCGACTTTGGTCACGCCACGGTCGTCGGTGGCGGTGGCGGTGAAGGTGGCGGTACCGGGCATGGTCAGGATGCTTGGCACAGCGGCACCGACCACAGTGGGCGCGGTGGTGTCCACGTCCACCGTGATGGTAGTGGTGGCGTCCGCGGTGTTGCCCTGGGCGTCGTAGGCGCGGGCGATCATGGTGTGGGTGCCGTTGTCCGCCGCAGTGTAGCTGCGGACCGTGGTGTAGGGGGCTTCGGTGTCCGTGGCGATCAGGGTGCCGTTGTCGTAGAACTCGACTTTGATCACACCCTGGTCGTCGGAGGCGGTGGCAGTCAGGGTCACGTCGCCAGGTTCGGTGAGGGTGACCGGGGCGCCCTGGAGACTCACGGAGGGTTTGGTGGCGTCGATGTTGACTGTAAAGGTCTGGCTGGAGGTGCTGACGTTGCCGGCGGCGTCGTACGCCTTGACGACAACCGTGTGCTCACCGTTGCTGGCAGCGGTGAAGGACAGGTCGGCGCTGTAGGGGGCAGCGGTGTCCGTGCTAACCAGTTCGCCGTCCAGGTAGAACTCGATCTTGCTGACGCCCACGTTGTCCGTCGCGGTGGCGTTCACGGTGTAGCTGCTCACGCTGTTGCTCGTAACGTCCACCTGCGTGATGGTGGGGGCGGTGGTGTCAGGCACCACAACGGGGATGGTCACCATCACGCTGTCGGTCGCCTCGGCGGTGTTGCCGGCAGTGTCGGTGGCAACGGCGCGGTAGGTGATCGTGCCGTTGTCGGCAGCGGCAACGGTGGTGGTGCATTCGTAGGGTGCAGTCGTGTCCACGCACAGTTCCGTGGCTCCCCGGTAGAAGGTGACCTTGCTGACGCCGCCAGCGTCCGTGGCGGTGGCCTTGAGGTTTACGGAGCCCGCGGCGGTGACGGTGGCCGGGGTGGCGTCCAGGCTGATGGTGGGAGCAGTCGTGTCGGCCGTGGGGCCGCAACTGGCCAGCATCATTCCAGTCAGGGTGAGCGCGGAAAGCATGCGAAGTCGGTTCATGGGGTCTCCTTCTGCGGGGAACAGGACAGGCCGTCTGACACCACCGGGGATGGCCGGAGGATCAATACGAGCGTGGGCTGGAACGCGAGGACGTTCACTCAGGTGAGTTTCGTGATTTGATACAGCGTGAAGAATACGCTGTGATTCCGTGAAGAAGCAAGCGGAAATCACTTTTTCCTCACCGGGACTTCACGACCCCGGGCAGAGGCCAGGCACTCTGGAGGATCTGTCGCTCAATGGCCCGGCAGGCGGTAGACCCGGCGGGCATTGGCATCCGTCATGCGCTCCAGTTCGGCCGGGTCCAGGCCGCGCAGGTTCGCGATGAACTCCAGGGTGTGCCGGACGTACCCGGGCCGGTTCGGCTTGCCGCGTTTCGGGACGGGGGCGAGGAAGGGCGCGTCGGTCTCTAGCAGCAGACGGTCCAGGGGCACGGTGCGGGCGGCGGCGTGGATGTCGGGCGCATTCTTATACGTGGTGTTGCCCGCGAAGCCCAGGAAGGTGGGGGCCGCGCGGTCCAGGGCGAAATGCAGTAGGGCGGGGTGGCCGCTGAAGCAGTGGAGGATCACGGCCACGTCCGGCCAGGCGCACAGCACGTCCATCACGCCCCGGTGGGCGCTGTCCTGCCCGGCCTTGTCACGGGTGTGGATCACGAGGGGGTGGCCGTGGCGCTGCGCGAGGTCCAGCTGCCATTCGAACGCGGCGAGCTGCGCGGGCCGCTGGGTGTCGTCCCAGTAGTCGTCCAGGCCGCTCTCCCCCACCCCGACCACCCGCGGGTGACGGAGCAAGGCCTCCAGTTCGGCACGCGCCGCCGGGCTGTCCTGGGCCGCATCGGTGGGGTGCAGGCCCACCGTGGCATACACGTCCGGGTACTGTTCGGCCAGGGCCACAGCATTCCGGGCATGTTCCGGGCTCGCGCCGATGCAGACCATGGCGCTCAGGCCCAGTTCCCCGCGGGCGCTGGCGGGGTCGTCCAGGTAGTCCAGATGGCAGTGCGTGTCGATCACGTCAGACAGCGTACCCGGGGCGCGAATGGGCGCCGGGGTGAGTTCCCATGTCGAGTCAGCTGTACCCCACCACTCTCATGAAGGGCGCCCTTAGATTGCCTGACGTGCCACAGCCCCAGCAGAACCAGGAAGCGCCCACCAGGCGCAGGGAAATCCGGCCCCAGCCGGCGGCGCGGGCGGGTGTGAACCTGACCCGCCTGGGCGGCCTGACCCTGGCGGGCATCCTGGGTGCCTCTGTGCTGTTCACGCTGCTGCCCACCGGCAACCGCGCCGGCGCGCAGACGGCCGCCACCCTGCAGGACGTCAGCCTGGACCTGTACCCGGCCCGCGACCAGGACGCCGTGTGGACCTTCACCGCGCGGCAGGTCACGAACGACCCGGTGAAGGGCGAGACGACCCTGACCGGCCTGGGCACCGGGGAACGCCTGCTCCGTGACCGCGGCCCGGACGGCGCGTTCAGCGGCGAGGAGCACCTGGACGCCCGGCTGCTGGCGCAGGGCATCACCATCGACAGTCAGGACAACATGCTGATGCCGCAGGCGAAATTGCAGCTCGTGAAGGAGTGTGCCGACATCGTCCTGACCGGCACCCGTGACAAGCCCGTGAAGATCGAGCAGGGGTACGGGTTCACCGCTCCGAAAGCCACTGTGAACAGCGCCTCCATGACCGCGGACATCGAGCCGCTGGCCATGGATTACGACTTCAACATCCTGAAAGACGCCGCCGTGCACATGCGCGCGGACCTGGACGCCCCGGAAGTGTGCCTGAACGGCCAGCGCGTCCCCGCCCGCACGCCCTGAACCGACCGACCCCCTGAGGAGACCTCCACCATGAAAAAATCCGCCATCAAATCCGTGTTCCTGACCCTCGCCCTGTCCACCACCCTCACCGGCGTGCTCGCGCAGACCGGCGCCGTGCAAAAACGCCTGATCGACATTCAGGGCACCCTGTCCGCCGCGTCGAACATGCGCACCGGCCCGTGGAACTACACGGGGAACGTCACCGGCACCGTCAGCACCCTGAAGATCAAATCCCAGCAGGCCAGCCTGACCGCGCCCAGCGGCCAGGCGCTGGTCGAAGCCAAGGGCAAGCGCACCGCGACCTTCGGCGGGAACGTGCAGGTCACCCGCGGCCGCCTGACCGCCGGCGGCGAGAAGCTCGTGTACAGCGAAGCGGACGGTACCGGCATCCTGACCGGCGGCGCGCAGGCCACCTTCGTGCCCGAGAAGAAGGAGGACGGCGACACGGTGAGCATCAAGGCCACCCAGATGAGCCTGGACGTGGACAACAACATGTCCACCAGCACCGGCAGCGTGAGCCTGACCAACGGCGCGCAGAGCGGCAAGGCCGACAAGCTGGTCTTCGACGAGGACAAGGAACTCGCGCAGCTCACCGGGACCCCCAGCCTGACCCGCGCCGCCAAGGGCAACCGCAAGGAGCTCACCATCACCGGGCAGGAAGTGCGGGCGCTGACCAAGGCCAAGACGCTGTACGTGAAAGGCAAGGTCAAGATCGTGCAGGGCAACCTGACCACCACCGGAGACGCCGTGTACTACGACGACAAGAAGGACGTGGCGTACGTGGTGGGGAACGCCGTGAGTGTGGACAGCAAGAGCAAGGCCACGGTGCGGGCCGGCATCCTGGAGCAGCGGACGGATCTGGCCCGCGTGCGTCAGGTGGCGACATTCAAGATCCCGGCGGAACAGTTCAAACTGCGCAGCGAGAAGTAAGCTCAGGGGAAGGAGGCCGGGTGCTGCACATCACACGACAACAGCTGGGCCGACTGGTGCTCGGAGTCAGTCTGACTCTGGGCGCCCTGTCACCGGCAGTCTGGGTGCAGGCGCAGGTGGCCGCGCCCCCGACTGAACAGCCGGAGGCGGAACCGAGCGAACCGGCCTCCGACGCGGAGCCTGCCGGCGAGGAGCGCCCGCCCAGCCTGTCGCTGGTGCGCAAAGGCAAGGATGACAAGGACCGCGAGATCCTGATCCAGAGGACCTCGGCCTCCGCGGAAACCGGGGTGTTCGCCCTATGCGGCCCGCAGGAGGACGAGCCGGAAAACGCGCCGAGCGTGGCAGTGTTCAGTGAGACTGGCCCTGAGGGAGTACGGATCACGATCGACAAGAACGTGATCCGCGTTCCGCTGGCGGTCGTGACGCAGCGGACCCGCGAGAACGGCGAGGCAGGAGATGGGCGGGTGGAGGCCAGTGCCGGTACGGCCCGGTTCCTGGACGAGGTTCCGGAAGGCGCCAAGGAGCGGCTGGCCCGCTGCGCGGTGGAGGTCAGCCCAAAGCCTGCGCCGGACACCGTGTTCGTGACGCAGGGCAAAACCCAGTTGCGCGGCCAGAAGCTCGTGTACGACGAGACGGACGGCGTGGCCCGCATTGACGGACCGATCACGTTCGCCCGGGAGAACGGCGAGGATTCCCTGAGTGGGAAGAGTGACCGGATCGACGTGAACGTGGACGAGGAGAAGACCGTCCTGATCGGGAACGTGGAGCTGCGCAGCAAGGGCGGCCGCGTGAGCAGGGCCGCGCGCGTGGAGTACGACGACACGGCGAACCTGGCGCGGCTGTACGGCACGCCGGAACAGCCGGCGGAGAGCGTGCTGGGCAAGGACGTGTTCCGCGCCGGGGTGATCCTGTACTACCTGGACCGGAACGAGGTGTACTCCGTGAAACCGGAGGGCGGCACGATCACCGGGGAATTCCAGGATGGGGAGAGCAGCCCGGCCACACCGTCCACCCCCTGATCTCCAGCCGCAGCGAAAGGGCGCCCCCACTACTCGGGGCGCCCTTAGTTATTGCCCCTGGGTCAGGGGTGGCGGACGGTCAGGACCGGGATGCGGCTGCGGCTGACGATCTTCTCGGCGCTGCTGCCCAGGAAGAAGTGCTCCAGGGCGCCCTGGGCGTGCGTGCCGACCACGATCAGGTCCGCGCCGCAGCGTTCGGCCGCGTCGAGGATGCCGGTGACCGGGTCGCCGGTGAGCAGTTCGGCGTCCTCGCCTTCCAGCACGATGCGGCTCAGGCGCTGGGCGTCGGCGTGCTCCAGGGTGCGCAGCAGTTCCGGGTCGGGCGTGGCGGCGGTCACGCCG